>NZ_JAKJSL010000017.1:0-241927 GCF_050336815.1 Photobacterium nomapromontoriensis
GTGCGAGGTGCGAGGTGCGAGGTGCGAGGTGCGAGGTGCGAGGTGCGAGGTGCGAGGTGCGAGGTGCGAAAATATCAAGTTTTAGAGAAAAAGCGAGATGTTTCTCGCTTTTTCTCGTCTTACGGTATTACTGAACAATAAGCTCTGGAATATGTTTCCCTGCATTGTGCGGGTACACAATGTATTCGCCGTGATATTTCACTATCGACTTATAGTCCGTCACTTTATACAACAAGATACCCTGCTGATAAGCGATAGATACCAGTTGTTTCACATCGCCACGAACGAAAAGTGACAAGGGTTTTACCAGTTCGCCATCTTCAGCAAATGCCAGCTTGGCTTTCGCGGCACAGACCACTAATGAGCCCTGACCGTCAGTATGGTGGGTCACTTTACGGTTAATTTCATACTCAGTTGCGACCATCCAATCAGCCTGCTGCATCTCTGCATATAACGCATTAAACTGCTTAATGGAGACAGCGCTAAGCACGTCACCATCACGGGGGATCCCAGCATATGTCGTTTGGATTTGCTCAAACTGTTGCTTTAACAGGGAATGCTTACCCATGCTACGGGCTTGTTTTTGCCACGCAACCAGTGTATCTGCGACACAGTTATCATAGCGTTGCTGTTTAATCGCCTTCGTTACCCAAGCACTGAAAAAGTGCGTTTCACTCACCGGGTTTTTCGGTGTTTTGCCCGCTAATTGTGATTCTGATAATTCCTTTAAACCATCAGACACTAATGTATAAATTTCTTGATAAAACGTAGCCATGTGTTTCCTTAAGCGTCACGCGATAAGAACCAGTAAAAAATCGCAGATAAAACGGCACAAGCCGCCATCGACAGTGCCATCGGCCATGCGGTGGCATCTGGCATCATTGCCACTAACCCACCGACCACTGTTCCGGTTCCAAAGCGCATTGTACCTGCCAATGATGAGGCCGTTCCCGCCATATGCGGATACTTACCTAACAAGCAAGCCATTGTGTTACTACCAATAATAGAAATGGTACCGACAAACAGCATGACAGGGATAACTACCCCCCACAAGCCCAGATTAAGCAGTTGACCACATACCAAGCCTATTCCGGCGATTAACTGAACCGTCAGGCCAAACCGTAGCATCCAATGTGAGCCCTTCTTCTTCACCAGCCGACCATTGATGCTCGTCATCATAATCAAACAGACCACATTCAAGCCGAACAATAATCCGAAATGCTCAGTGCCAACATGGTATAGGTCAATGTATACAAACGCACCGACAGTCAGGAAGGTAAACATACCGGCAAAAGAGAAACCACTACAAAATATCAGCCCAACCGCTTGAGGGGTCGTTAGCATCTTGGCGTAATTACGCAGTGTGGTTCCTAAATGAAAAGGTAAGCGCTTTTCAACTGGCAGTGTTTCTGGGATCTTCAGGGTCACCGCGAGCATAATTAACACCGCAAACCCTGCCAGTACCCAAAATATAGCGCGCCAGCCAAACCAAATGGCAAGATAACCACCCAGCATAGGGGCAATCAACGGCGCGACTGTCATCACTAAGGTAATAAACGACATCATTCGAGCGAAATCTTCCCGCTCGAACATATCCCGGACTAACGCTTGAATGATGACGGCTGCCGCCGCACCAGCAAACCCCTGAGCAGCACGGATCCAAGTCAGCTCTACAATACCTTGAGATAATGCGCTACATATCGCCGCAAACGCAAATGCCATGATCCCGATAACCAATATCGGTTTACGACCATAACTGTCGGCCAATGGTCCATGCAATAACTGACCAATCGCAAAACCAGCAGTATAAGACGTCAATGTTGCCTGAACTAAGCTTGGTGATACCGCCAGGTCGCGCGCAATCGTCGGCATAGCGGGCAGATACATATCGATAGCTAAGGGGGTTAATGCACCGATCGCACCTAGGATCAGGATCAATTGAAAGCTCAGCGTTGGGCTGTCTTTTGTGGTCATGTTGTCTCAATAAAAAGTGATGGTTCTATCAAAGATAGATATTGTACGATGATTTAGCTGAATAAACTCTTTCTAACGAGGAAAGAGTCACTTTCTGTGATGATATATCTTTATATTCCAATAAATGAATATAAAAAAGAGGAGTCTGCACTCCTCCTTCACAATAACTATAGACGTTAAACAAGCTAGATTTACTTCATGAACGCCTGAACTTCAGCTTCCGTCAGTGGGCGATATTCACCTGGCTCTAACGCTTCATCAAGCTCAACGATACCCACCTTTTCACGGTGCAAGGCTTCGACTTTATTGCCTACTGCAGCAAACATTCGCTTCACTTGATGGTACTTACCTTCAGAAATGGTAATGATCGCCTCTCGTTCGCCCACGATTTCCAACTTAGCAGGACGAGTCAGCTCTTTTTCACCACGAAGCTGCACACCTTCAGCAAATTGTTGGATAGTCTCTTCCGGCACAGGATCGGCCAACTCGACATAATAGACTTTTTCACACTCATGACGAGGTGATGTGATCCGATGTGACCACTGACCGTCATCAGTCAACAGCACTAATCCGGTAGTATCGCCATCTAGTCGACCAGCAACATGCAGCTTTTCAGGACTGACGATATCAAGCAATACAAACACGGTTGGATTGTGATCATCAACGTGAGAGCAAACGAAACCCTGTGGCTTATTCAGCATATAATAACGAGGGCCCTCTAATCGCAAAGTACGGCCATTGAATTCAACATCACAATCATCTGTGATTTTCAATGACGTGCTCTTAACAACCTCACCATTTACTTCGATAAGTTTGTCTTTAAGCAGCTTAGCTGCCTCTCTGCGAGTGATACCGAGGGTGGTACACAGGAATTTATCAAGCCTCATTATTGGCTCCAGATGATACAAAAGGGGCATATCATAGCAACTTATGCCATGCGTTCACATGCCCATTGCTGGTTTTAGACTAAAATGGGAGCATAATGACTATACTCAAGCTACCTCAAGGTACCTCAAGGTATCGGTGCTTATGCAACATTGCGAATTCGTACTTATTTGTAAGTTCATTGCACTTTCCTATTATTCAACTAACCTCAAAATCTCAAACATTTTTAATAATTATTGGTCTTATTCAATGGACACATCGGATAGTGGTTTTGTATAAATGGACGTACACCTACTCTTCACTTCTAGGTGGCAATGCCTAACTGCAAAGGTCTAATTATGAACATCTCACTTGTTGCGCCGAGTCTGTCATCAACAGATATGCTTGTTAAGCTCGTTGAAGAGCTGTTTGAGTATGAAGTTCTCCCTCAAAAGAAAGAGCGCACCTTGAATGCAATTCATCAATTGCTTAGCAATCCGGAGCTTGGACAAGCTTGGTACATCGAAGTCAACGATGGCAATGATACTTTCATCGCCGGTCATATCATCATCAGCTATAGCTTCAGTCTGGAACATGGCGGTCGCATTGGGCTTATTGACCAATTTTATCTTAAACCAGAATGGCGCCAGCAAGGTATTGGCACCGAACTCATTCCTCAAATAGAACAACATGCTGCTGCGGCAGGTGTTAATGCTCTGTCTCTCGAGGTCAATATCGGCAACAAAGGGGCCCGTAAATTTTATGAAAATCACGGTTTTATTCCTCGTCGCCAATTCTGCATGATGACCAAAGTGATCCAACCCAGCGAAGTGTCTTTGACCATCGCATCATAAAACCATTCACTAATACGCATTAACATGATGTGACTGCCTCTTGTAGGCAGTCGCTATTACACGCTCTGCCCTGCTTGATCGCGGAACCAAGCATCTTGAGGTAACTAAGGTATGTAGATACACTATCACCGGTAATTATCACTCTCTGGCAGGCTTTGTCCGTTTCATCTTATGTATACTCTTCGTCCTTATCAGCAAGACAGCGTTAACGCCACTCTTCACTATTTTCGTAAACATAGCACTCCCGCCGTGCTCGCCTTACCAACCGGGGCCGGAAAAAGCTTGGTTGTCGCCGAGTTAGCCCGCATCGCTCGAGGGCGGGTACTGGTACTGACCCATGTCAAAGAGTTGGTGGAGCAAAACCACAGCAAATACGAAAGTTACGGCCTGAAAGCCTCGATCTTCTCAGCCGGATTAGGCCGTAAAGAAACAGACCGACAAGTTGTCTTTGCCTCTGTTCAATCAATGGCTAACAGCCTTGACCAGTTTGCTAATGAGTTTTCACTGTTGGTCATTGATGAGTGTCACCGTGTACCCGATGATGAAAACAGCGCCTACCGGAAAGTCATTAGTCATTTACAGACAATTAACCCCGGAATAAAAATCCTCGGCTTAACCGCGACCCCTTATCGTCTGGGGATGGGATGGATCTACAAATACCATACCCGTGGTCAGGTGCGCACCGAACAAGATCGCTTCTTCCGTGACTGCATTTTCGAGTTACCTATCCGCTATTTACTTGATGAAGGTTTTTTAACGGAGCCAAAAATGATGGATATGGCGGTAATGGGTTACGACTTTTCAACCCT
Organism: Photobacterium nomapromontoriensis; assembly: GCF_050336815.1. Lineage (NCBI taxonomy): Bacteria > Pseudomonadati > Pseudomonadota > Gammaproteobacteria > Vibrionales > Vibrionaceae > Photobacterium > Photobacterium nomapromontoriensis. Next base: position 4,502 of record NZ_JAKJSL010000017.1, read on the forward strand.
AAAGCCCTCTGTCAATGGTCGCTATAAAGACGCTGACCTGGATAGCGTAATTGAGAATTCGCACCGAGCGACCCCCATGATCATTGAGCAGGTCATCGACTACGCCAAGGATCGCCGTGGGGTCATGATTTTTGCCTCTACAGTAAACCATGCAAAGGAGATCATGGGTTACCTTACTAATGAAAATGCCGCGTTGGTGATCGGCGATACACCACTTGATGAACGCGATCGGATCATTAACCAATTTAAGCAGCAAAAAATAAAATTTTTGGTCAATGTCTCTGTACTCACCACGGGATTCGATGCGCCTCATGTTGATCTCATTGCTGTGTTGCGACCAACCGAATCCATCAGCTTATATCAACAAATCGTCGGTCGAGGCTTACGCTTATTTGAGGGAAAAAAAGATTGCTTAGTACTGGAGTACGCGGGTAATTGCTATGACCTTTATCAACCGGAGGTCGGCGATCCTAAGCCTAACAGTGACAGTGAAGTGATCATGGTCCCTTGCCCGGCCTGTGGCTTTAACAATAGCTTCTGGGGGAAACTCGACCCTGCGGGTTTTTTGATTGAACACTATGGTCGTCGCTGCCAAGGCTATTTTGAAGATGATGACACCGGTGAGCGTGAAGAGTGTGGCTATCGCTTTCGTGCAAAATATTGTGAAGAATGCGGTGCTGACAATGACATTGCAGCTCGCCGCTGCCATGTGTGTGAAGCGGTCATGGTGGATCCAGATAAAAAACTGCGAGATGCCCTAAAACTGAAAGATGCGATGATAATGAACTGCACCGATTTACGTCTTGAGCCGGGGAAAAACAAATTTGGCAAGCCCCAGTTAAAAGTCATCTATATCAGTGATGAAAGTGCTGAAATCAGCGAAGTATGGACACTGTCGACCAAAGGACAAAAGCAAGAGTTCCTACAAAAGTTCATCAACCCGCATTTAGTTGATCGTCATCGCCCTTTCACCGATACCGCACCGACTAAGGTCGCTAACAATGAACACAGGTTACGCCCACCAGAGATCATCATCGCTCGAAAAAGCGGTCGATTCTGGGCTATCCGCGACAAACTGTTTGATCTAGACCAATATCAAAAGTCGAATAACTAACTAGTCACCAAACCACACTAAAAATCAAGCTCAACGTCAATGACTGGCAATGAAATTCGCTCTTCATCGTCAGTCAATTAATATGCCGTTTCTAGATGTTTTATCGCAGCATTACAATTAGTTAAGCGCTCTTTATCCACCATCATCATCTCAGCGGCTGTCATACTTCCTGGTTCATAATCCAGAATATTTGCCAATTCCATATGGTAACGATTTAATTCTCGTAACACTTGTTTCTTATCATGTGTATCCAGCAATACGTTTAACGCAGCGAACGTTATATCTGTCGACGATTCTTCCTTACTGTCGAAGGGGTTATTTGATACCGCAATACATCCCCGGACTTTTTCTTTCAGTTGTATAAAAGGCATTTCATTATTTGTCGTCATTACATCCACCCATCACTCAAAAATCAGTTATACATCTGTTACATAAATTACGTAAAATCATGATGGATAGCTAAATTTTCCCCCAAAACCCCCCAACCAACTTCATGTTTTGTGATGCAATACCCATTTTAAAGCATGGGTTACACCTCACCAGTTTTTAAGTAAAAAACCAGAATTAGCTCCCCACCCCATCATAAATAATACAAATACGGTAAAATTGATTAAAATATCTGTCATTGATGATGAATACTGACTATTACACTTGCTGTAAGCACAGATCATTGGTAATATCCGCGCTCGATTTATGGCAATGGATATGGTCGCATTTCCATTGTCTTATTTAGTTAACTTAAAGAGAATTTAAGATGAAATTTGAAGCAGTAGTACGTACTGATCTAGGTAAAGGTGCGAGCCGCCGCCTACGTCACGCAAACAAGTTCCCAGCAATCGTATACGGTGGCGAAGCCGCTCCTATCTCTATCGAGCTTGATCACGATAGCGTGATCAACCAGATGGACAAAGCTGCGTTCTACGAAGCAATCACTCTAGTGATCGATGGCCAGGAAGTTAAGGTTAAGCCTCAAGACATCCAGCGTCACGTGTTCAAGCCAAAAGTTGAGCACATGGACTTCAAACGCATCTAATTGCGGGTTCATACTCTTCAAAAAAGCGCCTTATAGGCGCTTTTTTATTAGCATCTGATATCAAATACATCGTAACTCTCAAAATAATTCTTGCTGTTTTGGCTCATCACCTGTTTGCTTAATCTCTTCCCATTGTTGATTTTTTTTTGCCCGCATAACACGTAGGTATCTTTGTCTACATAACCGAATAACATGGCGTTTTTGGGCGTTACTGAACTGCTGCCAATTAAAGCGCTCTTCCCGACTTCGAAAGCACCCTTTGCAATATCCACGATTGTTCACCTGACAAATTCCAACACAGGGGCTTGGAATCGAAAAAAAATCTAATTGTTCCATTACACTTCCCCCCCTCCGTAATAATCATATACCCAACCTGATACGAATAGGAAAAATCTCACTTGAGAATACATGTATAAAATTTGCACAGCAGACAATAATTTTGCTAGTCTTTGAAGGCTATCAAGGTAGATAGCGTAATCAGGAGGGAACCATGGATTTCTTTGTGCCATCGGCAACTAACCCACAACAAGCGGAAGCTGTTTTTAATTCAATTGCCACTCATATCGCGGCACCACAACAAAATAAACGTATTTACAAGCTCTCATGGCAGCATGAAGGGCAAGATTGTATCTGTGAAATTGGTCAGCCACTTCCCGCAATTTTTAGACTTAATGAAGCCGTGCTTGCTATTTTTGATTGCGGCAACGAGTATCAGATCTGCACCCCTAATCGTGGTGCGATAAAATTTGAACCGATTCATGCAGCAAAATCAGCCGTTAGTAATATTGAGTATTTTGATAGCCACTAATGACAAGAACTGGCCATCAAATACAGAAAAACGCGCATTTGCGCGTTTTTTTCTATTACTTTACGGTGTTAGCGACAACCGCTATACCGTCACACCTGCATCTGCAAAGCTTGCCATGTGATTATAGAACTCAGCTGCCGCATTAAGTAAAGGTACTGCTAAGACTGCACCAGTACCCTCACCTAAACGTAACGACAAATCCAATAATGGCTCAGCCTGAAGTAATTCCATTGCCAATCGATGACCTGATTCATGAGATTGATGAGCAAAAATCAGATAGTCTCTGCATGCGGGATCAATTGTCGTTGCTAATAATGCCGCAACAGTCACAATAAAGCCATCCACCAGCACAGGCGTTTGTTTTTCCATCGCGCCTAAAAAGGCACCTACCATCTGTACAATCTCAAAGCCACCCACTTCAGCCATTATCACCTCTGGGGTCTGTGACTGACATCTGGCGACACCTTGAGTAACCAATGCCTGCTTTTTAATATACTGCTCTTCAGATATACCCGTACCCAACCCGACACAACGTGTGATTGGTTCGCCAGAGATCGCAGCCAAAATTGCAGCAGCACTACTGGTATTCCCGATCCCCATTTCACCAAACATCACAAGATTACTGCCATCAGCAATCACGCCCTGTACAATCTCTCGGCCCCACGCTAAGCCATGTTTAACCTGAGATTCTGTCATCGCAGGTTGCATCGCAAAATTAGCCGTGCGATCACCTAATCGTTGTTTTATAAAACTTGGATGATCACTTTCAACGGGATGCAAGATCCCGCAATCGATCACTTTTATCGCAACATTATTCGCTCGACAAAAACAGTTTACTGCCGCACCTCCTGCTAAAAAATTCATGACCATCTGCTGCGTCACTGCACTCGGGGCAATACTCACCCCTTGATCTGCAATGCCATGGTCGCCAGCAAATACCAGCACAGTCGGGTTATTAATGCTGATAGCTGTGACTGCCGACGCCTTGCCCTGACTCTGAATCAGCGCCAATTGGTAAGCAACCGTTTCTAGCTGCCCCAACGCCCCTACTGGCTTGGTTTTTTGATCAATCCGATGCTGAATCTGTTCACTGTACGCTGTATTAAACATAATCACTTCTTTGCCTTTCCTTGCTAAAACAGTCCTAATTGAGGAGCTGTCAGGGTTTCAAAATATTGCCCGATAAAGGGTAAAATGCCGTTAGCGACGGGTTTAAGTTGCTTATCAACATAATGGTCATAGTCAATGAGACTCTGGTGACTTTCAAGTGGCTCAGGCCCATTAACGGTGATCACATATTCTATCCACCCACCATTTTGATATTGTAATGGCCGACCCGCTCGAAGATTGAGATCATCAGCCATTCTTGCCGCTCTGACATGTGGCGGAATATTTTTTTTATACTCGCTTAAGTTACGCCGTAACCGCTTGCGATAAACAAGATCAGCATCGTGAAGCCCTTCACGTGTCTCTCTCACATAACGTCGTACATAATCTTCAACATCCTGCTCATGAAAAACCCGATGATATAGCGATTGCTGAAAAGTCTGAGCTAACCGCGTCCAATCTGTACGAACGGTTTCTAACCCCTTATAAACAATCTGCTCCTTGTCCCCTTTTATCACCAAGCCAGCATAACGCTTTTTACTTCCCGTCTCCTGTCCTCGTATAGTTGGCATCAGAAACTTGTGGTAATGCGTTTCATACTCGATCTCTAACGCTGAATGAATATTATATTGCGTACGTAAATGATCCCGCCACCACTGGTTAATATGCGTCACCAGCATGTCGCCGATTTCATCCGCCTGTTCTGAACTGTAAGGCTTATTCAGTGAGACAAATGTTGAGTCTGTATCACCATAAATGACTTCATATCCTTTAGCTTCAATCAGTTCACGTGTCAACTTCATGATCTCATGACTGCGCATCGTGATTGAAGACGCGAGTCTATGATCAAAGAAACGGCAACCTGAAGAGCCTAGTACACCGTAAAATGAGTTCATGATGATCTTTATGGCCTGTGAGAAGGCTTTTTCACCATCGCGCTTTGCCTGATCTCTTGCTGCCCACAAGTTTTCAATCATCTTAGGCAAAAAATGTTTGTCGCGATGAAAACGCCCGCCTCGAAATCCCGCTATCGCCTGATCATCATCGCATCCTTCGTCAAGCAACAGCCCTTCAATCAAACCTACAGGATCAATCCGAAATGAGCGGATGATAGAAGGATACAGTGATTTAAAATCAAGCACTAACACAGAAGGATACAAGCCCGGTTTCGAGTCCATCACATACCCCCCCGGACTGGCTATCCAATTATCACTGGCGAGACTCGGCGCAACGTATCCTGCACGGTGAAGCTGTGGCAGATAAAGGTTAGTAAACGCCGCGACCGATCCGCCAATACGATCAAGCTCAACACCGGTTAAACAGCTACGCTCAATCACAAAATCCAGCATATGGGTATGATCAAAAATTCGTGATACTAACTTGCAGTCTTGTAGGTTATAGCGCGCTAACGCCACTTTATCATCCTGAAACATCTGATTGATTTCAGCCATCCGATCACTGACTTTATGGATGCTTTTACCCTCACCAAGCAGCTCCTGAGCGACGGATTCCAGCGACCAAGAACGGAAGTTATAAGTAGCCGTTTTTAAGGTATCAATACCATCCAGTACGACCCGTCCAGGGAGCGTCAAAAAGCCTTGATTGACATGCTGAGTTGATTGGCGCCAATGCGGTGGCTGCTTTCCACGACCAATACGCAAACTCAGCGCATTCCATTCAGCTCGCTTAAGTAAAAGTCGGAAATCGAAATCAATAACATTCCAGCCAATAACGACATCAGGATCAAACGCTAAAAACCACGCTTCCAGCGCAAGCAATAGTGCCTTTTCGGATTCTACCCACTGGATCCACGTTATGTCTGGCGCATCAGAGCAAGGGGAACCGACCATAATGACACGGCTATCCATCTCACTGTGTAATCCTACCGAATACAGCACGCCCTTTTCTGAGCACTCAATGTCGAGCGACACTATCGATAAGCACGGCTTATAATCAGCCGACTTGGCTTTTACCTCAGTAAATTCCCGAAAGCCCGCCTTCTGTTGACTACGACCACTGAACGCAACCCCGCCGCAAATAAAGCGCTCCATCAAATATCGGTCAGCCAAACGAATATCAGCTTCAAAGGATTCTATTCCGTTATGGGATAAAATAGTCGACAGCTGCAAGTAATCTTTGATTGAGTTGCAATAACAGGCTGACATGGGATTGTGCTGAAAATTCTTAAGCGCAAGTGGTTTACAGACAACAATAATACCGACTTTATGAAGTTCGGCCTCAGCCAACGCCTGATCTTGCTGACGAATAAAGCACACGGGGTTTTCACCACGAACAACAAGTTTTGTTGGCCCATCACTGGTGCTCAGCCAGAGTATAATTTCCGGTACACCACGGACATCTCGCGCTTGTCTCGTCAGAACAAAGCCTTTAGATTGAGTAAGCAATAAAACCTCTGCAATACGCTAAAAATTAGCCAATCCTTCGATCTATCTTATCAAATTCATCCTTGATCCACCGACCAAAGTCATTAATCATAAAAAGTGATGCTTTTTTGGGTACTTGAGTACCCGATACCAGCAGAAACAAACGCTCAATCTCCACGCGCTTGTCTGGGTAAAACAGGAGAAATGCATCTGCAGCCTCCGCCAAAGACAACGCCAATCCCTTGCTACGATGCAAGACCAGCGAATAGCATGTCCAAATCATTTTTTTTGCAATTTCACGGCAATAATCGAGATAATGAGCCAACACCTTCGTTTGCATTATTTTCTGCCGATACTCACCAAGTTGCTCGGCAATATCGCCATTAAGTGTTTTTGCAATATCCCAGCTGGCTTCAAAGCGTCCATAACGAGTAGATAAGTCATCACCAGTGTAACAACGGCAACAATGTTTAAGCCAAAAACCCCAACTAAATACCGACTCAAGAGCCAGTACCTCATCTTTGGTCACTATTTGAAACACCAGTTTCGTTAACAAACGCTGCCTTCCCTCAAAGCGGAGGCGAATTGCACTGATTATAGATTGCTCTTCAGCGGTTAAATCACGCAAGATGATGACGGTCAGGTTAAGATCAGATCTTCCTGGAATAGCTGTGCATCGTGCGATGCTTCCTGCCACATACACACTATGCAGTGTTGCACCTAATCCCACTTTCAACTGATGAATAACATCCTCAACAATGGGATGAAATTGAGCTTGAAATCCTAATTGACTATCTAGTAGCGGTAGAGCGAGTGTCACTGCAGGCCTTTGTACAAATTCGAATCGATAATGCATTATACCTAAGTGCTCTGAGTATACCCAATGTCCTCAAACATATTGAAGCCATTGATAATGTCGAATTTAGATCGTCACGGAAACCATTGAAACAAGATGCTTATATCAGGCAAATGCAACAACTTGGTTAGATAAAATGCTGCTTTTTTGATTAAAGCGATATATTCAGCTAAATTAGCACAAAGCCACATTCCAAGAAGGAATAGAATAGCTGAATTTATGAGAAGATGGCATATTTTATCTGTACTTTTATTTACTTATGTAAAATCGAATATATTTAATATATAGTTAATACTCTTACTCGAATGCTCCTATTTTACAATGATAAAAAAACAAAATTATTTTATTTTCCTGGTCGCATTCCTCTGGGGCTGTGTAACATTCTTGTATTATATTGAGCACTATGCTGAAACAAAATCAGAAACGCTCTCCCACTGCATAATGGCATCATTCGAGAAAAACATTGCCACTATTGATGGGAAATTAACATCCGTTAATAAACTGTATCCAAACTGTAGCATAGAAAGCCGTAAGGCTTTAGAAGATCTAACTTTTGATACCAGCATAATGCAGGAAATCAGTTTAATTAAAGATAATAAATTTATTTGTAGCGATCGTATATTCGATATTAATACTATTAACTACAATCAACATTATCTCCACGAATTTAATTCCAACGATCAGTACATTCTATATCGAGGAATAAGCCAACGACGCGGTGTTAATGCTGTTTTCTTTATGATTCAATTTGATAGCAGTTGGTACCGTGTACTTCTTGACCCTAGATATATAGACTTCTGGATCAAAGATCTTGCCAATCAACGAAACATATATGCTGGTATTTATAATACACATGATGAGCTATTATCAGAAAGTAACAATATATCTGATCTTGCTGTTCAATTTAAGTCAAAAAGTCATTCACCAACCTACCCTTATTATGTAACAACTGGTTACACAAAATCTATGTTAGTCGAGTTAATGATAGATTTATTACCCTATGGGCTTCTAATTATATTTTTTGTTTCTCTCTTAGTAACATTTGCCATGCACCATTTTATGACATGGCGTGAGTCTCAGTTTGCTGAAATACAGAGAGGCATAGAGAAAAAAGAATTCCATGGCTTTTATCAACCTATCGTTGATTCTACAACTGGGGCTTGGATTGGCGCTGAATTACTTGTCCGCTGGCTACATCCAAAACGAAAAGTTATTTATCCCAACGAGTTCATTCCAGCCACCGAACAATCGGGGCAAATTAATGAGATATCATTACAACTTATTGAGCATGCCGCCTTCCAAAAAATGGAAATTATGGCCTTAAATAAGCCATTCTATATCACGATCAACGTCACGGCCTCTATGATTGCAAACCCTCTGTTTGTTGATGCCGTCATTAAATTAACTGAACAATATCCAGTCCTTACCCATGGCACTGTGTTGGAGTTTTCTGAAAGGGACAACTTCTCCAATACCAATCTCAAATTATTGCACAGTGGTATGCAGAAGCTACGTGATATAGGCATTCAATGGGCCCTGGACGATTTTGGAACGGGTTATGCTGGATTTTCCACCTTACAGGCTCTTAGCTTTGACATCATCAAAATTGATCGTTCGTTTGTCGCATCGTCAGTAACAGACTCTGTCACCCAATCTATCTTAGGTAATATGGCCGAAATGGGGCATAAGCTCAATTGTAAACTGGTTGCCGAAGGCGTTGAAACACAAGCGCAAGTTGATCAAATCAAGGCGCTGAATATTGAATGTTGCCAAGGGTATTTCTACGCAAAACCGATGCCTTATAGCCGTTTTGTTGCGAAGTTTAAAATTCACTCACTTTAAGTACGCCAATACTGACACAAAGCACTAAACAAAGTGATGATTAACTGCTTTTTCAGTTGTATAATCCGGCCACATTAAAGTAAGAAGCTTTATTAACGCAATAGGTAATAAGAATGCCAAGAGCAAGTGAGATAAAAAAAGGTTTTGCCATTGTTAATAACGGCAAGACATTGCTAGTTAAAGACATCGAAGTAACGACTCCTGGTGGTCGTGGCGGAACAAAAATCTATAAGATGCGTTGTGTTGAAATCGCAACAGGTGCGCGCGTAGACGAGCGTCTAAAAGCGGATGATGTTGTAGAAACTGTAGACATGACTAAGCGTCCAATCGCGTACTCTTACGCTGATGGCGACACTATCATCTTTATGGATACTGAAAACTATGACCAGCACACTTTCAATGCCTCTGACATTGAAGACGAAATGCTGTTCATTAATGAAGACACTCAAGGTCTACACCTTATCCTTGTAAATGATAAGCCTGCTGGTCTAGAACTACCTTCTACCGTAGAGCTTTCTATTGTTGAAACTGACCCTTCAATCAAGGGCGCGTCAGCATCTGCGCGTACAAAACCAGCACGTCTAACAACTGGTCTTGTGGTTCAGGTACCTGAATACATTTCTCCTGAAGATCGTATCATTATCAACACAGCAGAACGCAAATACACTAGCCGTGCATAATTGATACTATATCAAGCTTAGCCCGACAGTTACCCTCATTGAGCCGTAGCTGTCGGGCTTTTTACTGGCCTTTCATCACCACACTAATCTGTTTTCTTCCGCTATCTAATGGGTTGGTATTCCTACCCTCTATCGCTATACTGTCCCTTCACTCAATGATAGATAGATAAAGTTCATGGATACACCAAACCTCATTTCTTACGACGACGTAATTGACGCTGCATATGACATTTTTCTTGAAATGGCCGCAGATAACCTTGATTCAGCAGATGTATTGCTATTCACCCTGCAGTTTGATGACCGTGGCGCAGCGGAACTCGTTGAAACAAAAGATGACTGGGAAGAGCATGTTGGCTTTGATGTCGATAAAGAAGTGTACGCGGAAGTGCGTATCGGTCTTGTAAATGAAGAAAACGACGAGCTTGATGATGTGTTTGCGCGCCTATTAGTGAGCCGTGATCCGGACAACAAATTCTGTCACATTCTGTGGAAGCGCGATTAATAATACCCAGCGCTCTCAACAGACAAAAAAAGCAGCGTAAATACGCTGCTTTTTTGTTTTCGGCTTTTATATCTGTGCCATCATTGCATAACGGCATGTGTCTCTTCGTGCTCACTGCGGCGTACCCAGAACATGCTGATCACCACCAAAATAGCCATCACGCTCATCACCGCCCCAAGGTTGTACTGATCTTCTGCGCGCATCATGGATGCTGCCAGTGTCGCAATGCCTGCACCCAAGTTTTGTAAGCCACCTAATACTGCCCCTGCGGTGCCCGCATGGTGTGGAAAAGGCTGAATCGCCGCTGTTGTTGCTGCTGGAAATAAAACACCGGCCCCGATAAAGTAAACAAATGCGCCACCAATCAAAGAGCTAACAGTAACAAGCCCTGCCATACCAGGTATTAAAACAGTAAGTGAACCCGCAATGATTGCCATAATACCCACATACATAGCATGAGTATTTCCCCAACGCTTCGCAAACGCAGATGATAGCCATGCCCCTGCCATGTAACCGGGCAACGGCAACACAAAAAGCAAGCTCACAGTTTTTGGATCCAACTTCAATACACTGCCGAGTAACACACCCGCAGCCGCTTCAAAGACGGCAATACCGGCAAAGGTCGCAATCAAACACAGTACATAGCCTTGAAAACGGCGGTTACCCAAGACGTAACGGTAACTCACCATTACACGTTCATGACGGCGTTTTTCCGCCGGCAAGGTTTCAGCAAACAGGCACATCATCGCGACCGTGACGATCACCCCGAACACCAACAGGAATACATAGCTGGCTTGCCATGCAAATACGGTAGACAGGTAGCCACCCAGTACTGGCGCAAGCAATGGAGAGAAAATCACGCCCATGCTGACCAAACTGTTGGCGCGGTGCAAATCGGCACCGTCATAGCAATCTCGTGTTACGGTACGGCTCATTGCGCCGCTACAGCCGGTACCCATACCTTGCACAAAGCTGGCCATCAAGAACCACTCAAAACTTGGTGCTAACAACGCTACAATCGCACCAATTAAGTAGATACACATACCCATCATAATAACAGGGCGACGGCCGATACGATCAGACAGTGGACCATAAATGAACTGAGATAAACCGTAAGGGATCAAGTAAGCCGCCATCACCGCTTGTAGGTAAGACGACTTAACTGAGAAAAACTCAGACATAGCAGGAATAGATGGCACATACATGGTTTGTGTCATTTGCCCTACCGCCACCAGCAAGATAATCAGAAATAGCAGCTTGCCCATGTTCGTAGAAGATGATTGCTGATCCACAATCAGTACCCTCTCATAGAATATAATTTTGAAAAATTGAGTGATTTTTGCAATTCACCGACGACACTCAGAATAAAAGACCGATATTACAAAATTAAGCAGCTAATCTTACCTGCTTGATGAGAATATTTGGTAGTAGTTGCTGAGGAATTGGCGCAGATAGTAGTCGTGAAATTGAATAGTGGCAAGAATTTAACGTGTTATAAAGCACGATTGTTTATTATGAATCGCATTACAAAAACTAATTCATATCATGTAGATTTCACTGCCATGCACTGACTTGCTTATTTATAATGTTATCCAGTGGTTACACAACTTAACTTTTGAGGAGAAATATGAGGGGAAATAAGTGTGTAATAAAAAAGCCTCGCCATTAACGAGGCATCTTCATAACCAATCAAAACGAGGATTAATCAAAATGAAAACGATGCTTGCCATGGCTTGCTTTGGTTTTTAAATAACTTTCATTGCCATCTTTAACATGCGCTTTTGTACCAACCACTTCTGTGATCACAATACCTAACGCCTCAAGCTCACGGATTTTCTTCGGGTTATTAGTGATTAGCCGAATAGCATTCATACCCAGGGCTCTTAGCATCAAAGCCGCCTCAGTAAAGTCGCGTAGATCATCACCAAAGCCAAGATGATTATTGGCTTCATAGGTATTCATACCTTGGCTTTGAAGCTCATAAGCATCGATTTTATTATATAGACCAATACCTCGGCCTTCCTGACGAAGATAGAGTAATACACCTCCCTCTTGACCCATTTTTTCAATGGTTTCATCAAGCTGCTCGCCACAATCACAACGAGATGAGTGAAAAACATCCCCCGTCAGACATTCAGAATGCATACGTACGAGAGGTGGTTCAGTGCGTTCATCAGCATTTTGAAAAATCAGTGCAACGTGTTCTTTGCCTGATTCCAGACCATTAAATGAAAGCAGATCAGCCGCGATATTGCTTTTTAGACCAACTTTAAAAGGCACTCTTGCCCTGACATTAACCATGTTGTTCCTAAGTACTTCTACAGCCAAGCAGTTGACACTCAATCAGATATCATCAAAGTCAATATCAACATGAGCCCACTAATAGGCTAAATTCGTTAAATACACCCAATACTCTACGGTCAATCGACGATAGACCTGCACCAGATGTTACTTATTTTCGATGATCATTTGGCGCGTAATGATATCTAAAATTATTACACTAAAACAGCCTAAAGACATCAGTCGCTATCAATCAAGCACAACCACTGAACATAACTAGCCACAATGTCGCATTAGACGTACCACTCTTTTACTCGAACGTCCGTGGCCTTCCTCTATAATAACTTTGGACCTTTTCCATAGAAAAACAAAAGATTGACGCTAGAGTTACACTAATCACAGCCATCATGATCGCAGCCAGACGTTGCCAATCAGCCCCCATCATCAAACGCAGGTTAATTAAGTCATAGGTGATCAATACCCATTGCCCTGCAATAAGAACAAGGAATAGAGACATCAGTTTAGGGATACTTGCTTGACGAACAGACAGTATCAGGGGCAACAGTAGCAGCATAATGAACGGTAACCACAGACTAAAGCGCAGGAAGTGCGCGGCCAACAGCCAGCAACTGATAGTAACGGGAAGCAATCTAATGAATAACATCTTTTGTATCTCACGATTTGCACTACACACATATAGATGCATTATATATACACCTTATCATTTCACATTAAAAGCGCTGCTGAAATAGACAACCAACATTTTTTTATTCAACTTCAATTGTTATTTTCGGCAGACACTCTAAAATTGCGCGGTTAGAATTCCTGATTTTCTGGACTACCAGACAGGATAAATTGATTTGTCTTGCAGCCAGTGAGCTGCATATGGCGCAGTTAAGGAAACGACATGATTCAAGTAGTTGGTCACAAAAACCCTGATAGCGATAGCATTTGCTCTGCTCTAGTCGGTGCAGAACTTCTTAAAGCACGTGGCCTTGAAGCGAAAGCTGTTCGCCAAGGTGAGCTAAACCGTGAAACTCAGCATATCCTAGCGCAAGCTGGTGTTGAACAACCTGAAATGTGTACTGGTGTAGCTGGCGAGAAAATCTGGCTTGTCGACTACTCCGATCTTGCACAAGGTCCTGATGACATCGCTGATGCTGAAATCATGGGCATTGTTGACCATCACCGCCTAGGCGACGTGACTACAGTTAATCCACTTGAAGCTTGGATCTGGCCTGTAGGTTGTACTTGTACCATCATGTTCAATCTATTTAAGATGGAAAATACTGAAATCACTCGCCCACTTGCAATCCTTATGATGTCAGCCATCCTAAGTGATACTGTAGGCTTCGCTTCTCCAACTTGTACTCAAAAAGATCAAGATGCAGTTGCTGAACTTGCGACAATTGCAGATATTCAAGATCTTGATGCTTTCACCAAAGCTTTGCTTATCGCAAAAACAGACATCGATGGTCTTTCAGCTGCACAGCTGGTTGAAAAAGATCTTAAAGCTTACCCATTTAACAACCGTGATGTTGTTGTGGGCCAAATCGAGCTTGCAACGCTTGAACAAGTTTGCGAGATGATCGCTGAACTTGAAGCCGATCTACAACGCCGTTGTGACGAAGAAAACCTTGCGATGGCAGCGCTTATGCTGACAGACATCACCACAAGCACCACACGCCTGCTTTACAAAGGTGAGTGGAATACGACGCTTGATCAGTTCGCTGACAACGGCGTACTCATGATGGAAGATACATTAAGCCGTAAGAAGCAAGGCTGGCCTTGGCTTCAAAAAGTACTGGCTTAATTTAGCGAGTATACACATTGAAGGAACGCACTCAGCGTTCCTTTTTAATTTTACCTTTTGTTTATCTTACTTATTGATGATGTTTCATTGAGAATATCAGCAAACTGCGTCACGAACTTTCGTCCAACCATCTTACCTTCGCGATAATCTGTTTCTAAATCATCCTTATCACTGAGCAAAGCACGACTCCGCAGGCTCTTTTCTGGGGCAATTTGAATAACGTTAAGCCCGGCAGGTGGTGCCAGCATAAAGTCATGCGCGTCGCGATATGTCGTGTAATACCGACTAAGCATTTCGATGATTTCAGCACTTTTGCTATTACCCGTCATAGCGACAAAGCGCTCGATGTTCGTTGCGGTGAGTAAGTTCCAGCCTGTTGTTTTCTCTGTCTCTAAGACCCGCGCTTTCTCTTCCACCAGCACGTTATTGCCTTCTTCTGAGCGCCCTTGTTTCCAGTTGTCATATTTTGTCGCTAATTCAGCATGAAGGGATTTAACGCGATCCAGTGACTGATTAAGGCTCAACCGCTCAATATAATCAGGCAGTACGGTCTCTATCTTCCCTCTCCAATCATGAAAACGATGACTATACTCCTGGTTGATCATTAGCGGCTCAGTACGAACAACGATCACCAGATCGGCACCTCGCTTCCAAGCTTCTTTTACCGGAACAGCAGCACTCACACCACCATCAACCCACTCCAGTTCATCAAAGTTCACAGGCAAATTATAAATAAGAGGAATGGCACATGAAGCCCTTAATACCTCTCGCCAATTATCTTGGTACATCGGCATATACATATCTTGCAATGTATCTTTTCGGGTTGCGCACGCAAGTGCCATTCTGTTTTGCAAAACATCACGAGCGGTGCTTACATCAAGCGGCAAACTTCCCTGTGAGCAAACTGCATCTAGCGCCCAGTCTAAATTCATCGACTGCTGTTTGCTAAGATAATGGTACAAATTAAAAAATGCATTATCCGTGGTGTAATTGACAATGAAATTATAACCAAAATTTGATTGGCGACTAATGAATGAAGAAAGATTAAGGGCGCCGGCAGATGTGCCAATATACAACTCAAACGGGTCGAAGTTTGCCTCTAAAAAAGCATCAAAAACACCGGCAGTAAATATCCCCCGTTGTCCGCCCCCCTGAACAACAAGTGCTATCTTTTTTCTATTCACTGACAATAATTGCTGAGAGAATCTGTTAACTAATTGTATATCACATTCTTTCAGACTGAATGGTAAATGATTCGTCATACCATCATCTCACTCACTACAGAGACTCATCTGCTGACAGAACTCCATTCTTTACACAGCAAAATAATAATTTAAAAAACTTATTTATCAAAATGTTATACGGCAATCGCAATAATACCAAAACCCAATATCACAGCCATCGTGACCGCGGTCACTATTAATGAAAGCTTCAAGTCAAAGTCCATCATAACATCATCTCCGCTCAGCGTACGTTAACACATTGTTAACTCTATTTTAGAGAGACATCAAGGTTCTGGCTATTGAAAAAGCACTATTATAAGAAAGGTGTCACAATATTTAGTAACTAGAACAATAAGGAAAAGGTATGAAAACAACGAATTTTCTTATCGTTGCAGCAGGCATTATTTCATCAATGCCCGCATGGGCTGAAAACACAATTTATATTACACCTTATATTGGCTACAGCTTTTCTAACAGCATAACGGATGAAAATGGCACTAAGATCGCCATCGACGATGATTTACATTATGCGCTTAGTATTGAAACCGATTTAAGTCCCGGCCGGGCCGGCCTTTTTATCAGTCATCAACCAAATACTACCGCTTATTTTGATGACAGTTCATTCACCTACGTCCATTTCCAAAGTTCGCTACAATTTAAACCATTCAAAAATATCGACACTTACTTTGGTGCCAGCTTGGGAACAACTATTGTTGATGCAAAATGGACTGATGATGATTTACTGTGGTCTGGAGGCTTACAAGCAGGAGCCTCTTATCACATTGCTAACAACCTCGAGCTTATTTTCGAAGGCCGATGGTTAGCCAATCTTATTGATAGCGACACAACAACACGCTGCACCCTGCCTACGGGCTCTGAAACATGCAATATCAAAATTGAATCAAAATGGTTAAGCCAATTCCAGACCAACCTCGGCTTACGTTATTCTTTCTAGTCTGACATCAGTATCAATCCCCACAAAGAGGCCAGAATAACTGGCCTTTCAGTTTCGTACCCGTACATGCCTTCTTGGATGATTCAATCCTTGTTCAAGGCTTAGCCTCGCTATGACTCTGCAGCACATGATGACAGCACTTCTCTCAAATCATTAACTTGGTCTAACCTTTCTATTACTGCGTGAGTTTCCGTTAATGGTTAGAGATTTACAGCGCACAAGGGAGGAGTGTATATGAATAGAGAACAATGGGGCTCGCGGGCAGGGTTTATTTTAGCCGCTGTTGGCTCAGCGATTGGCTTAGGCAACATCTGGCGATTTCCTTACATGGCTTATGAGAATGGTGGTGGCGCATTTTTTATTCCCTACCTTTTTGCCATGATCACTGCCGGTATCCCATTTATGATTATGGAATTTAGCCTCGGTCATAAACTCCGGAGTGCTGCACCACGTGCTTTCTCTAAACTAGGGGGGAAATTCGAATGGCTAGGTTGGTTTCAGGTCTTTATTGCTGCCATCATTGGTATCTACTATGTTGCTATTATTGGATGGGCGATCTCGTATCTTAGTTTCTCTTTTACTCAAAGTTGGGGAACAGATACCAACACCTTCTTTTTTAGTCAATATCTTCGACTTGGAGATAACTCTCCCAGCCAATTAGGCAGCTTGCAATTTCACATCGCAATCCCAATGGCCATTGCTTGGGTGATTACCTTTGCCGCCATATATACAGGCGTTAAAGGCGGTATCGAACGCGCCAGTAAAATTATGATGCCATTACTGTTTATTATGGTCATCGCATTAATCGCCCGTATTCTTTTCCTACCCGGTGCTCTTGACGGCCTTAACTATCTGTTTAAGCCTGATTTCAGTAAAATCCTTGACGCAAAAGTATGGTCTGCGGCCTACGGACAAATCTTCTTCACCCTGAGTGTGGGGTTTGCCATCATGATTGCGTACTCGAGTTATTTACCCGAAAAATCAGATATCAATAATAATGCGTTCATGACCATATTGATTAACTGTGGTTTCTCAATCACTTCTGGAGCCATGATCTTTGGTGTCCTTGGCTATATGGCACAAGAGCAAGCTAAACCAATCACAGAAGTGGTGTCAGCAGGTGTCGGACTCGCTTTTGTAACGATACCTGCAGCCATTAACTTGCTACCTATTCCCTATGTTCTAGGACCATTATTTTTTCTTGCGCTTGTCGTTGCGGGCTTAAGTTCACATATTTCAATCATTGAAGCGGTAACCTCAGCCATTATCGATAAGTTGAACTGCTCACGGAAAAAAGCCGCTTTGCTTGTTTGTGGTACAGGTTTCATTATTTCAATGGCGTTTGCGACCAATGGCGGATTGCTATTGCTCGATCTTATAGACTATTTCATTAATAACATTGCGCTGCTCTCAAGCTGCCTCATTGAACTGATTATTATCGCCTGGTTACTTAAAATCTCCGATATCCGCAGTTATGTAAATAACATCTCTGAATTTAGGATTGGAAAATGGTTTGAAATCTGCCTCCGATTCCTAAGCCCCGCCATGCTTGCGGTAATTCTTGGCACTAACCTGATACGTACTGTAAGAGATGGCTATGGCAACTACCAAACACCTGACTTATTAATGTACGGATGGGGCCTCGTCGCAGCCATGTTCATCATTGCAATCATCATTAATCTAAGATCTAAACCACAACAACAAGAGGCTAAATTATGACAACAGGTGCAATCATCATGATGGTATTTGGTCTCGGTATCACTTGGGGAGGGGCGGCTTACTGCGTTCTTCTGGCCATGAGTAAACAAAAGCAGTGATCTCTCACTAATGAAGAAAGGGTTGCGCCTTTCTTCTTGTTTATCTTGATTAAATCATCAGCGATACCGTATAGTTAACAAAAAATCATCAAGACGCATGAACTATGCTTATCTCAAATGAAGACATATTAACCCCTGACAATGTCGGTAGCATTTTCCCCTCTATTATCAATCATATAGGTGGATACCTTTATGTTAAGAACACCAAAGGAGAATATATCTACGCCAATGAACTAATCTGCCAACTATTTAACCAACCGTTAGCGAATATCTTACACAAAAGAGACAGTGATTTTTTCCCTGATCCCTACCTCACTGAGGTATTAAACAATGATCAACAAGTCTTTCAAAGTAAGCAACCTCTTGTATTTAATGAGCAGAATACTTTCTCAGCAAACCAAAAGCTCAACGTTTTTAAATCAGTCAAAGCACCTATTTTCAATAAAGACAATGAAGTCATCGCACTTTACGGAATATCCACTGATGTAACGGATATTTACGACATGATTTTATTTCTTGAAGCACAAGCTAATACTGATTTTCTGACCAATCTGCCTAATAGACGCTATTTCATTGATCAAATCGAAAGAGGCATATCGCTAGCTAATAGGCACGACAAACCGCTAACCATCATGTCCATCGATATCGATCACTTCAAACAAATTAATGATCAGTACGGGCACGATGTTGGTGATCAAATGCTTGTTCAATTCGGTCGCATTCTAGACAAAAATATACGTCGAGAAGATACTGCCGGACGGCTTGGTGGGGATGAATTTGCAATTATTTTACCACACACCACATTAGCAGTAGGTAGGGAAATAGCGGAAAGGGTGCGCCAAGCAGTACACAACAAAATCTTTAATTTATCCAATAATCAAATCAACATAACACTCAGCATCGGTATCGCGGCACTGAAACCGTCAGACACTGGCTATAAGGATCTATTTCTTAGAGTGGATAAGGCGTTATATAAAGCAAAAGAAAATGGACGAAACCAAGTCGAAGAACTGTGAGCCGAACTCAAATAGTAGATCACATCTTCAGTAAGAAATATTTTCCTTATTGCAACTATCGATTTACAATCACAAGCCGAAAATGACAAACTCAAGTACGGATGGTCGCTCAGAACCCACTTGAGCACCTTGGAATCGACATCGTCAAGGAAAGGCAATGAAGTTAGCTGCTATTTTATTTCTCTCGGCTGCGGTATTACCCTCTGCTGCTTTTGCATCATCAACCCAGTGCGAAAGCGACAAGTACCATCAATACGTCGATGCCTCACTCGCATGGTATCAAGATCTTATTGATCTGGCAGTCGCAAAAGATGCGAGCCTAACAGAAGTGGGAAAATGGTTTCTTAACGGAAGAAAACATCACTTCGAATTTAACCGCGATGCAGTAGACTGGTATCTTGAAAACGACAGAGAGAAACTTAACTTATCGCAGCCCGTCGAATCATGGTTAGACCTCAGCCAACACAATGTCAAAATACTGGCTAAGCAAGATACTCGTCTTGGTAAGGCTGCCAAACAAGCATTCGACGATAGGCAGAACAAACCCCATGCAAAAAACTATGCGTTAAGAACGGCTTTTGCCACACTCTTAACCCACCCAGGAAAGATCGAACAGCCGCTCAATAACTATAACCATAAAATGAATCTCATCGCTATGACTGAATGCCCATAGCCGTTCTAGCCAGCATACTCATCTAAGAAATGGCAGCTTAAGCTTATTCACTACGTGCTGGCTTAAGCAACCATTTGTAATTTTTTTCGACAGCGGCGAAAAATTACATTAAATTAGCAGTAATTTGCGACAAAGTGACAAGTTATCAATCGATATGGCAGTAGTGAATAATAAAATAGCTGATGCAACTAGAGAATCTTTGCATCGCATCTTTACGGTGCCAGAAGCACCAGATTCGACACTCGGCAGAATCGAGAAAGAGATTTCAGAAAACCTCAATGTGTTCTTACAAACACACATTGCTGCTCGTGAGAAGCCTTTGGCTCAAATTGAGCAAGATTTCTTATCTGCAGATATTCCTGAAACGCCCAGCTTTGTCTCTGAGCATACCCAGTTTTTGCTCAATAAGCTGGTCGCACAATCTGTTAATACCTCTGCCCCCACCTTCATTGGTCACATGACATCAGCATTGCCCTATTTTCTGATGCCATTGTCCAAAATCATGATTGCTCTGAATCAAAACCTGGTAAAAATTGAAACATCTAAGGCTTTTACGCCATTAGAGCGTCAGGTTCTGGGGATGTTACACAATCTGATTTACCATGAAAAAAGCAGCTTCTATCAACAATGGATGCACAGTGCCAACCATTCGTTGGGAGCGTTTTGTTCAGGCGGTACGATCGCTAATATCACCGCGCTATGGGTCGCCAGAAATTCGGCACTCAAACCAGAAGGGAATTTCCGTGGCGTTGCACAAGAAGGCTTATTCAGAGCCATGAAACATTACGGCTATGACGATCTTGCCGTCTTGGTATCTGAACGGGGACACTACTCCTTGAAAAAGGCCGCGGATGTTCTGGGCCTAGGAAGAGATGGACTGATCCCTATCAAAACGGACAGTAACAATCGAGTCCGAGTTGATGATATGCGAGCTAAGCTCGACGAACTCCGCCGGAAAAACATCAAAGCCTTTGCTATCGTGGGTGTCGCAGGAACAACTGAAACCGGTAATATCGATCCGCTTAATGAATTGGCGGATCTGGCACAAGAATACGGATGCCACTTTCATGTTGACGCGGCCTGGGGCGGTGCCACATTAATGTCCAACACTTACCGTTCGCTATTAAAAGGGATTGAACGTGCTGATTCGGTGACGATTGATGCCCACAAGCAGCTCTATGTACCGATGGGTGCTGGCATGGTGATATTTAAAAACCCGGCATTGATGACCGCGATCGAACACCATGCCGAGTACATTCTACGTAAGGGATCCAAAGATCTAGGGAGTCACACCTTAGAAGGGTCACGCAGTGGTATGGCAATGCTGCTATATGCAAGCTTAAATATTATTAGCCGACCAGGCTATGAACTGCTGATCAATAGCAGCATCGAAAAAGCACATACATTTGCTCGCTTGATTGAGGCGCATCCCGATTTTGAATTGATTACGGAGCCAGAGCTCTGTTTGCTCACCTATCGCTACGTGCCCGCAAGTACCCAGAAAGCGCTTCTGCTCGCCACACGCGAAGAACGGGATGAACTACTCGATGCTCTTGATGACATCACGAAATTCATCCAAAAGCGTCAACGTGAATCGGGTAAATCGTTTGTCTCTCGTACTCGCATTACCCCAGAAAAGTGGGATCGTAAGCTGACAACCGTGTTCCGTGTCGTATTAGCTAACCCACTCACGACTGATCACATTTTGATTAGCGTTCTGGAAGAGCAACTTACCATTGCGAAACAAAGCCTGATTAGCTATCCCAAAATTGTCACGATGACAGATCATATTCTCGACCGTCACACAATATTCTCTCCACTGAATTAACACTCAACTCAATGATTGAAAGCCCAGCTTTGGCTGGGTTTTTTGTCCTTATTAGCCATTCACGCATAACAAGCTTATCTCCGTAGCCTCTCAATATTGTTAACAATGCATGAGTGATAGTGGTTAGCAACCACTAAGGTTATGATCAACCAGAAAATTCGTATTCATAACACGTTTATATTTAAGAAATAGGTCATAAAAAAAACCAACGATCGCATCACAATGGTGATATAAGCGTCACACAAGCGAGGGAGTTTTAACCGATCGAGTGGTTTAAGCTGATAATTTAGCATTGTTCGAACAATCATTTACACAGAATAATCTAAAAAAAAACTCATAAATTTCTACTTTTTCCTGATTTTCCATAAAAATACTGTGATAACCGTCATTTTTAGACAACTCTTCGCTGTTAACAACAATAAATACCCATTGATCAAGATCAATAAAAGTGACGATTTCCAAAGACAAAAAAGGCTAGCACCAAAAAAATGCTAGCCTTTTTATTACAGATTATGAATAGAGAGAATACGTGACTGACTAGCTAACTAGTCACCTGCAAACATATATCCTTCGCCGTGTACCGTGACAAAAATCTGTGGGTTTTTCGGATCAACTTCCATTTTCGAACGCATCCGACGAATCAATACATCAATGGTACGATCATTAGGCGCTTCTACACGATGACTCAGCATATTCAAGATACGTTCACGGCTCAATACCACATTGGGATGAGACGAAAATGCCACCAATAATTCATACTCAGCTTTGGTCAGTTTTACTGGAACACCATTATGTGTAAGAGCACGTTTATTGATATCAAACTGCCAATCACCAAAACGAATAATGCTGTCTTCCTGCAATTCAATCATGGTTTCATCACGCGCCTTTTCTACCAAAGAGATGCGCCACAGCAGGTTTTTCACTCGAACCAACAGCTCACGAAGCTCAAAGGGCTTTGTCACGTAATCATCCGCGCCCATCTCAAGGCCAACGATGCGATCAATACTGTCAACACGACCAGTAACAAGGATAATACCGACCTCTGAGCGACTACGAAGCTCACGCGTAAGCATCAGTCCATCTTCACCCGGAAGGTTGATATCCAACATCACTAAATCAATTCTTTCACTAGCCATAATATCGCGCATTTGCGCACCACTTTCGGCTTGGCTAACTTTATATCCTTCGTTTTCGAAATACCCGACTAGCTTAGTACGGGTAACAATTTCATCCTCTACAACAAGTACATGATGACTCATTTTATTCTCTTAATGTCTTATTTACTGTTCTTTTAAACGTTAGCACAACAGCCGGCTGTTCACACTCTTTAACAAGATTGAAAATCCTATTCATACCAGCCCTTATCCTTTTTCATATCGTCCGTTTAAGATTACCCCATAAAAATTTATACGTCACCGTACTTTATGGTCGACAAACATTCTAAATTGGAATCTTCCACTATGAAAAAACTTTGGCAAATGTTAACTAAACCTAGCAGCAAGTATTCAATCCTTGCTCTGGTCTTAGTTGGTATTGGTATCACCCTAGTGGGTGTAATGACGGTTCATAAGAGCTTTGAGTTTGCTTCGCAAACCGAGTTCTGTACGTCTTGCCACACTATGCAGCAGAACTACGAAGAATATAAACAAAGTATCCACTTCAAAAACGCCTCTGGCGTACGAGCTGAATGTGTTGACTGTCACCAGCCTAAAGATTTGCCTGGTGCTATCGAGCGTAAACTTGGTGCATGGAAAGATGTGTACCACCACTTCGTAACTGGCAAAATTGATACCCCAGAGAAATTGGAAGAACACCGTTTAGAACTCGCCCAAGTTGTTTGGGAACGAATGAAGAACCAGAACTCTAAAACATGTAAGAGCTGTCACTCATACGATGCGATGGATCACTCAAAGCAGTCTGCAAAAGCCGCGTTTGAGATGAATAAGGCCGCAGCAGAAGACATGAACTGCATCGAATGTCATAAAGGTATTGCGCACGAGCTACCAAATATGGCTGGCGGCTTCCAGAAAGACTATCAGGAACTTCAGGCAACGGCTAAGTCTCAAGGTGCAACAGCTAACAAGCTGTACTCTTTGGGTGAAAAAGATCTATACGCAGTAGCTGACGCAAACAGCAAAGCTGACGGTAAATTACTTCCTGCATCAGAAGTTATTGTGCTTGAGCGCAAAGACAACATGCTGAAAGTACAGATCGATGGCTGGTTAGAAAAATCAGGCAAAGGCCGTGTGATGACTGAATACATGGGTAAACGTGTATTCAAGGCAACTATCCGCGGTGAAGTTAAAGCAACCGAGAAGGTACTTGAAGAACAAACTGATAGTGCCACCAATATTGTTTGGCAGCATGTTTCTGTTCAAGCTTGGATCACGTCTGACGATATGATCGATAACATCCAGCCAATCTGGAACTACGCAGAAGACATGTACGGTGCAACGTGTAATGCCTGTCACGCGGCACCAGCACCAGGCCATTTTACGGCAAACGGCTGGATCTCAAGCCTGAATGCAATGAGCGCCTACTACCGTCTTACAAAAACAGAAGAGCGTACTCTGCTGAAATACCTGCAGAATCACGGTAGCGACACTGGCGGTGCTGGCGCGCACTAATTCCTGACAGGGTGGCGGAAGCTCTCTCCCACCCTAGATAATAAGAATTCAAATTAAGGATTTGCTAATGGCAACTCAAGTACTCAATAAAGGCGTTTCTCGCCGCCGCTTCTTGACTGGCATGGTTGCAGCAAGTGCTGCTTCTTTCGTTGGTACAAGCCTGCTAGCGCCTCGCAAGGCGATGGCTGCAACTGAAACCAAAGCGACATTTTCTGGTGAGATCCTGTCTGGCTCTCACTGGGGTGCATTCCGTGCCACCGTTGAAAACGGCGTTTGGGTAAACACTACACCATTCGAAAAAGACCCGCACCCAACTACCATGATCAATGGTGTACGTGAAGTGGTATACAACCCTGCGCGTGTAAAATACCCAATGGTACGTATTGACTGGTTGAAGCACGGCTTCAAATCAGACACAACACAGCGCGGTGACAACCGTTTTGTGCGTGTACCATGGTCTCAGGCGCTTGACTTCTTCTATCACGAAATGGAACGTATTCAGAATACTTACGGTCCAAGTGCGCTATACGCAGGTCATACTGGCTGGCAGTCTGTAGGTAAACTACATAATGCCGGTACCATGATGAAGCGTGGTATCAGTCTGCATGGTACGACTCTTGGTAAGATGGGTGACTACTCAACAGGTGCTGCGCAGGTGATCCTGCCGTACGTTGCGGGCGCAATGGAAGTTTATGAACAGCAAACTTCATGGCCGCTAGTACTTGAGCACTCTGACACTATCGTGGTTTGGGGTTCAGATCCAATCAAGAACCTGCAGGTGGGTTGGTTAGTCCCTGACCACAGCCCATACGCTTACTACGATCAGCTTGCTAAGAAAGTGAAGAGCGGCGACATCAAAGTTATCTTTGTTGACCCAGTGGTAACCGATACACAGAAAACTGTGGGCGGTGAACAAGTGCGTGTTAATCCACAAACTGACGTTCCACTGATGCTGGCTATCGCACATACGCTATACAGCGAGAATCTATACAACAAAGAATTCTTAGCTGACTACACCACAGGTTTTGACAAGTTCCTGCCTTACCTACTAGGTAAAACAGACGGCGTTGAAAAATCACCAGAGTGGGCAGAGAAGATCTGTGGCGTTAAAGCCGATGAAATCCGTGCCCTAGCACGTCAAATGGCGTCTGGTCGCACCCAGATTATTGGTGGCTGGTGTCTACAGCGTATGCAGCACGGTGAGCAGTACGCGTGGATGCTAGTCGTTGTTGCCGCAATGCTAGGCCAAATCGGTCTGCCTGGTGGTGGCTTCGGTTTCGGCTGGCACTACAACGATGCGGGTTCAATTACCTCTAACGGCCCACTAATGTCAGGCTTTAGCGGCGTAACTGGCGTTGACCCTATCCATAATGGTTCTTACAAGGGTTACTCAACATTTATCCCTGTAGCCCGTTTCGTTGATTGTATCGACAACCCTGGTCAAACCATCAAGTACAACGGCCAAAGCATCAAGTTCCCAGTGATGAAGATGGCGATCTTCAGTGGTAATAACCCGTTCCACCACCACCAGGATCGTAACAAAATGATCTCGGCATGGCAGAAGCTAGAAACTGTTGTGTCTATCGATCACCAGTGGACAGCAACATGTCGCTTTGCCGATATCGTTCTACCGGCGACAACCACGTACGAGCGTAACGATATTGAACAGTACGGTAATCACTCTAACGCAGGTATCATTGCCCTGCCGAAGATTGTTGAGCCTATGTACGAATCAAAAGATGACTTCGAAATCTTCCGTGAGCTTTGCACCCGTTATAACCGCGAAGAAGCGTTTACCGGTGGTAAAACTCAGATGGAATTGATCGAAGAGATTTATAACGGTGCGCGTCTGCAAGGCCGTGGTTTAGGCGTTCGTATGTCTAACTTCAAGAAATTCTGGGAAACTGAAGGTTTCATCGAATTCCCTGAAGGTGCAGAGTGGGTACGTCACGAATCATTCCGTAAAGAACCGGATCTAGAACCTCTGGGTACGGCTTCTGGCTTGATCGAGATCTACTGTAAGACTATCGCCGACATGGGTTACGATGACTGTCAGGGTCACCCAATGTGGTTCGAGAAAACAGAACGTAGCCACGGTGGTCCACGTTCTCAAAAGTTCCCACTGAACTTGCAAAGTACGCACCCTAAGCACCGCCTGCACTCACAGCTATGTTCGTCAACTGATCACCGTGCAACGTACGCGATTGCTGACCGTGAGCCTATCTTCATCAATACCAAAGATGCAGCAGCGCGTGGTATCAAGTCAGGCGATATCGTTCGAGTATTCAACGACCGAGGCCAAGTACTGGCTGGTGCTGTTGTGAGCGATGACTACATGTCAGGTGTATGCCGTATCCACGAAGGTGCATGGTACAGCCCGCTAGAAGGTGGCAAGGCGGGTACTATCTGTACTTACGGCGATCCAAACGTACTGACTCAAGACATCGGTTCATCGAAGCTGGCACAGGCAACATCTGCAGCTTCTGCACTGGTAGAAGTTGAGAAATTCACTGGTACAGTTCCAGCGGTAACAGGCTTTAACGGCCCAACAGAAGTTACCGACATTAACCCACTATTCCCAGCAATGGATCTAGCGTAAGTTAGTGTTACGAGTCAGAGGCCTCGGCCTCTGACTCAATCTTTACCGTTTTTCAAAAAAAATCTATTCACATAGAATAAGTTATAGAACTATTCTATCTGAATATGTTTTCTTTACGGTCCCCTCTTATTATTTTGACCGTATTGTCTTGATTTGGAGTAATCATGAAAGAGTTTATTGCTTTCAACGAGCAGCGTGCAGAAATTTACTGGTGGATGTCTTCGCTATTCGCCCGTGAATTAACCGAACAGGATATTGAACAGTACCAAAATGGTGAAATGGCAACCTTCCTTTCTGGACTGGCCATGACCGCAGAACTCAAAGCATCAGTTGAAACGTTCCGTGATGCACTACAACGTCTCGATAAGCGTGACGATGCTCAGCTAGAACTCGCCGCTGACTTCTGTGGCCTATTCTTAAGCACCCCCAAATCTGGTGCACTACCCTACGCGTCAATGTATGTAGGAAAAAGTGGATTAATGAACGATAAACCCGCTCAAGATATGAATAAGCTGATGGATGAATATGCGATTGCACAGCGAAAAGAATTCAATGAGCCAGCAGACCACTTAGCCATCGAATTGGATTTTATGGGCAACCTGATTATCATGGCTAACCAGCAATCTTCTGAAGCCGCAGCGGAAGAATTAATGCAGGCACAGCTTAACTTCATCAATACCATGTTGCTAAACTGGCTACCACTATTTGCTAAAGAAGCAAAACGACACGATAAATTTGGTTTTTATGCTGCTGCTGCTGAGATGCTACTTGCATTCTGCCAGCTTGATACCGCTTACCTCATCGGTGAAGAACAATAAATCCGACTGGCAATAGCCAGCGTG
Organism: Photobacterium nomapromontoriensis; assembly: GCF_050336815.1. Lineage (NCBI taxonomy): Bacteria > Pseudomonadati > Pseudomonadota > Gammaproteobacteria > Vibrionales > Vibrionaceae > Photobacterium > Photobacterium nomapromontoriensis. Next base: position 32,501 of record NZ_JAKJSL010000017.1, read on the forward strand.
TCAACCGCACTATCTTCTTTTTGCCAGCATAGGATTGCTGGCTTTTTTAACACAAGCCTATTCAGGTACTATCCAGTATTCATGACATAATACTGACATTACCTTCCATCGTATTTTATACAGTGAAGTAACCCAATAACGCAGTGGCCATCCATTCATGGTCGTTAACAAGGTTCTGATATGAAAGTCAATCAATCCCCTATTGCTCAGTTTCTACACGCACCATACCGTCTATTTAAGTTCTCACTGCCGCTATTAATGGCAGCTGTTGTCACGATGGCGCCACACGTTCAGGCAAGTAACACAACAACAACCAGTACTCCTGCCACTAGCGCGGCTAGTGCGAGTATCACGGCTCATAACCAAACGGCTTACCGCATCAATGCAATACAACGTGACCTCACCAGTATTCGCCAACATGCGCTACAAACACATCCTGAGCTTGTGACACAAACTAAAGCCTTTGAAGCGGCTTATAAAAAGAAAGCGACTGACGTTGGTTATAATCCCGAAAGCTTCGTCAACAAAGCCCATGAACTCCAGAGCAAGGTACAAGACCAAGCTCTCAGTGAAAAAGAACGCAATGCACTGATAAAAGAATTTGCAGCAGCAAAACAAGAGCTCGCGAAGCAGCGTGAACGGATTTTATCGGATAAACAACTCATCGCAATGCAGACACAACTGCAAAATGATACGCTAGCCGCAATGCAAGCGTATGACCCGAAAACTGAAACACTCATAACCGAGCTGGCTCAGTTACTAAAAACGAAGCAAATCAGCAAATAAGCTTATCCTCTCGTTTATCCGCAATATGACATCGCAGCTGGCTGCGATGTCATCATCGCCATTCAGTAGCCTATTTGGGCTCTTTGCCTTCTTCATAATTACTGAGTGAGACGCCCAGCTCTTCGGCGTGATCTGCCCAATAAGGTTCAGCTTCACATACACAACAGTCACACCATATTGCAATACCTTCATGCATGCTCATTGGTTGCTCCTGTCTGTCTTCATGCACAATATTGATATCCTCTTTACGAGCAGGTAATTGAGACTTAGATACCATTAGCATAACTCCATCAATTGCGCCTCTTTAAGTATATAAGTCTGAGCATCCATTCTTCGTAAATAAAAAACCCGCTGCACTTGGCAACGGGTTTTGCTTTTACTTTCAGGCTATCAGCCTCTGCTAGAACTCAAGCAATTACAACTCGATCGCTTTGTTTTGGCTCAGCAAACGCATCCCACGGATAAGTTGAAAAAACCATCTGATGATAGCGATTAGCGCAATAATGACACCCACTACCGGGATCCCATCAAGCACATAATCCAGCACATCACTGTTCACCCAGTACTCCGCACCCGCGACCATACCAGTGGTTGTGGCAGCTGTTACACCTAACACGACAAAAAAAGTAAAGAATAGGAAAAATGATCGAATAATCGTGTAGTAGTGGCTGTAGCAGAGCTCATCCGTACCTTTATTAAGTTTATAGCCAGCGTAAATAATGGCAATAATGCCTGAAATCAATAAGGTAAAAGGTGTTAAAAAACTTGCGATATAAGCAAATCGTACACCCGCTTTGTTATTCGTTGACATGCGTCTGTCCGTTTTTAGAACTTGGATAATCCTAATTATCACACGTATTTGGGCTTCATCAAGTATGGATAAAACTGACGATGATCACGATCAAACGAATCCGACAGAGTCTGCCAGGATCCCCTATAACAACAACAGCCAGATAAATGCTATAGACCAATAGTAAAATTCAAACACGGTGACATACCGACAATTCTTTAAATTATGCATTTCTGATACAGATTCATACTCTCCCCATCGAATAGTGATGCAAGCAGCGCATAATTCTCATTAATTCAACTCAGAAACATTGCACTCTTGACCACACTAAGTAAAATGTGATCGCAAGCGATTACACAATGAAACGTATGCGTACGATAAGAACACATGTAGAATCGGTGTAGCAGAGCCGCCATTTGTTAATGCGGCTCTTTTTTGTTTCTGTTACCGACAGCCAATAGAACAGTGCTCTACTTCCACAAGCAGCCAACAGTTCATTGTTCTATTGGGTAACTAATTTGATTATTAAGGTCCTCTGACCTCTTATTATTAGAAGAATAATTATGGCAACGATTAAAGATGTTGCACGTATGGCTGGTGTCTCTACAACCACCGTCTCTCACGTGATTAACAAAACACGCTTCGTGGCAGAAGCAACACAGAAAAAAGTGCTAGCCGCCGTTGATGAGCTAAACTACGCGCCAAGTGCGGTTGCACGTAGCTTAAAATGTAACACTACGCGTACTATAGGGATGCTTGTAACCAAATCAACCAACCCGTTCTTCGCAGAAGTCGTACATGGCGTTGAAGAGTACTGCTACAGTGAAGGCTACACACTTATCTTGTGTAACACTGAAGGCAACTTAACCAAGCAACGTGATTACCTACGCATGCTTGCTGAAAAGCGCGTTGACGGCCTACTGGTGATGTGCTCAGATCTTGATGAAGAATTACTGGCGCTGCTTGAACGCCAGAAAGATTTACCTATGGTTGTCATGGATTGGGGTCCTGAAAGTCCGCATACAGATAAAATCCAAGACAATGCAGAATTAGGCGGCTATGTTGCCACTAAATTCTTTATCGAACACGGCCACAAAGCCATTGGTTGTTTGACTGGCCATCGTGAAAAAACAGCCTGTCGCGAACGTTTAAAAGGTTTTAATAAAGCCATGGCTGAAGCTGGCCTGCCCGTCAACGAAGCATGGATTTTAGAAGGCGATTTTGAATGTGAATCTGCCGTTAATGCCGCTAATCAAATCATCGCGATGGAAGAGCGTCCAACCGCTATCTTCTGCTTTAATGACATCATGGCAATGGGGTTAATCAGTACCTTCCAATTGGCAGGTATTAATGTACCAGATGACATATCCATCATTGGCTATGACAACATTGATTTAGCACCGTATTTCTCACCGCCACTTACAACCATCCACCAGCCTAAACGCCGGTTAGGTAAAAGTGCCGTAGAAATATTAATGTATCGCATGAGAGACAAGGATCATGCCACTCAAGTATTTGAAATGGTTCCTGAACTTGTTGTTCGTCAATCCGTGCGAAATTTAAACAACTGAGTGGCATCACGTCATTTTAGTAATTTAAACGGAGGCCTATGCCTCCGTTTTTTTGTGTCTATTTTCACCGATAATTTGCATTACATATGAAGTAAAAATGCTTACCTAGCAGAAACCAAATGCAATTAATGGAACCAATGTCACATTTTAAAAAATGGGAGCAGGTTCAAATATTCTAACTAGGATATTCTTGATTTATCACGAACAAGGCAAATCTGTCGAAAGATAGAGACGCAAAGCTTCCGACCTAAAAGTATTCAGTTTGTCATCATTCTGTCACTCATGGTAGCGGGGTCACCGATGGATATTTTCACCGAGAAAAAGCATGGACAAACCTGTATTAAAAGATTCATTACGCCTATTTAATTGTTTCAGTAACATGAAATCTCGCTCAATGTTTGGTGGTTTTGGTTTATTCGCGGGTGAAACAATGTTTGCCCTCGTTGTGAATAACAAACTTCATCTACGTGCCAATGCAACCAACGAACAAGAATTCAAGCAAGCTGGCTTGGAACCGTATGTTTATACTAAACGAGGTTTTCCCGTTGTAACTCGCCACTACGCTATTCCTGAAGAATGGTGGCAAGATACTACAAAAATTATCGAGCAAGCCGAGCGCTCCCTCGCTGCCGCACAAGTAGACAAAGAAACTAAAGTCAGTGCCGAACCCGATCGCATTAAAGATCTACCTAACTTACGATTAGCCAATGAACGCATGCTTAAAAAAGCGGGTATTGTGACCGTTAATGAATTACTCGAAGCGGGTTCGATCAATGCTTATAAAGCGCTGCAAAATAGCCACCAAGGAACAATAAGCCTTGAGTTACTCTGGGCACTTGAAGGAGCGATAAGTGGCCAACATTGGTCCGTGATCCCTCAGGAGCGACGTTCAGAACTTCTCGCTAAACTTAGCTAATCCTAGCAACATGAGTATGGATAGTGTGAAAATAAGCAATCGTTTGTGTGCTTATTTTCATACTGACCGCCTAACATCACGACTTTGATATCACTATCCATATCTTCAACCATTAAGTAACTTATTGCTCTGTATCTTTTTTTTGACGATTTAACTGTTCCTTTTGTGCCCACATTTTTTGCGAAAGAGCGACTCTTATCGCATACTTATACCTCTGGAACATGATAAGACCTCAAGCACATATGAAAAAAAGCAGTCTTCTTTTATCTATTTCACTGATAACTACCGCCAGCCCCGTTTGGGCAAATGAACCGAGCCGCGTATCGCATCACAAAGACACCTATCTATTACCACTCTACAAAGAGAGCCGAGTTAACCAAGCGAGATTCGAGCCACTCTCCCCTGATGGTGGTAAAGTTCACGATATTTTCGTTCAATTTCAAATTAGCCTTAAATACCATTTACTCGGAAACCATGAAGAAGGGGTGTTTCTGGCATACACACAAAAATCAAATTGGGAAGCGTACGCATCATCAGCCTACTTTCGCGATAATGATTTCAACCCAGAATTGTTTTACAACAAAAAGTTCAAGCACTTCGATGCTGCTTTTGGCGTTGAGCACCAATCTAATGGTGCAGGCGGATCGAATGAAGTAAGTTGGAACCGAGCCTATGTCAATGTCACCTATCATTTCCCTCAGGGATTTATTCGTATAAAGCCATGGATCAGAATTCATGACTCTAAAGACTACAACCCCGATATCACTGATTTTCTCGGTCATGGTGAATTTGTCTTCGGTTGGCAGCCAACCGATGAACAAGAAGTTAAGTTGCTCACTCGCAACATTATAGAAAGCGGTTTCGATAAACCTTATGGGGAACTGAGCTGGAACTTTAAAATTTACCAAGGATTACGAGGATACCTCAAAGCTGAAAGTGGCTATGGGGCTACCATTTCTAACTATAACTTTAAAGAAAGTGCTTTTGGCTTAGGGATTGATATCAAGTTTTGATCTAACGCTAAGTAAACCCGCCATTTTTTCATAGCGTTAAATCCTTGAATCAGTCACTGCGATGTTACCAATGCAACGCTTCACGCAAAGATAAGACACATCGAGCAGCAAAAGTTAAATAAGCTAATCAATGTTCCGCAAGGTTGTCCTATCTCCAACCTGCCCTTACGGTTAATAACCTTGTCGTGAGAAATAAGGGGTGAGCATTGTCAGTGTCTATGATCAATAAATTGCACGTAAACCCGCTGCAAACATCTGTTGTATTGTTGAGCATATTGCTACTCCAAGGGTGTGAAGACCATCAAGTTCCGACCCAGCAACGTCCGCAATACGATATCGGCTATGTCATAGTTGCACCACAGGCGGTTGAGTTGCACGATACCATGCCAGGACGCACTCTGCCGTCCTATGAAGCAGAGATCCGTCCGCAAGTAGGCGGAATTATTCAGCAGCAATTGTTCGAAGGTGGCACGATGGTCAAACAAGGCCAGCCACTTTATCAAATCGATTCTGCCCCCTTCCAACTAGCCCTCAAACAAGCGCAATCAGACTTACGCAAGGCACTTGCCAACCAAACATCAACCCGTAACCTGGCAAGCCGATACCAACGGTTAGTCAAAGAACGAGCCGTATCGCGTCAAGACTACGATAATGCCGTCGCTAGCTACCAAGAGGCACAATCTTCAGTTACTAATGCACGCGCTGCCGTTGACAACGCCAAAATCAATCTTGGTTATACCCGTGTTACCTCACCGATAGATGGTCGTGCAGGGCGCTCAAACGTCACAGCTGGCGCGTTGGTTACCGCGAACCAATCATCACCGCTTGTTACAGTGCAAACCTATGACCCAATGTATGTAGATCTCACTGCATCCAGTACTGAGTTGCTCCAATTTCGTCGGGATTTAGCCCAAGGGGTCATTACCCGGGATCAGAATGAGTCACGGCAGATCAAGCTGTTTCTTGAAGATGGCACATCGTATGACCATCTGGGTACCATCCTGTTTGCGGATGTTGATATCAATGAAACAACAGGATCGTTCATACTCAGAGTCAGCTTTCCTAACCCTGACCAAATCCTGCTTCCAGGGTTGTTTGTTCGAGCATCACTACCACGTGGGGTTGATCACAATGCGATATTGGTGCCAGCCAAGGCCCTGACGCGCAACCCTAAAGGTGATGCTCAAGTCAGTGTCATTGACAGCGATAACAAAACCCAAGTCGTTGAGGTTGATACCAGCTATCTCATTGATCATCACTGGCTGATCACCAAAGGATTAAGTGGGGGTGAAAAAGTCATCGTCGACGGTTTGCAATTTGTACATCCCGGATCTCCGGTGACTAAATCACACGAAATTAGCGCACAACCGCAAAAATAGGAGGGTGATATGGCCCATTTCTTCATCGTAAGACCTGTCTTTGCTTGGGTGTTAGCCATCATGGTGATGCTAGCGGGTCTCATCGCTATCGTGTTACTCCCCATCGCTCAGTACCCGACATTAGCACCACCAGCTATCCAAATTTCTGCCACCTACCCGGGAGCATCAGCAAAAACAGCTGAAGACTCAGTCACGCAGGTCATTGAACAACAAATGAATGGGTTAGATAACCTGCTCTATATGTCATCCACATCAGACTCATTCGGTAATATCGCGATTACTCTGACCTTTGCAGCAGGTACTGATCCTGATATCGCACAAGTTCAGGTACAAAACAAACTCTCTGCAGCCACCCCTCTATTACCCATGGCCGTGCAGACCCAAGGGGTGCGAGTTGAAAAAGCCAGTAACTCTATCTTGATGGTGATCGGTTTTGTATCCGATGATCCTGATATGAACAATGCTGATATTTCAGACTATATAGCCAGTAATGTGCTGGATCCGTTAAGTCGAGTCGATGGCGTAGGGCAAACTCAGCTATTTGGCGCTGAATATGCCATGCGCATCTGGCTGGCCCCTTATTCACTTGATAGTTTTAACCTGATGCCTTCAGATATCGTCGCGGCGATCAAAGAACAAAATGCCCAAGTGTCTGCGGGCCAGCTTGGTGCTTCACCAGCCGTCCAAGGCCAGCAGCTCAATGCCACCATTACGGCTCAGTCGCAGTTAAAAACGGTAGAACAATTTCAAAATATTCTACTCAAAGTCAACACTGATGGGTCTCAAGTTCGACTTAAAGATGTGGCTCGCGTTGAATTGGGCGCGGCATCTTACCAGACCGTCGCCAATTACAATAAACAGCCAGCGGCAGGGATATCAATCGCATTAGCGACAGGAAAAAATGCACTGGAAACCGCCAAATTAGTACGAGAAAAACTCAGCGAACTTGAGCCCTTTTTTCCAGATAGCCTCAACGTCGTATATCCCTATGATACGACCCCTTTTATCAAAATTTCCATTGAAGAAGTAGTCAAGACCTTACTTGAAGCTGTGTTCTTAGTCTTTTTAGTCATGTTACTGTTCTTACAGAGTTTTCGCGCAACCCTAATCCCAACTATTGCCGTCCCCGTTGTGGTATTAGGGACCTTCGCGGTGTTACTGATCTTAGGGTATTCGATTAATACCTTAACCATGTTTGCCTTAGTATTAGCGATTGGCTTACTGGTTGATGATGCGATTGTCGTGGTTGAGAACGTCGAACGTATTATGGAAGAAGAAGGACTAGATCCTCGTGCGGCGACAGAAAAATCAATGACAGAAATTACCAGTGCCCTTGTGGGGATTGGGATGGTATTGATCGCGGTATTTGTCCCTATGGCTTTCTTCGGTGGCTCAACGGGGGCCATATATCGCCAATTTTCAATCACCATTGTCACCGCCGTTGCCTTATCTGTCATGGTCGCCATTATCCTCACCCCGACATTGTGCATCAGCCTGCTAAAAACAACCGATGGTCATAAAGATACCGGCTTTGCTGGTTGGTTTAACCGTAACTTCAGTAAAGCAACAGATGGCTACACCAAAGCCGTCACATTTATTACCCATCGCAGTGTGCGTTTTTTACTCATCTACCTCGGTATTGGGGTCGTGATAGCCTTCCTCTTTCTTCGCTTACCCGGTGGTTTTCTACCTGATGAAGATCAGGGGGTTATGATGAGCATGGTACAGCTGCCTACGGGCTCAACCCAGGAAGAAACACTGGAAATTCTTGACCAAGTTGAAAATTACTTCCTCGTTGATGAGAAAAAAAATGTTAAATCTGTTTTCTCAGTGGCGGGCTTTAGCTTCGCGGGATCCGGGGCGAATACCGGGATGATGTTCATTTCACTGGTCGACTGGGATCAACGAACCAGCCCGAGTGACAAAGTGAATGCGATAGCCAGACGTGCTATGGGCGCGTTTACCCAAATTCCTGAAGCAATGATCTATGCGTTTGCGCCACCCGCAATCATGGAGCTGGGTAACGCCACCGGGTTTGATATGTTCTTACAAGATCGCGCCAACCTCGGACACGCTACCATGATGGAGGCACGTAACCAATTACTCGGGATGGCCGCACAAAATCCCCAATTAATGGCAGTCCGTCCCAATGGACTGGAAGATACCCCCCAATTTCATATCGATGTTGATCAGCTCAAAACCCGAGCATTAGGCGTTGCGATAAATGACGTCAATACAACGTTAGGTACAGCGTTAGGAGGCACCTACGTTAACGATTTCATCGACCGAGGCCGTATCAAGAAAGTCTATGTACAAGCCGACACCCCCTATCGGATGGATCCCAGTGATGTGATGGAATGGCGGGTCCGAAACAGTGAGGGCTCAATGGTTGCCATGAGTGCCATAAGTAAAGGGGAATGGGCATTTGGCTCTCCGCGCTTGGAGCGGTTCAACGGCATATCTGCCATGGAAATTCTTGGGGAACCAGCTCCTGGCGTGAGTACCGGAGATGCGATGCTCACCATGGAGCAACTGGTCAGCAAGCTACCCTCTGGGGTCGGCATGTCATGGACAGGCATGTCCTACCAAGAGAAGATATCCAGCGGTCAAGCCCCGTTATTGTACGCACTCTCTATTTTGATCGTTTTCTTATGCCTTGCGGCTTTGTATGAAAGCTGGGCGGTGCCGTTTTCGGTGATCCTGATTATTCCTCTGGGTATTCTAGGGGCGGTGAGTTCCACCCTGTTTTTCGGTCTGGATAATAATGTCTACTTTCAAGTTGGTTTACTCACCACCATTGGCTTAGCGTCAAAAAATGCCATTATGATCGTCGAATTTGCCAAGTCATACCATGAGTCCGGTGAAGACATGTTCAAATCAGCTATCCATGCCGCTAAAATCCGCCTTCGCCCAATTTTAATGACTTCGCTGGCTTTCGGTATGGGGGTTGTGCCCCTTGCGATCTCAGACGGTGCGGGATCTGGTGCACAAAACGCGGTCGGTACTGGTGTCGTAGGAGGCGTATTGACGGCTACCTTCCTTGGGATCTTCTTCGTACCTCTATTCTTTGTCGTGGTTACACGGGTATTCCAAGGTAAAGATCATGAAGAACTCACCGCCACCCCACCACGAAATAACGCCGCCAATAGCACAGGAAATAAGGAGCCACGCCATGACTAATCATCCGGGCTTTATTTTATCCGCACTTGCTACTGCGCTTTTATCAGGGTGTATCAGTTTCATTCCTGACTATCAACGGCCAGCATTACCCGTTAATCAAAACTGGCCGGTACAAACCAACGATACCTCCGGTGGGAATTACTCAATCTATACCCCCGCGGTCGTCACATATTCAACCGGCCCATTACAATTATCAAGCCAAGCCATGCCAACGCCCCGTTCAAGTTCAATAGCACCGGATACCCTTTCTGCCACACCACAGACGACGGCTTCGCCATCCCCGGTGTTACCCGAAGGCGACTGGCGGCAGTTTGTGCGTAATAATAAAATCCAACAAGTCGTTGAGCTCGCTTTAAATAACAACCGCGATGTACGTATCGCGATACTCAATATTCAACGTGCTGAGGCACTCTTTGGTATACAACGGGCAAACCGTCTACCCAATATTGATATCACCGCAGGCGCAAGTAACCAACGGCTATCAGAAAATGCCAACAATGGAAACTCAACGATCAGACGCCAATACAGTGTTGACTTAGGTGTCACCAACTACGAAATTGATTTCTGGGGTCGTATCGCCAGCTTAGAAAAGCAAGCTTTAGAACAATACCTAGCAACCATTGATGCCAGAAAAAGCACTCAACTCAGTCTGGTCAGCAGTGTCGTCGAGGCTTATCTCACCTTAATCGCTGATCAACACTTACTTCAACTGGCAAAAAATACCCTTATCATTCAAGAGCGATCACTTGCCTTGACAGAAAAAAGTTTCAACAATGGTGTAGTAACAGGCCTTGATCTGGCTCAAGCCCTGACCACAGTAGCAACGGCACAGAAAGATGTCGCCCAGTTCACGAGTCAAGTCAATATCGACCTCAATGCTCTCACTACGTTAGTCGGCACCCAAATCCCTCGTCATTTACAACCACAACAACCCGAGTTAATCCAATTTGCACCTATTCAGGTTGGCATGCCGTCACAAGTATTATTACGACGGCCTGATATTGTGGCAGCAGAACACAACTTAATCGCAGCAAACGCTAATATTGGCGCAGCTCGTGCCGCTTATTTCCCCTCGATATCACTTACCGCAACAGGTGGCTTATTAAGCACCTCTGCTGATCAATTGTTTTCAGGGGATAGCCGTAGTTGGGCATTTTCACCTGCACTGGTTTTGCCCATTTTTCGCTGGGGTGAGCTAGATGCGCAACTTGATATTGCACGGGCAAATCAACAAATAGCACTTAATCAATATGAACAAGCCATTCAAACAGCATTTCGTGAAGTGTCAGATGCCTTAGCAAATCAAGCGACCCTGAAAGACCAAGTAGCGGCTCAGCAGCGCTTAGTCGATGCAACCGGTGACAGCTTCCGACTATCAAATTTACGCTTTGACGAAGGAGTAGATAATTACTTTGTCGTCCTTGATTCACAGCGCTCTTATTACACAGCCCAACAAGAGTTAATCAACACTAAATTGTCGGAGCAGCTCAATTTCCTCACGTTATATAAGGTGCTGGGAGGCGGATGGGTAGACAGTGATATTGCAGTACCTGCTTCTGCTGATTATGTTCCAAATGATGCCACTTCAACACCATCCCCACTCTCTCAATGATCCAATTTGCGGATCATGCTCATAGCAACTTGAGTCGCTTATTGACAAATTTCTGTCAGTAAGCGTCAAAAATTGAATCGCCTCACAAAGCTGTTTATAAAAGCATCAACACACTTCCAATGCGTAGGTACATTTGTACAATAACTGGCACGCACTCATCGGGGGTTGATATGCACTGTTCCAGACCTTTTCCAGGGCAAAGTGATCGTATGTTCAAAGATACGTTTAGCAAATGGCCACGCCTGATGAGACTGCTCGTGCTATTTAGCCTTCTCCCCCCTATCGTTGTCGTGGTGCTTATCAACTATCACATCGCGCCAGTGCATGCCCTGCTGGATATCTTTATCTGTGTGGCGACCCTAAACGGCACACTATTCATCTGGGGCCTTATTCTTAAAATCCGAGCCAAAAAATATTGGTACCGTAATTACCACATTGGTAAAACCATGATGTTGGCCATTATCCCAATATTGGCTTGTGGTTATGTATTAATCACAGAGAAACCCGTCAACAAAATTGTGACGCAACAGACACAATCCGTACAATTATCCATCAATTAACTCTGTTTTTTCTTTAATTTAGTCTACACCTGAAATTAATTCACACTTCTCTTGGTCTTTGTCTCATAACTATCTGATAATTTCGGTAATATTTACCACCATCAGATTAATACTCAATCAGTATCACAAGACAAATCATGAGGCCCACGTGCGAATTTCAACCAAAAGCCGTTATTCCTTTATCATCAAACCATTACTTTGGTTACAGCAACGTCATTACGGTAAAGTGCTAAATCCAGCGCTACTCTGGGGCCGTCGGCCGACTCTATTCTGGCTTGTCGCTGGTTTTTTTGGTTATCTTGATCGTAAAACTTCGCCCGTAACACCATTAATTCGTTCATTGGTTTGTGTACGAGTTTCTCAGCTCAATGACTGTGCCTTTTGTGTTGATGCTAATGGCATGAAACTGGCTGAGCGCTGCAACTCTGTCGAAAAAATAAAGGCGCTCGCGAATTGGCAACACAGTGATTTGTTCAATGAGCAAGAACGCAAAGTATTGGAATATGTCGAGGCCATCACAATCACAGGCCAGCGCGTTACCGATACTATGATTGATGGATTAAAAGTCGACTTTGATGAAGATACAATTGTTGAGCTTACCGCTTTGATTGCATTTCAGAATCTATCCGCCAAATTTAACACTGCTCTAGATGTGCCCGAGCAAGGGTTTTGCTCTCTACCCATCCAACCCAATTCAACGCAATCCCCACCCGCGACATCCACTAAGGATGAGCAATAGGAGCCTTATATGAACAGAAAAAAAATCGTGGTTCTCGGCACTGTTATCGCAATTATTAGCATGTGGTTTGCCTTTGACCTTAGTCAGTACTTCACTCTGGAGCAGGCAAAGGCCTACCAATTGTCACTACAAGACACTATTGTGTTGCAACCTTTTCTCTCTAGCTTGATGTTCTTTGTTCTCTATATCGTCGTCACGGCTTTGTCATTACCTGGCGCCGCGATAATGACCTTATTAGGTGCCGCTCTGTTTGGTTTTTGGTGGAGTTTATTGCTCATTTCATTTGCCAGCACCATTGGCGCAACACTCGCATTCCTATTCAGTCGTTATATTCTTCATGACTGGGTACAACATCGATTTGGCTACCGTTTAGGTGCCATCAATGCAGGGATAAAAAAAGAAGGGGCTTTTTACCTATTTTCATTAAGACTGATCCCGATTTTTCCATTCTTTCTGGTCAACTTATTAATGGGCCTAACGCCGATTACAACCAGAATGTTCTATCTGGTCAGCCAAGTGGGCATGCTCGCTGGCACCATGGTCTATATCAATGCAGGAACTCAGCTAGGCCAGATTGATACATTAAGCGGCATTATCTCGATGCCTGTATTAATCTCTCTGGCGCTACTGGGGATCTTCCCTTTCATTGCAAAATCCATCATGGGGATAATTAATCAACGTCGCGTTTATGCCCAATGGGCCAAACCTGCACATTTTGACCAAAACATGGTCGTCATTGGCGCGGGTTCTGGCGGTCTTGTCAGTGCGTATATCGCAGCCGCAGTAAAAGCCAAAGTCACACTGATTGAACGCCATAAAATGGGCGGTGATTGCCTCAATACAGGCTGCGTGCCATCCAAAGCCATCATCCGCGCAGCGCATTCTATGGCAGAAATTACTCACGCAAAAGAGTTCGGCATCACAACCCGTGATGTGCAGGTGGATTTTGCCAAGGTAATGGGCCGTATTCAGGATGTCATAAAAAAAATCGAACCTCATGATAGCGTCGAACGCTACACGGAATTGGGCGTGAACTGCATCAGCGGTAATGCCACCGTTGTGTCACCGTGGGAAGTCGAGGTCAATGGCCAACGAATCACGACGCGTAATATCGTCATTGCAACAGGGGCTCGCCCGCTGGTACCTGCGATTCCAGGCCTCGAAGAGATCAACTACCTCACATCGGATTCCATCTGGAATCTAACTGAACAGCCAAAGCGCCTATTGGTGCTTGGCGGAGGGCCGATTGGTTGTGAACTCGCACAAAGCTTCTGTCGATTAGGCAGCCAAGTCACTGTCGTCGAAATGGCAGAGCAACTGCTTATCCGTGAAGACCAAGATGCTGCGGAAATTATACAGGCCAGCATGGAAAAAGACGGCGTCGACATTAAAATTGGCCTCAAAGCAGTGCGTTTTGAATCACTCACCGATACATCAGGCCATACCGTTCAAAAAGCCCATCTTGAATACGTTACGGGTGAGAAAGCGGGTGAGCATATCTGCATAGAATTTGATACGGTTATGCTCGCACTAGGCCGCGTTGCCAACGTTCAAGGATTTGGTCTTGAATCATTGGGCATATCAACTACCGCACGTGGTACTGTCGAGGTAAATGCCTACCTGCAAACCAAATACCCGAACATTTATGCGGTGGGTGATGTTGCCGGGCCATTTCAGCTCACACATGCAGCAGCGCACCAAGCTTGGTACGCCGCAGTTAATGGCTTATTTGGCCAATTCAAGAAATTTAAAGCCGATTATTCCGTTCTGCCAGCCGCGACCTATACCTCACCTGAACTGTCTCGGGTAGGTATCAATGAGAAAGAAGCCAAGCAACAAGGCATTAATTTTGACGTTGTTACCTATGGTATAGATGACCTAGATCGTGCCATTACTGATGGTACAGATGAAGGGTTCATTAAAGTCATCACACCAAAAGGCAAAGATAAAATATTAGGTGTGACTATTGTCGGCCATAATGCGGGCGAACTATTGGCCGAATTTACCCTCGCAATGCGCCACGGCCTCGGTCTCAATAAAATTTTAGGGACGGTTCATCCCTATCCGACCATGAGTGAAGCCGCCAAATACACCGCTGGTGTCTGGAAAAAAGCCAATGCACCGCAAGGGCTACTCGCCATTGTGGAGAAATACCACGGCTGGATGAGACATGGAAAAAAAACAGCAGATCCACAAAACAATAAACAACGCCCTGCTGACCATACACTTAATGGAAATGAGGACGATATATAACCATGAAAAAAACACTATTAGGACTGGCGTTGGCGCTCGCCACTAACGTCACAATGGCCCAAACAGCAGAGCCTGCAACTCAATACTGGCAACAGGTATTGAGTGAAGCCAAAGGGCAGACCGTTTACTTTAATGCTTGGGGTGGGAGTCAGGAAATTAATGATTACCTCCGCTGGGCAGGCAGACAGCTAAAAAGCCAATACGGGGTCAACCTTAAGCATGTCAAAGTGGCAGATATTGCAGAGACAACCCAACGCTTACTAGCGGAAAAAACGGCAGGGAAAGATCAAGCGGGTAGCGTTGATTTAGTCTGGATCAATGGTGAGAATTTTCGCTCAATGAAGCAAAACCATTTACTTTATGGCCCATTCACTCAACAGCTTCCTAATTGGCAATATGTCGATAAGTCCCTGCCTATCGACCGGGATTTTACCGAACCCACCGCTGGCCTAGAAGCACCTTGGGGGGTTGGCCAGCTTGTTTTTATTCATGATAAGCAAACACTGAATAATCCACCGCAAAACTTTTCTGAGCTACTCAGCTTAGCGAAAGCATTTCCTGGAAAAATCAGTTACCCACAACCACCAGAGTTTCATGGCAGCAGTTTCCTGAAAGCAGCACTGCTTGAACTGACTGATGATCCTGACTCACTGTATCAGCCAATCGACATAAAAACGGAACAGCCGCGATTTGAGCGTGTCACTGCGCCGTTGTGGCATTACCTTGACCAATTACATGCTGTCGCCTGGCAACACGGACAGCAGTTTCCGTCGGGGTCGAGTGAGACAATCCAACTCCTCGATGATCGACAACTACTATTAGCAATTACATTTAACCCCAATGCGGCAAATGCGGCAATTGAAAACGGGAACCTCGTTGACACCGCAGAGACATATGCCTTCCAGCAAGGAGCACTGTCAAATATTCATTTTTTGGCTATTCCATGGAATGCTAATGCCAAGGCTGGCGCCATGGTCACGATTAACTTCCTGATGAGCCCAGCCGCACAAGCGCGTAAAGCAGATGCGACTATCTGGGGAGACCCATCAATTCTTAAAAAAGACATACTCGCCACCAGCGGTGCACAAGGGTTCAGCTTATTTAAATCGATTCCTGAACCGCATCCAAGTTGGCTAACCGCTATCGAACAAGAATGGCAAAAACGATACGGTAGCTAATGAGCTGCCTGTTCAGATAATGGGAGGGGGCCCCCTCCCATGCTTGAGTAATTTATGATTCAACTGTTATACGTTATCGCGCTACTTTTATGCTTCACGCCGTTACTGCCCGGCCTGCTTGGGTTGTTACTGCCTGCTATCTCTTGGTTACCCCCGTTGGGTTATCACTCACCGGATCTCACCGCTTTTGGATTAGTGAGTGCATGGCCAGGACTCTCAACATCAATCTGTTTAACTCTATTTACCGGCATTGGCAGCTCCTGGCTCGCCCTACTTTTTTCCTTTTTCATTTTAAGGCGCTACTGGGATACCTCCCGCTGGCAATGGCTGGAAAATACTCTTTCTCCGATGTTGGCATTACCGCATGTCGCCTTCGCTATTGGCTTTGCCTTCCTATTTTCACCGTCTGGCTGGATATACAGGCTACTTGAGTGGGTTGGTATAAACACTCAGCAAGGACTCAGTATTATTCAAGACCCCTATGGCATTGGCCTATTGCTCGCGCTTGCCATAAAAGAAACACCTTTTCTATTACTCATGAGCATCCCGGTGTTACAGCAACTACAGACCAGTAGACTAAATGCCGTCAGTGCCAGTCTCGGCTACGACCACAAACAAAGTTGGTTACGGGTCGTTTTACCCCTGTTACTGCCAAAACTTCGGCTTCCCCTCTTTGCCGTCGCAGCATATGGGCTCTCAGTGGTTGATGTTGCCTTGATTATCGGACCGTCACGCCCTACCACCCTCGCGGTATTGGTCTGGCAATGGTTTAACGAACCTGATTTACAGCAACTGCCTCGTGCAGCTGTTGGTGCGCTGTTGTTGCTTACGATAACCCTAGTTGTACTGGGTGGTTTCCGTGCCATTGAATGGCTGCTACTTTCCCACCATCGTCGCTGGTTGCTCAAAGGGGCATTACCGCGAAAAGGCTCTCAGCCTGCTTGGTTTCACCAACTCATTCCACTGTATACGCCTTTTATCCTACTGCCGATCCTGGTGGTCCCAATATTGACCGTCTGGTCATTCGCACAACGCTGGCGTTTCCCTGAACTATTTCCTAGTCGCTTTAGCACACGCTTCTGGCAACAAGAACTGGAACCATTACTACAGTTAAGTACTAACAGTATTTTGTTGGCATTAATCAGTAGCGCAATCGCTTTAATTTTAGCCATTGGCTGTCTTGAATATCGCCAAAAACACCATCGAGGCTTGCCTAATTGGCTTATCGCGATACCTTTGGTCGTGCCCCAGTTATCATTGTTATTTGGTGTTCAAGTCGCAACCTATCTTATACCCGGCCAGCATTACTGGCTGTGGGTAGTATGGAGTCACTTATTCTTTGTTTTTCCCTATTTATATCTCACGCTTGATGGCGCTTGGCGCAGTTATGATGTACGTCTTGACCAATGCAGCCGTAGCCTTGGCATGACGGGCTGGCAGACATGGTGGCAGATTAAGCGCCCCCAAGTACAACCTGCCATCTTAATGGGCTTAGCGGTAGGGATAAGCGTCAGCCTCGCACAGTACTTATCAACCCAAATGCTGGGGGCTGGGCGGATCAGTACAGTGACCACTGAAGCCGTTGCCTTAGCAAGTGGTCAAGACCGACGAGTCACTGCGATATACGGCCTGCTTCAAGGCGTACTGCCTTTTATCTTTTTTTCTATGGCGTTCGTAACGAATCGGCTAACAACCCATTATCAGCACCACCGCCATACGACACAGCAACAACGGAGTACACATCAGGATGACACTGTCTGTAATAAACCTCACTGTAAGTAATGGTGAGCAGCGTTTATTCTCACCCGTGACATTTACTGTCAAACAAGGGGATATATTCACCCTGATGGGCCCCAGTGGCTGTGGTAAGTCAACGTTGCTAAGTGCCATTGCTGGGCACCTTTCCTATGAATTCAGTTGTCAAGGCCATGTCACGCTCAACGATATTGATGTCATGAATCTACAGCCCAATCTACGCAAAATTGGTCTGCTGTTTCAGGATGATTTATTGTTCCCACATTTTACTGTGGCTGAAAACCTGATGTTCGGCCTGCCTAAGCACTACCGAGGAAAATTGCGTGAACAGCGCATAGCCGATACGCTAACAGCAATCGGATTATCTGAATTAACCCATAAAATGCCTAATGAAATATCAGGTGGGCAGCGCGCACGGATCAGCGTAATGCGCATGCTACTTTCGGAACCAGATGCAGTGTTGCTGGATGAGCCTTTTAGCAAGCTGGATAAAGCCCTGCGCAACGAGTTCCGCCTGTTTGTCTTCGAACAGATTCGCTCACGCAATATTCCAGCCATTATGGTCACGCATGACGATGCCGATATTCCAAAAAACGGCCAAGTTCTGCAATGGCCTTGGACACCACAATTACAGGAACAAGTTACATGCTAGATCGCTACGCCATTAAAGTTATTCGCTGGCCATTAAAACAACTCTCTGCATTACCTGATCGGTTAGGTGTTACCGCCAACCAAGTCACTATTGCCGGTTTTGTCATCGGACTTTTTGCCCTGCCCGCGTTAATGTTTGAACACTATCTGTGGGCGTTGGGTTTCATTGCACTAAATCGTCTCTTCGATGGATTAGATGGAGCAATTGCTCGGCGACAAGGTATTACCGATTGCGGTGGTTTTTTAGATATCACGCTCGATTTCTTATTCTATTCAATGGTGCCATTTGGTTTTGTACTGGCTAACCCTGAGGCGAACGCCGTCGCAGGTGCATTCCTGATCTTCGCATTCATCGGTACGGGTTCAAGCTTTCTCAGCTTTGCCATTATGGCTGGCAAGCGCAATATCGAAAGCCCGATCTATAAGCAAAAATCCTTATACTATATTGGCGGCCTGACCGAAGGCACCGAAACCATTACTTGCTTTGTGCTGTTCTGCCTGTTCCCTCAGCATTTCGCTCTGATCGCTTGGGGCTTTGGCTCATTATGCTGGATAACGACAGTTACCCGTATCTGGGCGGGGTATCAAACGCTGAAAGTACAATAAAAAAATCATCAATACAGTTTATCAAAGCCACCATTCTATACATTATCGTGGTGGCTTTGACTGTACCTCAATTACCCCAAGATGCAGGCTTGAGATAGGTTAAGAAGCATCCTCAAAGCCTTCGTCGCCTTGTTCCATTTCCAGTATCGCGACATCAACGGCGTCTTCATTGAGCATCTCTACAGATTCATTCATCACGGTTGATGCCGCTGCGGCATCCAGCACCATATCTTCAGGCATATCAGCAAGTTCTGGCACCTCTGAATACACTTGATTGACGACATAATTGTCTACCTGATGCCCAGAAGCAAACACCGCAAACGAGCTGAACATCATGCCTGTAATGAACAGCTTAGAGAAACTGTTGTAGTCTTGATATTGAACGATAATATCGCGCTGAGAAGCATATGATGAACAGAAGCGATTGGTCCGGTTCTGACAATTGTTTGGAATATCAACCAGCCAGTTGGATTTGTTACTGCTCAGTGCGAAACGTGACGACCGACGCCATTTCATCAGTACAGATTCAACTTTATACCTTCTATTTTCGCGATCGCTTATCTCATTTTTACAGCTTTCTTTCTGATCCGACAAATGCTGCTTTTTCTTACGAAGTGCTTCCAGTTTGGCAAGCATCGGAATAGCTTCTTTTCGAATGGAGTCTTTCATCAACCCCAAATCGGCACTATAAAAATGGGATGCCAGCGTCGTGTGCAGAGAATCCAGCGCAATACTTTCAAAATTAGTAACGATTTCACTCAATGTCTCATGCTCTTTTACTAGCTCTTTAATGGCCGTAATTCGACATGAAAGATCTGTATTTAACGATTGGATATTATCCAGTTCCACTTTCTTGTCATCGTAGTCATTAAATGCCGTAATGAGCTCACCGACAACAGCCTCGCACTTAGCGTATTTCCGACCACGACCAACCCATGCGAACGAAATAGCATCAACGACCTTATCAAAAAAAGATGAACCACGATGAATGTCCTTTTTAATCCATAAAAAATGAGGAGCCTGTTCCCAGCGCAGAATCGACTCATTGAAGCTGGCAATTATCTGCTGATACTCTTTTTCATCTGCCGTTAATTTCCCCACAATCGGATGAATAAGTGATTCAGAATTGATGAACTCTTCTGTTCCTGCAATTTCATCAATTCGAGCCTGATTGCGAACGTTTTCCTTGTGACATTTTTTTAACTCGCCCGGTAAGTGGATAGCCCCTACCTCTTGCGCGATACCACCAACAGATTGCTCACTAATATCTGTCAGCAAACCGTGAGCAAGGTTTAGCCTTGTATCACCCATATCTTTCATGATCTCATCAAGCGAGCTATTTATCTGGACCATCTGCTGGTTCAGTTGATCTATTTGGCTGGTATAAGATGAAATTGCATCCTGAGCATCTTTCATCCCCCGTTTACGGGTATAAATCATTTCTTATTTCCTTATGCAGCAACATTTGTGCGAGTTAGCACATCATTTTTTTCAATTCTGTTATTGATGATCCTTTGAGCAATCACTTCTAATTCACTACTCTCGAGCTGCCATGATCGTTTACTGGCTGCTGTTTCAATCAGGCTTTTCGCTGCAAGCACGCTACCCGAGAATGACGCTATGCCGCTTAGCCTAGTCGCGATCATCTCTCGGTTCAGCAAGAATCGCCTAAGATCAGAATTTAAGGACTCTACCCGACCGAACATACAAAACCCTTCACTTTCTTTTTGACGAATTCTGTCAGCCTGATCATCCATCCCCTTTTCCAGTGAATAAAATAACGTCGGCACACCTGCGGCCTGTAACTCTTCAAAACTGTTATACCCTGCTGCACTGATAGCGAAGTCAAAACCGGTGAAGTAACCGCTGATATTTGTCCCGGTAAAAGGAATAACGTGGCGGTCACGATAGTTAAGTTTCCCCTTAAATAGCGGTCCGTAACCAATGACGATAAGTGCCTCTGGCAAAATGTCGCGAACACATGATGTCCATGCATCAATCACTTGCTCACTGTGCTTGTCACCGCCACCACCGCTAGAGAGGTAGACTAATTTTTGATTCGGTTTTACCCCGAAGTATTCCCGCACCGATTCTCTGGTTAAGGCTTTTTCTGGCTTATAGCCATGAATTTTACCGGTATAAGTGGTATTTGGATGTAACGGGAAAGATGCGCAACCAGCCACTTCAGGACAAATGACTTTATCGTATAGCGCGATATGCATTTTTGTTGAAGCGTCGATGGTTTCTTGCTTACGTGCCCGATCGATAAAAACCGTTGTTCGAGCGAGACTTTGGATAAATGAGAACTCACCGTATGAACCTTTCGGGTTCGTATCTAACACTAAGGCATCAGGTGAAGCCGTACTAATATGACTGACTATCTGAGCTTTGATTGCAGCCGTTGTTGACTTAATAGGAAGAGCGAGTTCCTTAATCGTTGTCTTGGATGGAAACTTTGTCGTAATAAAATCAGTCACGACAGCAGGTGCGTCGGAAGTGGTGATAAATTCGAATCGAGGCTCTATACCTAGTGCTTTACACATTATTGCCGCATCAGTAGCAATATTATTCAGTCGGGTTATATGACCCAATCCAGTCCCGTTAATTGCGTAAAATACAATTTTCAGTGCCTTCGCGGACATTAGGTGTTCCTGTTATCAATATGTGATTAATTTACTATTTTCTAGCGTGTTACATTCTTAATTTAAGCAGCATTGTTAATTATGCCGCCTGGGCAAAGGTGATAATTTTCGTAGCATACCTTATTTACCAAGCTCACCAGCGATGTTTTTCCCAATTTACGAGCTAATTCGAACCAATTTTCTTCATGCAACCTACTCCGTACATCAATATTGCGGGCATTATCTATTATCTATAACAATGTATGAGGTCATTGATTAAATCGCTTTAAAATCAATGATTTTAATTTTCCAGTATCAAGCGATGATTAACAACCGTCGACGGTCATTCAATCCATCTGTTCGCTGCTTGCCAATGACGAGCGGTATAATCCCAGATACGTAACCTCTAGAGGGTTTGGATATACAATAAAGAGCGGCGAATATCACCCCAACGCTTGCCAAGCGTATTATTCCCGCTACAATCGTGCCTCATTTTTACTGAGCGACAAATCACTCATGAACCGCAAGAAAAAAATCAACGAAGCACTGAAAAAACACCAGAAAAGAAAGAACGCGAAGTTACACCGTAGTAATAAGCCGCGTTATATTTCTAAAGCCGACCGTGCGAAATATGAAGAAGCTGCACAACTTGCTGGTATGACTGTTGAACAGTACATGGATACACTGGTTTCAGCGGCCACGACAGAAACTGCAGATGATGTTGAAGCTACCGATACTGAATCAGCTCAGTAATTCAGGCTAACTGATTTGGTAAAGCAGGCTGGCAGCTCGCACTGCCTGCTTTCTCTTTCCCGATTACCATGATCGGATTTAACGCATCCACTCGCGATGTAGCTGTTCACTATCGCCAAGGTATTCCAGCAGCCAGGCAATAGCCGGATTCTGACTTTCTTTATTCCATGCCAAGCAGCACGGGCTGACCGCAGGCTTTATGGCTAATTGCTTCTCCACCAGCTCACCACTGGCGATACGCGGCAATACCATGTGCTCTGGGACAACACAGATCCCTAAACCCGATTTTAAGCATGACATCACGCTGTGCCAGTTTGGGACCATGATCCGGCGCTGGTTATCCATCAGCCATGTGGTACGCTTTGGCAGTACCCGTGATGTATCTTCCAGACAGATTGCCGGATAGTGAGCCAACTCATCAGGCTCAAGCAGATGATCGGCACTTGCAAGCGGATGATCAGGTGCGACCACAAAACGCCATGTTAGTACCCCCATATCGCGGTAATCAAAATGACCACTAACGGGTACAGCCGCAGTTGCACCGATAGCGATATCCGCACGTCCGTCAGCCAGTGCATCCCAGACCCCGTTAAACACTTCCATCGTCAGGTGCAATTCCATATCAGGAAATTGCCGATAAAAGTCCCTCACAAGGATATTTACCCGACTTTCACGCACCACTGTATCCAGCGCGACAGAAACACTTTGCGACCACCCATTCGCCACCCTTTGTGTTTGCAGTTTTAATTGCTCCATTTGCTTAAGCAGGCCTCTGGCCTCCTCAACAAAGTACTCCCCCGCAGGGGTTAATTGAACCTGACGGTGTAATCGAACAAATAAATCGACAGCTAACCGCTCTTCTATCACACGGACAGTGTAACTGATTGCACTTGGTACTTTGTGCAATTCTTCAGCAGCTGCAGAGAAGCTACCTCTGCGTGCGACAACATCAATAACTTGCAGATCATTATATGAAAACATGGCTTACCACTGTGTAGCATTATTTGGCATCAAATATTTTGAAAGCAATGGTGAAATTTTACCGTTTCACAGTTCAGAAAACCATGTATAAACTTGCCAGCATAGAAAAACAGTATATAGACACCTTTTTATGACTAATCAACCTTCAAAAATCACCACGTTCTGGTTTGCCTGTTTAAGTATGCTAGGTTTCCTAGCTACAGACATGTACTTACCGGCTTTTGAAACTATCCGTGAAGATTTTAATACATCACAATCACTTATCGGTTTAACGTTAAGTATTTTCCTTTTGGGCATGGCACTGGGTCAACTTGTATATGGCCCGTTATCTGATCGTATCGGACGAATTAAAGTGCTACTTGGCGGCATGACACTATTTAGCGTCGCTTCTGTATTATGTGCCTTTGCGCCTAACGTTGAGCTTATGCTTGCAGCCCGATTCGCTCAGGCGCTAGGTGCATGTAGTGCAACGGTTATCTGGCAAGCCGTCGTTATCGACCGCTACGACGGTAAAGTATCAGAGCGTGTATTCGCAACTATTATGCCGCTCGTTGCTTTGTCTCCTGCGTTAGCACCACTTGCAGGCGCACTGCTTGAGAATCATTTTGGCTGGCGTAGTATTTTTGTGGCCCTTGTTGGATTTGGTGCTATTTTAGCCATAATGACACTTAAAGAGCCTGAAAGTGCCAAATTGGACAAAAAACAAGAAAAATTCACGGTTCAACTGCGACAAGATTACCAGCAAATACTGAGTTCAAAAAAATTCATTGGTAATATGATCATCTTTGCAGCGTGCTCAGCCGCTTTCTTTGCTTACCTAACCGGCTCACCGTTTGTCATGTCCGCAATGGGCTATTCAGGTGCTGATATCGGTCTGAGTTATGCGCCGCAAACTGTTGCCTTTATTGTAGGTGGCTATGGTTGCCGTACACTATTAAACAAATTCGACAGCCAACAATTGCTGCCGTGGATCCTAAAACTGTTCTTCGGTAGTGTGACCGTGATGTTCCTAATTTCACTCAACACTGAACCAAAAACAATTTGGCCAATACTGATCCCATTCTGTTTCTTGGCGGTTGCCAATGGTGCAATCTATCCAATCATCATTAGCAAAGCACTGGAAGATTTCAAAAACTGCAGTGCAACGGCTGCTGGTTTATTGAACTTCTTACAGACAATGGTCTGTTTCGCGGCCAGTGGCCTAGTATCGGCTTTTGCCGCTTATGGCCTAATGACTGTCACTACCGCCATGTTCGTCACAGGCTTCCTAGCGTTAGTTGGTTTTGCATTCGTTGTTAAAGCGCGCAACGAAAGTAGCCAGCAAGCACAAACCGCTTAATCCAGCCCAGAGAATATGAATAAATATCAAGGCCACCTCCGGGTGGCCTTTTTCTTTTCTGTTAATCGCCCCCCTTTTTCCATGTAACACGTCATTAGCATCTTTCCCTTTGTGCTTCTTGTTAATTTTCACATCTACCTTTTGTAGCGTTATAAACCAGTGAGTTAGTCGGAAAATACACTCATTACAGGAACAAACATTAAACCTTTTTGCAACCTG
Organism: Photobacterium nomapromontoriensis; assembly: GCF_050336815.1. Taxonomy (NCBI): domain Bacteria; kingdom Pseudomonadati; phylum Pseudomonadota; class Gammaproteobacteria; order Vibrionales; family Vibrionaceae; genus Photobacterium; species Photobacterium nomapromontoriensis. The sequence goes on from NZ_JAKJSL010000017.1 coordinate 57,403, forward strand.
CGAGATTTTTTATACATTTATCTTGCATAAGCAGTCACTATAGGTAATATGAGACTTAAGTGACAATTAATGCAGAATGTAAGCATGAGTATTCAAGTAAAACATATCAATAAATTCTACGGTAATACTCAGGTACTCCATGATGTGGACTTCACCTGCCACCAAGGAGAAACTTTAGTATTACTGGGGCCAAGCGGTGCAGGTAAAAGCTCTTTACTCAGAGTGCTTAACTTGCTTGAAAGTGCCAATAGTGGCCAGCTTGAGATTGCCAATGAAAAATTTGATTTTTCACAAACTGTTTGTGAAAAGCAGAGCCTCAAGCTCAGACGTAAAGTGGGGATGGTATTTCAACAATATAACCTCTGGCCTCATCTAACCGTGATGGAAAACTTAATTGAAGCCCCTGTAAAAGTCGCGGGCATTAATAAAGAAGAAGCGAAAAGCGAAGCATTAAAAATACTAACCACATTACAGCTTGCAGATAAAGTCGATGCTTGGCCGCTACAACTTTCAGGTGGTCAACAACAACGGGTAGCTATCGCCAGAGCATTAATGATGAAACCAGAAATCTTGCTCTTTGACGAACCCACTGCAGCACTTGACCCTGAAATCACCAATCAGGTCGTCAACATTATTAAAGATTTGAGCGAAACCGGAATCACTCAAGTGGTTGTAACTCATGAAGTGGAATTCGCGAAGAAAATTGCCAGTCATGTCCTTTATCTCGAAAAAGGCCACATGGTTGAACATGGAACCAAAGAGGCATTTAGTCACCCAGCAACCGCTGAGTTTGCCAAATACCTTAAGCACTAAACGGGTACTAAACATACCCCTAATTTTTCTTTTAGCATCTGATCGAGTCTAAAGGTGCTGTAATAACGACGCATGGAGTATCGTGATGAAAAAAATTTTACTGGCTTCTCTTATCAGTTTGGCATCAATACAAGCGGCTGCACAGGAAGAGATTAAATTCGCAATGGAAGCAACATACGCACCTTTTGAATATGTTGATGAAAACAACCAAATTCAAGGTTTTGATGTCGATCTGGCTAATGCCCTTTGTGATGTGATTGAAGCGAAATGTACCTTTCACAATCAACCTTTTGATAGCTTGATCCCTGCATTAAAATTCCGTCGCTATGATGCTGCTATTTCAGGCATTGACATCACTGAGCAGCGTCAGAAAGTGGTTAATTTTACGGATGCTTATTACGATAACTCTGCCGCTTTTGTTTCAATTAAAGGCACCTTGGCAGATCAAGCAGCCCTTAAAGGTAAACGTGTAGGTGTACAAAATGGTTCTACACACCAAAGCTATCTGACTGAGCAACTTGAAGGTGTAACAGCTGTCCCTTATGCCAGCTATCAAGACGCTTTCATCGACATGCAAAATGGCCGTATCGATTCTGTTTTTGGTGACACCGCTGTCGTGGCTGAATGGTTTAAGAAGAATGACAACCTAACGTATGTGGGTGATCAAGTCACGAATGCAAAATACTTTGGTAACGGCTTTGGTATTGCTCTTAACAAAGACAATCAAGCGCTACTGGAGAAACTAAACGCTGCACTGAAAACGGTAAAACAAAACGGTCAGTACCAGCAAATTTTTGACAAGTACTTCGGAAAGTAAGTTATGGCGTTATCAGGTTATGCACTGACGCTACTTGAGGCGAGCTGGGTAACTATCCAGCTCAGTCTAGCAAGCGTTGCGGTCGGTTTGGTGTTAGCAGTTATTTTCACCGGTGGTGAAATGTCACGTTACCGTGTCATTTCATGGCCAACGACAGCCCTTGTGACCGTGCTTCGTGGTTTACCTGAGCTGCTCGTTGTCTTATTCATTTTTTTCGGTTCTACTCAAATATTGTTCCTCATCACCGGTGAGTTCATTGAAATCAGCCCGTTTTTTTCCGGTGTTATTGCCCTTTCGTTGATCTTTGCCGCTTATGCTGCGCAAACATTACGGGGGGCATTAAAAGCGGTGCCGAATGGCCAACGTGAAGCGGCCAACGCGCTGGGGATCAGTAAAAGCCGAGCGTTTTTGCGTATTGTTCTGCCACAAGCGATCCGCCATGCATTACCTGGCCTCACCAACCAATGGCTGGTGCTGCTAAAAGATACCGCACTCGTTTCATTGATTGGGGTAACAGATTTACTCAAGCAGGCTCAGCTTACCGCCGCCGCCACACATGAAAGTTTCACCTGGTATGCCTGCGCTGCTGCCGTGTATCTCATTATTACATTGATCACTCAGCGCTTTGTTAAAGTACTGGATAATAAATACAACACCCAAGATGGTGGGCAAACGAAAGGAGCGGCTGCATGAGTGAACAAGATATATGGCTGTTAATGAAGGGGTTACATACCAGCCTTGAACTCACAATTGCCTCGTTACTGGTTGGCTGTTTACTCGCACTAGCAATGACACTGACCTTAATCGTAAGAACACCAGGTCTACACTGGCTTAGTCGTGGCGTTGTGACTCTGTTCACGGGGACACCGCTCTTAGTCCAGATATTTTTGATCTATTATGGGCCAGGGCAATTCGACATCGTGCGCAACAGTATTGCCTGGGATTGGTTGAGTCAACCGTGGTTCTGCGCCATGCTCGCACTAGCTCTTAATACTGCAGCCTATAGTACACAACTTTTTAAAGGGGCATTCAACGCCATACCGTCAGGGCAATGGCAAGCATGCCGGGCTTTGGGGATGGACACTAAAGCGACATTAGGCGTACTTTTACCCTATGCGATTCGTCGTGCGATCCCGGCTTATTCCAATGAGGTGATCCTTGTTTTCAAGGGAACGTCACTGGCCAGCACAATCACCATCATGGATATCATGGGCTATGCCCAACGTATAAATGCTCAAACATACGATACGCTGGTTGTCTTCAGTGTGGCTGGTGCCTTTTATCTCGCGGTAAATGGTTGCCTGACTCTACTCTTCCGTCAGGTAGAGAAAAAAGCCTTGGCTTTTGAGACTATTCACTGATTCATGTAATGATGCCCGTTTTCACGGGCATCATTTTACTATTCCCTCCCCTTACATCTCGTAATGAATTAACTATCGGCAAAACTCACATTCACAGGGAAAACAATGCAAAAAGCAGACATAAAAACATCCCTATTTCAGCTGATTTCAAATGGGTTATCTAACTTGTTAGCGGCTGTGCTTTATCCTTGCACTATTTCCATCTCCATAGTCTAATGCCATTCTCACTTATCGTGAGACTGCCTGACTGCAATGAGGACGCAATGAACAATCTCAACCAACAGCTTTCTTTCATCTTAGAACTTGACCGCCTAAAAGCGATTTATCGCCAGACAACAGTAAAAGCCGATAACAACCGACAAGAAAATAGTGCCGAACACAGCTGGCACATTGCGTTAATGGCGCAAGTCCTAAAAGACTATATTGAGGAAAGTGTCGATATTAACCGTGCGGTTATGATGCTACTCATTCATGACATTGTGGAAATTGATGCGGGTGATACATTTGCTTTCGCCGCCCAACACGAACTCGATGGACAAGAAGGAAAAGAAATCGAAGCCGCCAATCGCCTTTTCGGATTATTACCTGCTGATCAATTCCAGCAAATGAAAGCGCTATGGATGGAATTCGAACTAGCGGAAACCGCTGATGCACGTTTTGCGAAAGGCATGGATCGCATCCTACCCTTGTTACAAAACATGGCTAACGAAGGTGGCAGTTGGGTTCGCCATAAAGTCACAAAACAGCAAGTACTTAAACGGAATGAATACCTTGCAACCGTGACCCCTGCTCTTTGGAACTATGCATGCCAACAAATTGACTTAGCCGTTGAGAATGGCTGGTTAATTAACGCGTAAGCGTCCTCACCATCCCTTTGGCCCGTTTATCAGTCCGGGCCTATTGCTACCCTCAGCAACACCGCATCAATACGCACTATTTAGTATATTTTTCACTTCCTGATGTGACTAAATAGACTAAACCAGAAAAAACATATGCATCAGCACACAGATCATCGCTATACTCATACTGTACAAGGGGCCTCATGGAAGATACATGAAAGATGAAAGTTGCAATATTTCGATTTTTGATGCTGCTCATTCCACTGCTTTCTATCACAGCAGCAGCAACTTACTACATATACAAAGACGATATGGATCAGCTTAGACAGCGAGTCCAAGAACGGGAGCTTAGTCGTCACCAATCATCTCTTCATATTACTCGCCTCCATTTTGCCCCTATTATCGAAGATCTCCGCTATCTAACAGAAAAAGCCAAAGAAGTTGCGCACCAGAACTACTCACGAGAAGAAAAAAATCAAATTTTGAGCGCAACATTCAAGCGTCTCTCTTCAACCAGAAGCTACTATGATCAGATCCGCCTTCTCGATCAGAATGGTATGGAGATCATCAGAGTCAACAAAGACGGTAATGATGCAGCCGTTGTCAGTCAAGATCGACTCCAAAACAAAAATCACAGATCATATATACAAAAAGCCCTCCAAACACCTTCTGGTGGATTTTATACCTCTCAGTTCGATCTCAATATGGAAAATGGTCAACTTGAAGTGCCATCAAAACCGATGTTGCGTTTTATTAGCCACTACAAAGTTAACGGTGAAAGCTGGCTACTCAGTCTAAATTACCTCGGAAAAGACTATTTAGATGAACTAACCCTTCAGTATGGATGGAACGACGTTCAAAATTGGCTTATCAATAATGAGGGTCAGTGGCTACTGGGGCCAGACAACAACAGCTCTTGGTTATTCATGCCCTCAGTCTTAAATCCAGAACAGCTCGATTTTCACCAAGCTCATAGCACACTATGGGAGCAAATTCTCAAGCATGATAATGGCCAAACGCTTATTGATGATCAGCTTTATACCTACACTCGATTTTTTTCTGGTGTTTCTTTTTCAGGTGAAGAGCAATTTACTCTCCCTTTTATGGGCACAGATCTACCCTGGACCATCATATCCAGAGTCAACATGCAAGATGCCGTTAAAGAACTTGCCTACTCCCAACAACGTATTCTTAAGTTCATTATCTTCAGTATTCTCGTCCTGTCCCTTGCCTCCGGGTGTATTGTTTTGGCCTGGCATTTATCACAAATGCTCAACGCTCAGCGAAAACTTAACCTTGAAGTGAAAGACACTGCACTCAAATATGCAACGGTGCTTAAACATGCCCCTGATGGCCTGCTGACTATTGATGAGTATATGAACATCATTACAATTAACACCGCGGCGAGTGAGATCTTGATGTTACAAGATGATACGCAGCAAGGGGAAAATTTGCTTGATCAGTTGACAGGAGATAACGCTCGGAAACAAATTAAAGAGCTGGTTGAACAAATCCATAGCCATCAAGCACAACATAAGCGTGTCATTAAGACACAAATACAAATCAATAATGTAAAAAACAAGCACATTGAAGTGATTGCCACCGAGACATCTTATAGCTCAAGTCGTGAAATACTATTGAATTTACGCGACATCACAGAGTGGATCGAACGGGAAGAAAAGCTAAAAAGCATGTCGCGAGCGTTAGAACAAAGTAACGACTCAATTATCATTACTGATAGTAAAGGTATTGTTGAATACGTTAATCCGTCATTTGAGAAAAATAATGACGTTGAAGCTAAGGATATTATTGGTACGCAATCAACGAAATTACTCAGACGCAACCTTCCTAACAAACATGAAATACAGCATCTTCAGGAGCAGCTTAAACAGGGACAAACCATTCAACGTGTCATTGCCCAGCGACAATCCAATGATGGCATCATCTACGAAGAGAAAACCATTTCCCCAATCCGTAATCATCATGGCAACATCAGTCACTATATATCTACCGGTAAAGATATCACCGAACGGATGTTGTTTGAGGACCGATTACACAAACTGGCTCACTATGATCAACTGACAGGACTGGCAAATCGAACCTTACTACAACAAAATATCGATGCTGCCGTTACTTATAACCGTGAAACAGGAAACAGCATTGCTCTACTCTCGCTCGATCTTGATAATTTCAAACGCGTTAATGATTCATTTGGCCATGAGCTTGGCAATAAAGTCATTCAAGCAATATCTGAACGAATTAAACATTCGCTACGTGACACCGACTTTCCGGCCCGACTAGGTGGTGATGAGTTCGCCATTCTAGTCACTTATCATGCCACTCCCGAGAATATTTCACATTTGGCAAACCGGATCATCAACCAAATTTCAGCACCATTGACCATTGATAGTAAAGAGTTATGCCTAACAGCCAGCGTAGGGATCAGTCTGTTACCTAATGATGCAATTAGCACAGAAGATCTCAATAAGCATGCAGATATCGCCTTATACCGCGCTAAGGACCAAGGACGTAATACATTCTGCTTTTATACCCGCGAGATGGGAATTGAAACGGTCAAACGACTTCACCTTGAATCTGATCTCAGAAAAAGCCTCGGTACTGATCGTTACGAACTCTACTATCAACCTAAAGTTGATGCCATCTCGCATAATATTTGCGGTATTGAAGCATTACTTCGATGGCGCGATAATATGGGTGAAATCCAACCTCCATTTGAGATTATACCTATCCTCGAACGCTCTGGGCTCATCATTGATGTCGGTGAAACGATGATCCAGCAGGCATGTCATCAACTGACTGAATGGCAAAGCAGAGGCATTTATCTTAACTATGCATTGAATATCTCTGCTCGTCAGTTGCTAAACTCAAACTTGGTTGAATCTGTACAAAAAGCCATTCTCGAATCAGGCTGTAACCCGACATATCTCGAATTAGAGATTACTGAAAGTGTCATAATGTCCGATGTAAAAACAGCTCTCGACAAATTAATGAGACTCGAATCACTGGGTGTCAAAATTGCCGTTGACGACTTTGGAACCGGTTACTCATCATTGGCTTACTTGAGCCGCTTCCCAATCCACATCCTAAAAGTTGACCGTGAATTTGTGAAAGACCTGCCTTGGAACAAAGATAATATTACGATTACCCGATCAATTGTTGAACTTGCCCATAACCTGAAAATGCGTGTTGTTGCAGAAGGTGTGGAAACCGATTCACAGGAAGCATTCTTGTCCAGCATCGGTGTCGAAGAATTTCAGGGCTTCTTCTTTGGTCGTCCAATGCCAATTAAGACATTTGAACAACAATATTTAAATGTCAGTCCAGAGATAGTGATATAGCTGTCCAGTCTACTAACTCGACGTCTTTTACATACTGCCCTTCGCTATATCCAAAGATCGAGTTATCTTTAATAGCTTGGCGGGTTACACTAGGGAATATATTCGTTGATTTTCTCTTACTGTGACTATAACGTTAAGAGAGTACGTAAGCGCTAGCAGGTAAACCATGAGCTTTAGTGAACATCTAGACAATTTCATTAAACAACGCGATCAACAGTCGTCAGGTAAAGGACAAGGGCAAACATTTCAGCGTAAGCACGTTGTACTAGACCCAACCAACCAAAGCTTGGCCAGAGAAGCAATGGCGAAAGCCCAAGAAGATGCATCCCAGCAGGCAACGCTTGACACCAAGCAGCCTCATTACCGCATCAATGGACGCTGTGTAACAGAAAATGAAGCACAGACATTGCATCAACTTGAATACGATAGTGAGCCAGCCAACCCTGATCGTGTTGAATATATCAATGAATTACGAAAAAAGTTAAAACTAAAAAAACGTAGTTAGATAACATTGATATGATTTATTCCCAAGTTACCTCAAGGCTACTGTCATTTTGACGGTATTTTGAGGTCATTTGGGTATGTTTTATGGCGTTTTCGTTTAACCTAACAATTACCAAAGCAAAACAAATCGCATATTGTTGCATATAATAATATGCCAATTTCTCAAAAAAAAACTTTTTTCAACGGTGTTTTATTCAACAAAACAAGCAATATTGATAAAACCCTTGGTACATTCATGCCTTTCTGTATTATTTTTCAAAAAAAATAGCGGTCAATATACATTCAATACGGTTGCAATATGACCACTTTTATCGTGATGATTGTTTTTTGTACTCCTATCCTTTTATATTAACATTCTTATCACATGGAATATTCTGATTAATATGCACTAATAGTACGACTCCTATTCAGTTATATGCTACTAGCATGCTGATTTTTATACGTTGAGCGTGATTTATTTACGATTCTGTTAGTCATTCATGACTTTATCAAACTAAATTCTCGCGCACTTTTACTACAACATCCTTTCAACATTTGTCCTAACTAAATTTTCAAACTATAAAAATAGACGCTAATCATCTAACAGAGACAACAAACAACAGTACGAAGCACTACACTACTACCGAATAAATGGCAATATAGRCAGGTGTCTTTTTAGAGAGTAAGATTACCTTCTGAAAAAACAATGAAAAGACATAATCATGAACACTATTATACAAATTAACGAACTTGATTCGTTTCTCATTGCGATTATTGTGCTTTTTCTTGGCTACTTCATTAATAGCAAAGTTAAGGTATTGCGAAAGTACAATATTCCTGAGCCTATCGTCGGTGGGTTAATCGTCGCTGCAGTTATTGCCATCACGCACACACAAGGTTATGACATTACGTTCAAGCTCGGCTTGAAAGACACCTTAATGCAGATGTTTTTTGCCACCGTTGGCCTAGCCGCGAGCTTTAAATTACTACTCAAAGGTGGATCGCGCGTCTTCCTATTTTTGGGCGTTGCGACACTCTTTATTATCATTCAGAACATCGTTGGTGTAAGTCTGAGTAAGCTGCTTGGCCTCGATCCTTTACTTGGCTTAATGGTTGGCTCTATTACATTATCAGGTGGCCACGGTACGGGTGCTGCTTGGTCGCAAACCTTTGCAGAAAACTACGGGCTGCACACACTAGAGCTTTCAATGGCAGCAGCCACGTTTGGCTTGGTCATGGGGGGGATTATCGGCGGTCCCGTTGCTCAGCGTTTGATCAACAAGTTCAACCTTAAATCTGAATTTGGTCCAGGTGAAAACCACCATATCAACCACCCGGATCTTGTAACTTACAGTGATTCAGAAGAAGATCGCATCACAGCCAAAAACACCATTGAAGTCCTCTTTATTCTCTTGGTTTGTGTTGCAGGCGCTGCTCATGTTAAAGAAATTGTAGACAGTTTTGGCATTAGTTGGTTACGGATCCCTGATTTTGTCTATGCTTTATTTATTGGCGTTTTCATCACTAACCTGTGTGAAAGCACAAAGATCTATACCATCAATAATGAAACCGTGGATGCACTTGGCACAATCTCGTTATCGTTGTTCCTTGCGATGGCGCTAATGAGCCTGCAGCTTTGGGAGCTACTTGGTCTTGCGCTACCCATGCTACTTATTCTTGCAGTTCAAACGCTCATACTCGCACTATTTGCCTACTTTGTAACATTCCGCATGATGGGTAAGACATACGACGCTGCCATTATCGCAGGTGGCCACTGTGGATTTGGGATGGGAGCTACCCCTACGGCTGTCATGAATATGGGTTCTCTGGTTTCACGCAATGGACCATCGCCACAGGCATTTATGGTCGTACCTATCGTTGGTGCTTTCTTCATTGATATTGCCAACTTGGTTGTGCTACAAACATTTATTAGCTTCATGCAATAATTAAACAGACCTAACCGACTCAAAACCTGCGTTTCAGCCAAGATAAACTTAGCGCTGAAATAACGAGGGATAAAGGCCAGATCAGTGATCTGGCCTTTTCTGTTTCTGCTATCTCCAGCTATGATTAGTATGCACAACATATCAAACATACGGGGTATACACGATGTTAGATGAAAATCACGCGCTCGTTATTGAGTTTCCAGATTTACACGAAAAAATTAACAAACTGAAAAGTACCGATGAACACTTTAAGCACATGTCAGACAGGTACCATCAACTCGATCACAAAATTCGTGGCTTAGAAAACAGTAAAATCCCTACCGACGATACACATTTCACTCAACTCAAACTTGAACGTGTCCAGCTTAAAGACAAAATATTCAGCATAATCTCAAACTAACCCGCCCTGCCCCCATCAATAAACACTCTCACCCTACAGTTTCAATATGACTGCAGGGTGAGTATTCAATCGTGATAAAGATGCCAGTTATGAACAGCTCAAGAACCAACTAAAACAATTGTAACTGAAGATGTATAACGGTTTTATATTAAAGAAATGTTGATAGAATCCGCGCTCCTTTGGCAACAATACAATTTTTGTTGATAAAGACTAAAAAAATTTAGAATTTATGCAGCGGTTTACCATCTAGCTGCTTCTATCGTGTAACTGAGAACAAGATGAAAAAAATTGATAAAGCTATGCAGATCCTACTAGCCGGATTCTGTATCAATCTGTGTATGGGAATTTTGTACGCGTGGAGTGTATTCAAACAAGCTCTAGTGGTTGATCTAGGCTGGTCAAACGCTGACGCATCAATGCCATATACTGTTGCCGTGATCACGTTCGCAGTTTCACTATTGATTGCAGGTGTACTTCAAGACCGTATGGGCCCTCGCCGTATTCTAATCTTAGGTACCGTGATGGTTGGCCTAGGCATGATTATCTCAAGCTTTGCTACAACCCCACTTATGCTTATCATTACTTTTGGTCTGCTTACAGGTTGTGGTATCGGCTTTGGTTACGCTTGTCTTGCTCCATCTGCAATGAAGTGGTTCCACCCGTCTAAAAAAGGTATGGTTAACGGTCTAATCGCAGCTGGATTCGGTCTTGCAGCGGTATACCTTGCGCCGTTAACATCAACGCTAATTAGCACGTATGGCATCAACACCAGTTTCTTGATCCTAGGCTGTGCGGTACTGGTTATTGCTGTGCCTCTCGCTTGCACCATTAATAACCCACCCGCTGATTACACCCCGGTTGCTCCAGCAGGTGCAGCATATAAAGGTTCCACCAAACCTGTTGATATCAACTGGCGTGCAATGATTAAAACACCACAGTTCTACTCGCTATGGCTAATGTTTGCACTGGCATCGTCTGCCGGCCTAATGGTAATTGGTAATATTACTTCGATGGCGGCCCAACAAGCGAATATTACCCAAGCGGCTTACCTTGTCGTTATCCTGTCAATCTTTAACTCTGGTGGCCGTATTGCTGCTGGCATGCTGTCTGATAAGATTGGTGGTGTGAAAACACTCATGATTGCCTTCATTATGCAAGGCATCAACATGGCGCTATTCGCAAGTTTCAATACTGACTTCACCCTCATGATCGGTGCAGCTCTGGCCGGTGTAGGTTACGGCACTCTGCTTGCGGTATTCCCGTCAATCATTGCTGATTACTATGGTCTAAAAAACTACGGTGCTAACTACGGTGTACTTTATACTGCTTGGGGTATCAGTGGTTTTATCGGCCCAGTTGTTGCTGCTGTTGCGGTTGATACAACGGGTACTTACACACTGGCGTACACTATCTGTGCCGTGATGATGGCTGTCGCGATATTCTTGTCGTTTATCACCAAGCCTGTAGATGCCGAAGCGCTGGAAAAGAAACTGGCTAACGCTTAATTCTTCGCTTCGATATTAATATTTATCAAGCACAGCTAACGCTGTGCTTTTTATTATCTAATGTCTTCTTTCTAACACTACTGACAAAATATTATAAAAGAATTGATGTCTTATTTTAAATAAGTCGCTATTACAATTATCAGAAAAAAAACACCAGAGTTTGGCTTGTTTTTTATCAAAAAAATACGCTTAAATATCACTCAGTTAGCATATGAAGATTGAATAAATCATGATTTAAATGGGAATAACATCAACATTATCGATATGGTAAAACAACCAAATCATAAACAATATTCTCACTTTCTTTCTCAGTATTATATCTGTAACAAATTATCATTCATTATATTTACGTGATAACTGGTTGATAGCCATCTTTTCACAAAAATGATAATCGAGAATACTGATTTCGCCCATCTTTAATGTCACGAGATAAAACTCGTTATCGATAAGCAAACATTTATATCAGTAAATGGAAGTCAGGGGTGAGCAATGAATTACGAAAAATTCCACAAACGCCGTCGGCTATATGCCTTAATTGCGGCAGGTATACTAGGCGTCTCAACAACCGTTCTTGCCGTTGAGGCTGTTGAAGAATCAGAGCCCGTTGATCTATCAGGCATTGGATCCTTAAAGGGTATCCAACCGGCAGCTGTATCTGGTCTCTACGACTATGTTAAAGACAAAGATGCAGCCATTAAACTCGGTAAAGCTTTCTTTTGGGATATGCAGGCAGGCAGTCGAGGACAGAGCTGTGCAAGCTGTCACTTCAGCGCAGGTGCGGATAACCGGTCAAAAAACCAAATCAGTCCAGGGTTAAGGCATACTGATCCGGCGAAAAGAGAAATATTCGACCCAACACTTTCAGGTGGCAAAGGCGGTCCAAACTATTCTCTTGTCCCTTCTGACTTCCCTTTCCGTCTCTATGCCAATCCAGACGATCGCCACTCAGCGGTTCTATTTGATAGCGATGATGTTGTCTCTTCTCAAGGGATTCATTCCGCAGTATTCAATGATCTTTTCACAACAAGCTACGATCCACAGTTTGGTGACCGACGGGAAGATTGTACCAACGTGAAAGATATCTTCCATGTCAATGACATTGGTGTTCGCCGGGTTGAACCTAGAAATACCCCAACCGTTATAAATGCCATTTTTAACTTCCGCAACTTCTGGGATGGCCGAGCAAACAATAATTTTAACGGTGTTGACCCCTTTGGCCCACGTAATAAAGATGCACGCATCATGCACTTTGACCGAGGCACAGGAAAAATTAGCTTAAAAGAAGTTAATCTTAAAAATTCGAGTGCTGCATCTCAAGCTGTTGGACCTCCGGGCAGTGATTTTGAGATGACATGTTCGACAAAAGCATTCCAGACTATGGGGAAAAAACTTCTCAGATTAGTACCACTTGGATTACAACAAGTTGATCATACCGACAGTGAACTTGGCGCATTAACGGCTAGCCCATCAAAAGGCTTAAGAACCAGCTATCGCAAAATGATCCAGGAGGCATTCCATGATGATCTCTGGTCTTATGGCCGTAAAGTCGATGGTTACGAGCAGATAGAACATAATTTTAGCCTCTTCTGGGGCTTAGCTATCCAGCTCTATGAGGCAACCTTGATCTCTGACGACTCCCGCTTTGACCGCTATATGGATGGTGATCATGAAGCTCTTACCGAGCAAGAAATCTACGGTATGGAGCTATTTGTGACCAAAGGCAAATGTGTAAACTGCCATAATGGTCCTGAATTTTCAGCAGCAGCAACGCACTTAATCGCTGAAGATGAAGAGGAAGGTCTGGTAGAACGTATGCTAATGGGTGACAACAAAGTCGCTTTATATGATAACGGTTTTTATAACATTGGTGTACGCCCAACCAAAGAGGACATACTTGTTGGTGGCGTCGACCCATGGGGAAATCCACTATCCCATACTCGTCAAGAGCAACAGCGCGCGGCAGGACAGGATGTACATGATCACTTCGAAGTTGATCCTAACACCTTTGAAGAAGATCCCGGCGTGCCAGTTAGCCCAACTGAACGTAACGCAGTTGATGGTGCAGCGAAAACATCCATTCTTCGTAATGTTGAGTTAACAGCACCTTATATGCATAACGGTAGTATGAAGAGCCTAGAAGAAGTCATTAACTTCTATAACCGCGGCGGGAACCGAACGGGTGATCATAGCCTAGATTCAACAGGCTTTGGTGATAATACATCCAACCTTGATCCTGATATTCGTTCTCTTGGACTTGATGAAGAAGAAAAAGCCGCATTGGTGGCCTTCTTGAAATCACTAACAGATGAGCGAGTACGCTGGGAACAAGCACCGTTCGATCATCCTCAACTGTTTGTGCCCAATGGCGCAACAGGTGATGAATACGCGGTTATTGATAGCGGCACAGGAATTGCCGAAGAAGAATGGCTTGAAGTTCCCGCTGTTGGTGCAGCAGGTCGTGCTGCAAAAGGGTTGGGTCCTATTGATTTGTTTCTCGAAGATGCCAATGTCTCTACAGTAGAAGCAAATGACGATGACACTTCTGTGAAATACCGCGCATCAGTGGTTATCAATGTTGTTGCCAATGACGATGCTGGTGCCTCATCAATTGATGCTGCAACCGTTGAAGTCGTGAGTGGTCCTGATTCACGCATTGGTCGCTTAATCAACAACGGTGACGGTACATTAACTTACACTGCGATTCGTAATACCGACGCTTCGTTCACCTACCAAGTGAAAGACAGCGAGGGTAACCCGTCGAATGTTGCTACCGTTAATATCGATGTATTCCGTTAATTAGACGTTAATACGATAAAGAACTAAGCCCCACTTCGGTGGGGCTTTTGATTGGATTTTACTCTTTGTAATAAAGTTGAAGATTATCTAACTCGCTAAATCAAGAGAGCCACGCTAACATCTGCTCTGTTACGTCCGGAGAGCTGAGTAATTCCATATGGTTCATTTGATAAAAAATACGCTGAGAAGTCTCATCAAAAGCTAACATATACTCTTCATTATCATGTACACCTAATGCACTTCTGAGAGGCACTAACCCATCACCAATTACATTCTCCGCCAACCAACTTTGTTCTGTGGTCGTCGCCGCAATCGCGTAGCAATGAATATTAACAGGTAAGGGAACCACCTTGCGTGCATCTGGCCGGTCTTCAAAACGGTTAATACCCTGCCAGTCTTCATCAATAACATGACCGTAGCGTAAATCCGTAATCCCTGAACTTCGCAGGTTGCTTAATAGTAAAAATGGCGCGGTATAAGGCGTCGTGCCTAGCACCACATCAAGTTTACTACCCATACGCTCCAACGGTGCGCCATGATGCGGTGTACCAAGAAAAATAATATTTTTAACTAACGTTGGCCAGAGTAATGCGTCCGATTCAGCGTAGTAAACGGCACTGCGAGAAAGCAATCCTCCCATGCTATGCGCAACAATCGTGATCTCTTCAACAGGTACAGGCCAGTTTTTCGCAAGAAGCTCAAGATGCGTAGCAAGCTCCCGGCCATTAGCAGAAATATGTAATCCAGAATTATAACGAAGATAGACTGCCGTATACCCCAATGCCGATGACAGATCTTGCCCATGATCAACGGTAATATCACCATGTGAACTGCACCACAACGTGTCATTCATACACAAGCCATGAACCATAATCAGCACCTTGCCCGTCACTGAAGGCATAGCTGTCAAGCTCGACCAATCTAGGGCCGCCTGCTGATAATACAGCGCCATAGGTGTCGCCAGTGGGTTATGGCTTGCGACAAGCTGATCCCCTACCACCCCATTAAGTGCTGACAAAACCGCCTGACGCTCCACAGTATCGATTTTCATCTCATCGAGGAATGCTAATCGGGGAAGTTGTTTTTCCAGTACCTTATCTGTCCCCGTACCGATCAATTGAGTAATCGTATATATGCTTTTATAAACAAGCCCCGTCAATCCTCTTGTTTGGCTAGGATCATCGCCTTTAGGCATACCTAAGGTCCGCCAAACTGATTGATGGACACCCTCAGCAATTTTAGTCACGCCGATCGTTGCTTGCGTGGTAAGTTGGACGACACCACGAATATCTGAGACCCGCAGATGCTTCAGTCCGTTGAGTCCTTTTACCGATGACCACTTAATCATACTGAAGGCTCCATCTTCATCTTTCATTGAAAAGAATATACGGCTTCAAAAGCCACTAGTTGCATAATGCGCTTCTGCATTATGCTTGTGAAGCTATTCTTTTTCAGAATATGGATAAATATGCCCAGGAATAAATCGATGGTATAGCACTGCAAGCGCGACTATTGCTAACGTACCGATTAAGATGGGGTGCAGTAAGAAGGTCCAACTTGAGTGCCCGCCAATCATGATCAATAAGGGGTTACCACCAGCAGGGGGATGAGTCACATCAAAGAGCAGCATAAAAAATAGCCCAAGACCAACGGCTACCCCCAATGTTAATGGCGTAACAGGCAGATAATTAATAAAAACAAGACCAACAAATGCCGTAATAAGATGACCTAAAATAACATTTTTAGGCTGAGCGAGTGGGCTTCGGTGCACCCCAAAAATAAGCACCATGGTGGCACCAAAAGGCGCAATCAGAACATAAGGCGTTTCAATGCTGCTATCAATTGCAGCAAGCGTCCATATGCACAACGCTGCACCAATTGCAGAAACAATCGCCGTAAGTAACCGATTTTCACGAAATAAAGTAATAACATGTTCTTTCATGATGAAAACAGTCCAGTTAAACAAAATTGGTCTCTAAAGCTTAACTCAATGATTCACGACAGCAGAAATATTACTGACTCACAATAAGATCAGCTCGATATGAAAAGTACAATAATTAAACATGCAGCATCAAATACGACCAATATGATCGCAAACCACACTAATATAAAGGTGTTTCCATCAAAAATGAAAACATAGTATTCAATAAAAAATATTACATTTGTGATCATATAGCTATTTATAAAAAAGCTATTTAAAACTAAGAATTTTTCCTAATACCATATTAATTATGTATGCATAATTATCACAACGATTTAATCATAACGTTGTATATTAAGAGATATTAGACATATGGAATTATCAATACTGAAAAGAGTACGAAAGCCTACTCTTAACATTTCACGTGCTGAAAGACAAAAATTATGGTTAACCCCATTTTTAAAATCATACTTAGTTATTTTTGTTTCTTATATGGTCATGTATTTAGTTCGTAAGAACTTTAATATTGCCCAAAATGATATGATTTCAGATTATGGTATGAGTTTAACTCAACTCGGTACTATTGGTCTTGGATTTTCTATTACCTATGGTGTTGGTAAAACCGCACTCAATTACTGGTCTGGTGGTAAAAACTCCAAGAATATCCTTCCTCTTGGTTTGCTTCTTTCTGGTTTTTGTATTCTGGGTATGGGACTCGTCATGGGACCTAGCGCAGGTCAATTCTATATTATGACAGCCTTGTACGCCGCCTCTGGTTTTTTCCAATCAGGTGGTGGTTCAAACTCTGTTGTAACGATTACGAACTGGACGCCTCGTAACCGACGTGGACTGGGTGTGGGCTTTTGGAATATCTCGCATAACGCGGGTGGTGCTTTAGCAGCCGCAGTTGCTATGTTTGGTGCCGATTATTTCTTTGGCGGTGATGTTCGAGGAATGTTCATATTTCCTGCAGTCATTGCTATCATAATTGGTTTCATTGGCTTTTTCATGGGTAATGATAGCCCTGAAGCATACGGTTTAGGTACTGTTGAAGATATTTTTGACGAACCTATCTCTGATGAAGATAATGCGGTTATAGAAGAGAAATTAACAAAGCTTCAAATCTTTAAAAAATATGTATTATTTAATAAAGTAATATGGATTTTATGCTTTGCTAATGTGTTCTTATATATTGTACGTAGTGGTATCGACCAATGGTCTACTGTTTATGCGCACCAAATTTTAGGCTTTACTAAAGATGTGGCGAACTCAGGCTTTACCATGTTCGAAATTGGCGCCTTAGTCGGTACTTGTCTATGGGGATTATTATCAGATTTATTTAATGGTCGCCGTGGCGCAGTCTCTTGCTTTGCTCTGCTTGGTATTGTCTTTACTCTTGGTTTCTACCAACACGCTAATACCATTTTCATGTATAAAGCATCACTGTTTGCACTGGGCTTTTTAGTCTTTGCACCTCAATTATTAATTGGTGTTGCTGCTATTGGTTTTGTGCCTAAACAAGGTCTAGCCGCAGCGGATGGTGTCAAAGGTACATTTGCCTATTTGATTGGTGATTCTTTCGCAAAAATTGGTCTAGGTTACATTGCTGAAGGTAATCCATTCTTTGGTCTTGAAGGCTGGGCTGGTACATTTGCAGCGATTGATTCTGCAGCGATTGCATGTTGTGTATTAATGGCGATAGTTGCAATATTCGAAGAAATTAAAATCAGAAAACTAGCAAAGCAAGCCGCTCCATTATCTTGCTAAGGCTATAAATAATAAGAAATCCCCATAATGATTTATGGGGATTTTCAATTTTAGGAACATACTATCTCTACTCTACATTACAACCGCTATCAGGCTGTAAATACCTCTGTAGAGGTTAAAGATATATTGTATTTAGAAAGATCACCGAAGTAATCTTTTACATTATTTTTTCCCGTGAGGAATACTACAGGTATGATAGTCAATCATTTAAGTCATGCTCAATTAACCATTCTGACCATGATGTTATTTTTAATTTCTTTGAGTAATACCATACTTCTAAACTTACCCATAAACCAGAGAGAAACCCAAACATTAACGATGCGTATAAATTATTAATATTTTGCTCTTGAAACTGCCATACAAACAACCACATAAATCCCCCCCAAGTAAGCGAACCTAAAATCAACTCAAAAATAAAAAGCTTCAACGGTGATTCAAACAAGCAAGGTTTTTTATTCAATTTAAGCAGATAGCACCATAGAAAAGGATAAGGTTTTACAACTATTTTGCTCGCGCCTTTTTAGCGTAAATAAACCTCTATAAATTCTTTCTTATTCATCATGAGTAATATTTTATTTGATAATGCGTAAGCTAATCACATTAGATTTACACAAAATGTGATCCACCAACAACACATTAAAATAACCTCATAAAAATAATTTTTCGCTAGCCATAACATTGTATTCAACAAACCCAGCTTTTGGGTATGCTAAGTGATTTGAGGGCGTTTAATTTCGAAGTGCATTGCCACTTTTTTTATACCAATGAATCACGGTCGGCTGACCATTCACGGCGATACCCTCCCCTTGTTGCCATGATGGGATCCCCGACACAATGTTCTTCAGTGCCCGCAACCATTCCCCATGGCTGATCACCAATACCGTTTTTCCTCGGTAAACATCCGGAATCGCGTCTAGCCACTGACGGATCCGATTCTCCAGCTGCGTGTCAGTCTCTGCACCAGGTATAGCGACAATGGGTGTCAGGTATCGCTGATGATAGGCCTGCCAATGACAATTCCCGTTCGAATGAGGAACTATCATTTGGCCATCCAAGTCGCCAAAACAACGCTCACGCAGTCGGCAATCAGTTACAATGTAACTTCCTGTCGTATTGGCCACAATACGAGCAGTCGCCTGAGCCCGACCTAAATCACTAGTATAAATGACGCTATTTTGCAGTAATGTTCTCGGCAAAGACATCAACTGACGCCGAGCTTGCGGTGTTAAGGAACTATCTCTCCACCCTTGCAGTTTTCCCGCCATATTCCATTGCGTCTGCCCATGACGTAATAATACCAACCTCAACATTGGTGTACTTCACCCTTGAAGATCTTCGCCACCAGCGCCGGATTAGAAGGAAAATACCAATGAATATAGGATGCAATTAGATTATTTTTGTACCAGACGGGATCCATCTTTCGTCCACGTTGAGATAATGGCTGAGTCAATACGGCTTCTTCTGAATGAGTCGTTGAATAGTGAAAAGTGTGGCCTCTGAGTGTTTCTCCACCTTGTTGAAACGAAAAATCGGCTTCGACCATGCCTAGCGCTGCAAGCTTGGGCTGCATAACAGATTCAGCATTGAGTACACCGCATAGCTCGGCGGTTATTCCATCATGAGTTGAGAGTGAACGGTTGAGGTACAGCATCCCGCCGCACTCGGCCAGACACGGTTTACCCTGCGCGACATGCTGCTGGATTTGGCTTATTAAGTGAGTATTTTCTGCCAATGACGAGAGTGATAATTCGGGATACCCGCCGGGTAAATACAATGCATCACACAACGGTAGCCGCTCACCACTCACCGGAGAGAAATACTGAACAACGGCTCCCATTGCATTTAAGAGATCGATATTGGCACGATAAATAAAGCTAAATGCACGGTCTCGGGCAATCGCAATTGTCATTCCTTTCAGCAAGGGAGACACCGTCTCAGAGCATGTCGAGGTGAATTCCACGGATTCAGGCAGTGCTACCTCTCCCGATTGTGCTATCAATTCTGCTGCTCTATCTAAACGTAGATCGAGATCATTTAACTCATCGGCCTGAACCAGTCCTAAATGACGTTCCGGTAAGGTCATTGAGGTATCTTTGGGCAACCAGCCACAAAATGCCAGCGCGTCAGGTAAACTTTCCCTTAGCATCTGTGCATGGGCTTCGGATCCCACGCGATTAGCAAAAACGCCAAACATCTCGATGTCGTCGCGATAATTAGCGAGTCCATAAGCTAATGCTCCGAACGTCTGAGCCATCGCACCCGCATCAATCACGGCCAGGACAGGGATCCCTAATTTAGCGGCTATATCCGCACTGGAGCAGTGACCATCAAACATCCCCATCACCCCCTCAATCAGGATTAAATCGGCATCTTTGGCGGCCTCAGCGATCAGTGCTTTACAATGCTGTTCACCACACATCCAAAAATCGAGCTGATAAACGGGTTGCTGAGAAGCAAACTCCAGAAAACGGGGATCAATAAAATCAGGGCCGGTTTTAAATACCCTGACTTTTTTGCCCTGAAGATAAAAATGCCTAGCGAGAGCGGCAACAACCGTGGTTTTTCCGCTTCCTGATGAAGGTGCTGACACCACAAGTGCTGGGCAATAAAGGGAATCTTGTTTCATTTCATTTCTACCTTTTACTCAAGCCAAGGCTTTACGGCGGCATCCAGACCACTCATTATTTGCGATTGTGACAGGCCTAATTGCTCAGCCATCACCAAACAACCACCCAAGCCACATCCTTCTACCACAAAACCTTGTTCGTACAGATGCAATGCTCGGTAGGCCGACTGATTAAAGTCAGTCACAGAAGAGTACACATCATATTGGCGAGGTAAATTAGCAAGTACCGTCTGAGCATTACGCCCTTCAAGTACCCAGCGCGTGGTGGCAATACGTAATTGATGTTTAATCTTATCCGGGGTGATAGCCAACAAAGGAACAGCAAACATCATTCCCCCCGCTAAATTGATATTCAATGTTGTAGGAAGTGGCGATGTCAGCAAGGCATGCAACGCTCGCTGCACTGGATCAGAGCCATAATCGCTATCAATAAATGACTGTACCTCGCGAGGGAAAGCCGCGGTACTCTCCATAAGCTGGGTCAGAATCTGTTCTTTCACCGCCAATTTTTCAGGATCATTGGTACTGCCCGCTAAACTCATGGTGCGATCAAGCCAATGTCTCAGCCATAAGGTTGCAAAAGTGGTTCCGCCAACGCCACATTCCGCAATAACATGCGCTTCATTATTATTGGCCTGACGTTCTAGCTCAGGCAGTAATTGCGTGCGTATAAGTTCACCTTCTTCTGCGGCTAAACAATGGTGACAAACGACATCATCAAGCAAACTACCACTAAAATCTGGCTGCTGCACCAAACCGAGCTGATAACAATGCAAGCGAATTTTATAGCCTTGATGCTGTAGTGCGCGTAATACGCCATGTACTAAAATTGCCGGCGTCACCGACTGGGAGCTCACCACGGGTGACGGACTATACAATCCGTTCAATGATGTATTTGCTCGACCGCAGGCAATCAGTTCCGTATCTCGGGTTGGGGTTAACTGCATCGAGTTTTTCCCCGCTCCCGCATCACTGATCTGGTGCAGTTCTGGTAAAGGAGCCACCGCATTGAAAATAATGATGTTAATCCAGCGCATTGATGAACCCTTGTACATCCACCATTTCTGGCAATGTTGCTGTCGACAAAACCTGCTCCAGTCGTTGCCAGCCCGATTCACTGGCTGGTATGCCAAAACGTAACGCGTTTTGCTCATCACACAAGCGAGTTAAAATCGCCTGCTGACATAACCAGTGATGGATCCGTGGTGCATCGTCCAACAACACCGTCTGAAACAACGCCGTCCCTGTGGTATTACAACAGAAAGACTGCTCCAACAACGCTTTCAATCGTATGCCGTCAGCAATCAACTGTTCGCGCATAGATGTTTGCCAACAACGATCCTGTAACGCTTCAGTAGTAATAAATCGGCTAGGCCCGGGAATCGTCCATGGTCCCAACAGCGATGCCATGGCATCAAGCAACGGGGGGGATGCGAACACAAATCCGACGCGTGCACCGGCAAGACCAAAAAATTTACCGACTGAACGCAGTACGATCACATTGGCAGGTAATACCTGCTGACTCAGCAGTGATTGCTCAGGATGGCAATCGGCAAAGGCCTCATCAACGATCAGTACCCCCCCCTTCAGGCCTCCCTGACGGTGTTGTAATGTTTCTTGCCACTGGTTTAATACCTCAAGAGGTATTTGCTTACCTGTTGGGTTATTGGGATTAATCACCACAACAACATCTGCACGCGCTAAGAGAGAGGTACTTGGCGTCCCCTCATAGCATTCAACGGCCCATTGTCGGTTATCCGTATCTCGATAGTACTGCCAGGCATGTTGATGTTCTTTGTAACCCACTGACGGCAGGGCAACGATACCCAATCGACCACGCTGTTGTGCAACAACCTCAGGTAACGCCATGATGGCAGCCTGAGATCCCGCGACAGCAAGTAAGTTATTGCAGCCATAATAATCAGCGGCTGCCGCCTCCAAGCCATCATCCAACTCAGGTAGACGATTCCAAGCCTCAGCAGGGATCGGCGATCCTGGGTAGGAAAAAGGGCTGACTCCCGTTGACAGATCCAACCACTGCGCAACAGGGATCTGATACTGCCGAGCAAAGCTCAAAAGTTTTCCACCGTGATTCAACATTTATCTATCCCTCGACTATTCACACTCTGCTTCAGAGCAACTACATAATCCCAATCAAAAAGATAACCAGAACCCAATACACGACACCACGACTCACCAACTGATTAGCCAACGGTATAACAGGGTGTTCGGCCAATGATCCCGATCCCATATAAATCTTGTTATGCCGTTTGCCATGATAAACCGCTGGTCCGCCGATACGGGTATTCAATGCCCCTGCCCCAGCAGACATAACTACTCCACCATTGGGGCTGGCACACTGCGGTGCCTGCTCTTTCCAACACTGCATGGCTTGCTGGAAATTTCCCTGAATGGCATAGGTAAAGGCTGTCAGACGTGCAGGAATCCATCCCAGTAGATCATCTAATTTAGCGGCGGCAAAACCGAATGCATGGTAACGTTCGGTTTTGTATCCCCACATTGCATCAAGGGTATTGGCTAAACGAAATATCAATGCACCGGGCGCTCCCGCAACAGCAAACCAGAACAAGGCGCCGAAAACCGCATCATTACCATTTTCCAATACCGATTCAACGGCTGCAGAGGTAATCTCCCGCTCATCCATTGTTGCCGTTTCTCGGCTAACAATTAGCCCGACTTTTTCACGTGCCAAGGTTAAATCACCCTGCTGCAACGGGTGATATATTTGCTCTGCGTGAAAGACTAAGCTGTTGCCTCCAATCGTAAAATACAAGATCACAACATTAGCAACAAACCACAGCCAAAAAGCTACATCTGATAGGTATATCAACAGCAAGCCGCATAGAACAGCTAACGGCAATACAGCAATAACCCATGCCATCGCGCCCGCTATTTTGGTTAACATCCGCGGTGGCTGAATATCAGATTTATCCTCGTTGACTCCCGCGTAGTTTGATAGTGAGAGAACGGCTGACAATCCACGTCGGCATATTTTCTCTACCCAATTCACCCAGCGGCCAAAGCCCACCAACGGGTGAAAACGTTGAGGCTCACCGAGAAAATGATCCATCACCAAGGCACACATCGCCGCAGCACCGACCCCAACATAGCCCGTAGTCAACGGTAAGATGGACTCACTAAGCGACATTGTTTACCTCATGGGACAGACAAAAGGCAGCTTCAAATATCTGGCGATCTTGCTGGTGATAACCATGCTGTTCAGCCCACTCCTGGGCGATATCATTCAGCGCAACAATCGTGGCTTGCTTTAAGCCTTCATACTGACTGATCAGATAGTCAGCTTGTGCTGTATCATCGACTAATAGCCATTGAATATCAGGTAACGGGAACCGCAATGGTTGCATACGACGTACACCTATAGCGTACTGTGCCGCTGAATTTGACGCGGTTCGAACTACCTCCCTCTCAGAAGCTAATTTTACAATATTGCCGTTGTGTTCAGTCAGTTCTGAATCAACGATGACTGACAGTTTAGGCGTGTTTTTAGGGACATCTGCAACAATGATCCCACGTTCTTTCAGCGCCAAAGTCACCGCAGTATGGCTCGCGCCAATAGGCATCATAAAACGGCGTAAATCCCACTGACATGCGATCAAACCTTGCCACCACAATTTCACCGCTGCCACATCAGTAAATTGTAATGCTGGTAATTGACTCAATGTTGTAAGTAAGTCTGTAGATGCCCAGCTTTCCAACCGCGCTTCTGGAGCCTGATAGACTTCAACGCCAACCTCTTTCAACTGACGATCACTCGTATACTGACCACACACCAGAGCACGTTGACCCACTAGTGGCAATCGATGTCGCCAGCCCAGTGTTTCTGCCTGTAACACCACATCACCCATGATCACGAGCGCAGGGTCATGATTGTCCAATGCCATGACCTTCTCGCCGATGGTCGCTAGCGTTCCAGTGGTCACAGTATGATTTGCACAGGTCGCAGAAGAAATATGAGCCACAGGAGTGGTATAACAACGCCCTTGCTCGATCAATTTACTGGCATGTTGCGCCAGTTTTTTTGCCCCCATATACAGCACAAGCGTACCGCTTGACTGACCTAGAGCCGCCCACGACGACAAGGTTTTAGAGCTTTGATGACCGCTAACAAATGTGACGTCAGAGGCAACACCCGCACTGGTCAGTGGAAAGCCAGAATAAGCAGCAGCACCTAACGCTGCGGTAATTCCCGGAATAATTTCATATTCAATGCCCAGCTCTCTCAAGTTGGTACACTCTTCGGTCGTACGACCAAAAATACAGGGATCGCCCGCCTTTAAGCGCAATACCTGCTTACCTTGCAACGCAAAGTCAATCACATCAGGGTGCATACCATAGTCGATATGGCAGTTTTTATACCCACGATACCCCACTTCATAAAGCTGGACGTGCTCTGGCACACAAGCAAGGATGGCGGGGCTCACTAACTTGTCATAGCACACCACATCACAACACTGCATCAATTCATAAGCACGACGTGTCAATAAATCCGGGTCACCCGGTCCTGCGCCAACTAAAAAAACCTTACCCGCGCTCATGGCAAGTCTCCTCGTTAGTCATTACTGTTTCATCAACGATTCGTGCCTGACGGCAAGCATGTGAAAAAGTTGGGTCATAAAGCTTTGAATCGACAAAGTCATCAATGGCAAACACTTTACTAATGATGATCATCGCCGTTGAACGGATCTTCGCCTCATGCATTTTATCGGCGATATCCGCTAACGTGCCACGGATAATGCGTTGCTCAGGGTGCGACGCTTTTTCTACCACCACCACTGGCCACGTCGGTGGATATACATCTTCAAGCTCGCGTACCACTTTACGGATCAAAGTGGCGCTCAAAAACAGACACAACGTTGCCTCATGAGCGGCTAATGATTTCAGGTTTTCTTTCTCTGGCACAGGTGTACGCCCTGACGCGCGACTGAGTATGATGGTCTGACATTGCTCGGGCAGTGTCAGCTCCTGACTTAATGCTGCCGCAGCCGCCTGAAACGAGGACACGCCCGGTACTACCTGCCAATCAAGCCCTAGTGCTTTCAATCGACGAGTCTGTTCCGCTAAAGACGAATAGATGGATAGATCGCCCGTTTGCACCCGAGCGACATCATGACCCTGCTGCGCGGCGTCGAGATAGACCTGAGTGATCGCATCCAGATCCATATCGGCAGAATTTAACACCAGTGCATCGGGACGAGCTCGGTCAATGACCGCTTTCGGCACTAAGCTGCCGGTGTACAAAACAACAGGGCATGATTCAACCAACTTCGCCCCTTTTACCGTAATCAAATCAGGGTCGCCCGGACCCGCACCAATAAAATAAACAGTCATTACATTATTCCATTAAAGTTTTATCAGAGGCGTCAACGGCGAGAGAATGGCCGCGCTTTTGCCCCGGTAGCGTCACACCATCATCAAATTGGTACTTATTCCGATAGCCTCGGGGGGTGACGATGAGATCGTGATATTGAAAACTGCTGCTATTGCCCACAATAACCGCTGCATTCATGCCAAATTCTAATGCGGTAAATTGCGCCAGTGTCGTTAAGCTGACATGTTGCTCATCGCGATACGCCGCATTCACCACCGCAACAGGGGTATGCGGATCGCGGTATTGCAGCAAGATCTTCTGGGCATTTTCGATATGGCTTTTACGCTTTCTTGAACGCGGGTTATAAAATGTAATCGCGAAATCAGCATCTGCTGCCGCATGTATGCGCTTTTCAATGACAGACCATGGTGTCAATAAATCAGACAGCGAAATCGTACAGCTGTCATGACCTAAAGGCGCGCCGACCAAGGAGGCACAAGCATTGGCCGCCGTGATCCCAGGAACAATCTCGACTTGAATCCCGGATTCAGGATCCCACTGCTGATCGGCCAGTAACTCATACACGAGGGGAGCCATGGCATACATTCCGGCATCGCCAGAACAGACCAAAACAACGTCTCGACCAAGGGTTGCCTGCTCAATCGCCGCGACAACACGTTCCCACTCGCGTGTCATGCCGTTTTGGATCACCTCTTGCTGATCAATAAGTTCGGCAATTAAATCCACATAGGCTCGATAACCCGCCACAACATCAGCATTGACAATCGCCTCTCTGGCACGCAAGGACATCAAGTCCAAACTGCCAGGACCCAATCCTACAAGCGTTAATTTAGCCACAAGTCACCTCTGATGCAGATGCCTGCAGTCGTGTTAACCCTTCGGCAATTTGCTGGTCAATAACCGCCTGAAGTTCCGGTAAGTCGAGCAGACAAAATTTATCGCCATACACTGGTTCAGCAACAGACACATCAAACACCTCATCAAATCGCTCTTTGATTTGAGCCAGATCGTTGACAAAGTGATTACCCGAAACCAGTAACAGCGGTATTAGCCGCAGTGTAGGCCGTGCGTTTTCATCTAAAGGAGAACACGCCAGCATGTTCTGCTGTAGCGAATTTGCCACAAGATGGAATGGCCATGCCCCTTCTAGCGAACAAGAAAAATGCCGCTCAGACAAGCGAGCCAGCAAGCTATCGCAATAATGAATAGCTTGGTGACCGGGGTTATCCAACAATGGTGCGCCATGATGAACGAACAAGTTGACATCACTACCATCGCTAAAGCGCTGATCTAAGGCCGCCATGATATTACTGGCATGGCGGGTATGATGAAGAATGGCGGGGGTATGCTCAATGCTAGCCAATGAAAACTGACGAAAACCCTTTACCATGTTACATAATTGAAGATGTTCGTCGGTCGGAAATAAATAACAAGAGACGACAAGAATGCGCTGGAAACCGGCCATATCCAGATCGGCCATCACCTGAGGTAAGTTTTGATAACACTCGCCCTGCTTGGCTAATTTCTTCACCACCATCTTTGAACTGAGGGCCAGTTTGACTTCACAATTTGGGTATTGGCTGGCAATACGCTGCTGCAAGCTCAGATAACGCGCCTGCTCAACGACCGAACCAAAGCAACTCAACACAATCGCAGTGCCTTCGGTATGGTGTCGTAATCGTTTCATGATTGTTGTATTCCTTTTAATTCATCATGTTTCTTGTCGGTTGAGTCCCCTTGCTGGCCATCTATGTCAGCAAAATATGCTGATGGCAGCACCGAGCGAAGGGGTTGCCGCAACGCTAAAGCATTAAATAGCATGTGCCATTGAGTGCGAGATAAGTCTTCAATATGACGTAACCAGATAGCGTTATTCACTGGAAGCTCATTCACGTCGAGGCGTTCATAAATAACCATCGTGGCACGGTTACGGCAAGCTCCGGCACACATTGTCCGGCTGATTTTGATTCGTTCATCACCGCTTGCCAGCCCCATTTCTTTTAATACTGTGCGTAGATCATGGGTCAGGTTTTTGCTGCCTTCTTTGCTACAACGCGCACCTTCACACAGCAATATATGATGACGGTAATGCAACATCGGACGATTCAAATCAACGTGCCTAGGCTTACATTGATACCCTTTCACCACCTCACTGCCATGTGCATTAATCTGTATTGAGCCCGCAATTGAGTCAGCTAACCAGTTCTTCCAACTATGTTTGGCCAGCCCTTCTTCATTATTGATTCGACAACAAGCCAGCGTCATATTGAATCCGGCCTGTTTGAATTTCCATTTGGGCGCAATTAACTTATCGGTGCCGCTTTGCTTTAATGCCGCCGCTTCTGCGACCGATGAAACACCGGTGATTTTTTCAACATAAGCGGATGGATTTTCGATACCAGTGACAACGCGCAGTTGATCCGCTGAATAGGTAATAAACGGTAATTGATGCTGTAGGGAATAGGCTATCAAACCGCACTCATCGGCTTTAAGATCAATGCTGGCCATGGCCGCGACGCTGTCTGCAGCCAGATTATTTTCAGCGAGAAAAGCGGAGATCCCGGCCTGAATAACCGCTTGCGGGGTATTACGATCGCATCCAATACCCAACACCAATGACTTTGGTCGCCATAACACCGCTTTGTGTTGCCAAGCGGCATAACCGTCAGGCTCTGCTTGGTCCGTGATCAAAACGAGACCCTGCCACTGATCGATATCCAGATCAGGAAGCTGATGATGACACCATATCGATTTAGGCATAGTCCGTTTATACGGCCACCAGTTTCGTTCACCCGCTTGCTGGACAACCACCACTGACTGCTCATTAACAACCGCAGCCGAGACCGCCGTAATAGCCTGTTCGCAAGCCGAATCCAATGACCAGCCAAACGGTGCTCCCAACATGTCAACCGACAGAGTATTAGCCGCGTCAGAGGCGGTAGTCACGACGGATTGCGCTTTTAAGATCTGAGCAATGCGCTGCGCCTGTGCATTGGCACCACCGCGGTGACCTGATAGCAACGGAATAGCAAACTGACCTTGATCATCAACGCAAATAACCGCTGGATCGCAACGTTTGTCGTTCAGTAATGGGGCAATCGTGCGCGTTACAATACCTGCAGCAAAAATACAGACATGACAGTCATATTGAGTAAATTTATCAGCCACAAATGTGACTAACGGCAAATTCAATAACGCTGCAGAATGACAGTGCTCTTGACCCACCTCGGTCACAAACACATCGGCAAACGGTAATTCACGCTGTAACCGCTGCGCCTGTTTTGCGCCATTGACGGTAATCGCATAAATGGCGATTTTCATGCAGCACCTGCATCAATCACATTGCCGCGCAACACGCCACGTCGCTTTCGGATCGAGAGCTGGACCATTGAAAAATAGCGATGCCCTTCCGGCACGTCACGCAGATCGCGGTATATTTCTTGCTGGTCCGTCGTGGCATGCGAGACATAGGTCGCGCACTCTAAAAGATCCATCTTCTCTAACATGGCGGTAAGTGCCGGGATCACCCGCCCAGCCTTGATCAACATAATGGTGTCAAATTCTTCAATCAAACGTGGAAGACACTCCATGCCATAGGTCGCAGGCACAACACAAAAACGCTCCTGACCATCAGCAAGCGGTATTTTTGTCTGCGACGGAATCGCGGTGATCGAGGTAATGCCCGGAATAATTTCAGGTTCCAGCTGTGGCATAATTTCCCGCAGCTCTTCTTGTACATACGCCCAGGTACTGAACACTGATGGATCGCCTTCTGTCACAAAAACAACGCGCTTACCGTCAGCAACAAATTGAGCTATTTGCATCGCGGCCTGACGCCATGCTGGTACATTAAGCGACGCATCGCGGGTCATAGGAAAATGCAAGAAACACATCTCCGCACTCAGCGATTCCTCTGGTACTGCTCCTGTCACTATCTGCCAGGCAAACGAATCTGCCTGTCCTTTATTTTTTTCAGGTATCGCAATAACATCCGCTTCTTGCAATAAACGTACTGCCTTCAGTGTCAATAATTCACTGTCGCCTGTACCCACACCAACCGCAAATAACTGCCCGGTGGCTTGATGACTATTCATTACTATTTCCTTATTGAATCACTGGCTTTTCGATCAAAAGTGGTTTTTCAAAGATAAAAAGATGGATAGGGTTATCCGCCTGATATCGAGTGTATTGTGCAAGAGGCACACCGTGTGATATCGAAGCCAATTGCACTTTTGGATCCAACGAATGCTGTTTGCTCCATTGGTAAATCGCGGCCACTGAATCTAATGTGACGGCGGTTGCGATCAATACACCACCCGGCTTTAACTGCTGCCACGCTATTGCCAAAATGGTGTCTATTGCACCCCGTGACCCCCCAACGAAAACAGCATCTGGGGGCGGTAACTTAGCCATGGCTTCTGGGGCCTTCCCCTTCACTAGGGTGACATTATCAGTAGCGTGAGTGATGAAATTTGCTTCTATTGCCGAGTAACACGCTTCATTGCATTCAACCGTGAATACCTTACCCTGCCAACACTGCTTTGCCGATTCGATAGCAATAGAGCCCGATCCGGTCCCGATATCCCACACCGTGTCTGTCGGGCGAAGTTTCAATGCCGCCAGCGCCAAATGCCGGATCGGTTGTTTGGTGATCAAGCCACGCTGCGGCATCCTTTTTTCAAAAGCCTCATCGTCAGCATACTGACCCATGCCGCCCCAGAATCGATGTTGCAACCGTTTAAGGACAACCACATTAAGAGGGTCAAAATCATCATTGTTCATACCGGCCAACTGGCTGACATCAAATTGGCGGACAGTCTCACCGGCGGCTCCCAGTTGCTCACAGACACTCACCTGCCAACTGGTTTCACCAAATGCGAGTAAATGACGGGCAATGGTTACAGGCGTATTCAAACTGTCTGTCAGCACGGTGAATAAATCACCCTGTTGCAATCTCGCCACCAAACCACGCAAGACACGACCATGCAGCGAAATACAACGTGCATCAGCCCATGGTTCCGCTAAGCGCGCAAATGCCAACTGCATGGATGACAATGACGGAATGAATCGCAATGACTGCGGTTCAAGGTGCTTAATGAGCGCATTGCCGATGCCGTAAAACAGCGGATCGCCAGAAGCCAGCACCACCACATCGCCTTCTTCACTCTCGTCAATCACCTGGTTGAACCAAGATTGATAGCCTTGTTCCATGGTTAATCGACGCCCATTAAACTGCGGAAACCATTGCAACAAACGAGTATGACCAGCAAGCACTCTAGCCTGTGATACCGCATTGATGGCACGGCTGGTCAGGCTCATACAGCCATCTTCAGGCACCCCAACAACAGTGATTACAGGGGCAATTACTGTTGATTCATTCATACCGACTCCGTCAACAACGCATGAAGCGTTGATACCACTAATGGACTGCCACCTTTGCGCCCGACACTGGCAATAAAAGGCACGCGATTTTGATCAATCAATGCCTGTTTAGATTCTTCTGCTTTCACGAAACCAACCGGAATACCAACAATCAATGCAGGACGAGCTTCATTCTCTGCCACCATGCGCAGCACTTCGTATAAGGCTGTTGGCGCATTACCGATACCAATGATGGCACCATCCAACATGCCCAAATCACGTGCATGACGCATCGCCCATATCGCTCGGGTATCGCCTGTTTGCTTGGCGATCTCAATCACCTTGGGATCGCTGATAAAGCAATGTGGCTGATTGTGGTAAACCGATAACCGCTGCTTACTCAGACCGCTGGTGATCATCGTTACATCAGTAATGATTGGCGCACCAGCTTTGAGCGCATTAATGCCTGCTGTCGTTGCCTGTTCGCTGAAACGAAATAAATCCGCAAATTCAAAATCACCCGTGGTGTGTATTGCTCGACGGACAACCGCCCATTGCGCCGGACTAAAAGAATGTCCACCATGAAACTGTTCCATTTCACGGTCAATAATGGCAAAAGAGCCTTCTTCAATCTGACGACCTTGCTCGGTAAGTTGTTGCATGTTTTTCATTGCTGCGATCCTTGCTTATGATCAGTCAATTGTTCTGTCGTGAATTGTTCGACCAGTGATTCTTGAGATGGCGATTCATTTTCATTTGGGTAACAGGCGAGCAAACGGCCGTCGAAATCAATCAACCGAACATCGACGCTAACCTGTTCGGCAATATAGGCGCTCGCATGTAGAGCAGCTTGTTGACACAGTGCCTGCAAATAGGCATCACACTGTTGCTGATCATCTTGCTCTCGCACTATCTCCAGTACATGTCGCCCGGTATTGGCACTCGCAATGCGCTGACATAACAACGGGTCGGCCCCTAATGTGGCGGCAATATCCGCTAATTGTTTAAAGTGAATCTCATGGCCTGAAACGTGTGTCATCATATGGCCAGCCACCAACTTTCCCAGCTTGCCGATCATCGCAACCACCGTGATACGCTCAATGCCATACCGTTTCGCCGCGCGCAAACCAACACCGACAAAATCCCCGGCCTGAATAAAAGCCATCGGACCTAACGAGGTCATCATGCTCATCGCGGCTCGCTCTGAACGACTGCCTGTTGTCAGAACCACATGGTTAAGTTGATTCGCTCTTGCAACCTGTACTGATTGACGAACCGATGCTGAAAATGCAGACGTTGAATACGGCTTAACCGTGCCCCGCGTACCGAGAATCGATATCCCGCCGATTAACCCCAAACGTTCACTGATGGTTTGCTTAGCACAGGTTTCGCCTTCTGGTACGCGAATTTCAAGCCTCAATCCGCGTTGATCGCATTTTGTCGAGGCGTATGCTATCGTTGCGTGTTGCTGCCACTCGTCCCATGCCATTTCATGAATGTTTTTCCGTGGGACAGGATTAATTGCAGCCATACCCACTGGTAATTCGAGGCCAGGTAAGGTGACTTTTGCCACTCCGACGCCACCATCAATATGAATACCCGCAGAACGGCTCCATGACGCGAAGCACTGTATTTCGATACCATGAGTACAATCAGGATCATCCCCGCCATCTTTAATTACCCCTGCCAGTACACCCTCTGAGTGATGTTCAAGTCGGCAAAGCTGAAAACTCGCCTCTTCCTGATTGGGCAAGATGATAGAAATCATGGAGACACTTTGCCCCGTCAACAGGGCGCGTACAGCGGCACGGCTCGCAGCAGCGGCACAAGCGCCTGTGGTATAACCGGTGCGCAATTCTTCGCGGTGTTTGGATCGCTTAACCTGAGTGATCACTGGCGGGCTCCAGTTATCGATATATCTGTGACTGTCTCGGTTTCGATTTCAGTTGCAATATCACAGTGCCGTCTTTCACAATCCGCTGACTCAGTCGATACGGAAATATCCGTCAACGTGCCATCTTGCAGGCAATATTGACGCTGTGTTAATTGGTTACGGAATGCCGCATCATGACTAACTAAAATAAGGGGCAATTGGCACTGCTGCAGAATATCAATCAAGCGTTGTTGATTGTCCGGGTCCAAATCATTGGTTGGCTCATCAAGGATCAATACCTCAGGATCCATCGCTAATACTGTCGCTAATGCCACTAAGCGTTTCTGGCCACCAGACAGCTGATAACTAACTCGATCAGCCAAGTCCGCAATACCCAGTTGAGTCAGTGTCTGCATCGCTTTTTGACGGGCAGTCTTCGCACTCAACCCTTGGTTTAATGGCCCAAAACTGACGTCATCTATCACCGTAGGGCAAAACAGTTGATCATCTGGATCCTGAAAAACTAACCCAATACGGGGACGATGTCGCCGGAAAAGGGCTTCACTAAAACGCTTATTTTGATAACAAGACTCACCAAACAACCTCACTTCACCTTGCTGAGCAGGCAACAATCCCATCATCAGTAAAAGTAATGTACTTTTTCCGCTGCCATTACTGCCCGTAATCGCCACTTGCTCACCAGCGAATAAGCTAAAACTAAGATCATCGGCACAATACTGACCATTGGGCCGGTAATAACTCAGATTTTCCACTGCAATAAGTTCACTCATATCACCCCCAGCGTTGTCATTGTGATAGCAAACCAGTGCACAATCATCGTAATGTTAAAAATGATCGAGATAACAATGAAATAACCGACAAAATACCAGCGGTCACTAGCCGTTAACGGCACTGTTCCCGCCGTAGGGAAACGACCATTAAAACCCCGACACTTCATTGCCAGCCAAATACGA
The DNA here is from genome assembly GCF_050336815.1 of Photobacterium nomapromontoriensis. Lineage (NCBI taxonomy): Bacteria > Pseudomonadati > Pseudomonadota > Gammaproteobacteria > Vibrionales > Vibrionaceae > Photobacterium > Photobacterium nomapromontoriensis. The sequence goes on from NZ_JAKJSL010000017.1 coordinate 91,615, forward strand.
TCTGCTCGCTCCATCGCTCGAACCAGCATCATTCCAAATAGATACCCATAGCTACGCCATGTGTGTAATGAACTATTCGGTTGAAAACCTCGGGCTTTCATTGCACAGCGTAAGCGTGCAAACTCCTGCTGCATCACACTGATATAGCGAATACTTAATTGCATCATTAACACCAGCTGATGTGGCATTTTCAGTTCAGCTAAAGCCTGGCTTAACGTCAGGGCATTCAATCCTGCGCACAGTGACATTACCGTCATGAGAATGATGTTTGCCTTTAACAAAATCATCGCGGCTAATATTAATCCCGCCTGACTAATCTCAAGACCCGCGAATACAAACGCTGTCTCTCCGGGCTCGGTAAACGGCAATAACACAACAGTTAACAGGATTACACCATCAACGGCAGCAAGACGTTTCAACCCCGCTTTTATTTTCACAGGGCTCTTTTGCCAGAAATGTACCGCCAGTACCGTATAACCAAACAATGGTAACCACTGCTCACTGAATACCACCGCGCAGGCAACAACCAATACCAGCAATAAGCGTACCCGAGGGGCTGCATTCACTGAGCGGGTCGATAACGTTGTGGTCGTAAGCAGTGCTTCAATCATTGTCGACGTGCCCGAAACCAGACAAACAACCCGAACACCCCAAAGATGTAGCCCACGCCGCCCAGAATATCGTGCATTCTGACCTTCGCTTCATATTGATCAATCTGCTCGCGTAAAGGACGAATGGCTTTGGCTATTGCCTGCTCTAGCTGAGCGGTATTCACAGAAGCTGAAACAGGTGGAGCTGCATTTGCAGCAGAAGCATCAGCCTGCGAACTCGTGGCAACCGCAGGCGCATCAACCGTAAATTCTGACGCAGACACCGTATAGGATGCGACATGACCTTGCCCCGCATCCGCCCTCACGTCATAATCAAGTACCGCTAAATTCTCGAAACGGAATACGCCCTCTGCATTGGTTTTTGTATTGGCAATAACATTCTGATTAGCAATAATTTCTACCGTTGAATCCGTCGCCATCTGACCACCGGAAAAGTAGACTTCGCCTTCAATAGCTTGCCCGTCAACCCAGGCAAAAACTTTCATTCTGTGTGCATAAGCCTGCGGTGAACTGATTACCGTTATCCCTAATGCAAGCGCAAGCACGCTACAGGCATAGGTTGCACGACGACAGACGGTACGAAAATTAATCATGACATTTTCCTTTGGCATCACAGAAACAACGATTTGCAATGGATGGGCGTACTTTGCACAACAACTTAAATGCAAATGCAGAAACGATGCCTTCAATTAACGCAACGGGCAAATGCCCTAACACGACAAGCTTGGCGCTGGTCATAAAACCATCTCCCGATAGTGACAATGACAATGCCACCTGCAAAGCGGTGAGTATTACTGCAAAAAAACCGGCTAAAAATCCGATAGCAACATCAGGTAAACGGCCTATAAATGGCTTCAGGGCAAAGCCCACGATGACAGCAGGCAACGCAATATTGGCGCAATTGGTACCCAAAACCACGACGCCACCGAAACCAAAAAAGACCGCTTGTAAAATCAACCCTATTAAGACAACAGGAAATGCCGCCCAGCCAAGGAGTAATCCAATTAACCCATTGAAAATAAGATGAACACTGGAAGGACCAAGCGGTATATGAATAAGTGACGCGACAAAAAAACAAGCGGAAAGCACTGCCGCTTGGGGTAGCTTTTCATCCGATAGCCCTCGCAACCCCAAGACAGTGCCAACCACGGTTATTACCGCCCCCACCGCAAGAACTGGCGTCGCCAAGACGCCGTCAACAATATGCATGGTACAAGTCCTTAATTAATACCCAAACATCCTCAAGATGCTTGTTTCAGTGAAAAGTTATTGGCATCTAAACAAGGCGTAAATTTACAAACTTAATGGCTCTACATTAAAAATCTACAACACCGAATTGACGCCAATAACACTCCCTTTAAGAGAATAAGTCAGTACGCCTAGAGGGAGCTTGGGGCGATATCTTTAACTTGCAGCCACATTACGCCAGCACGCTCGTGAGGGTATGCTTTGCCATTAATAGAAATAGGTTGATCGTCTTCAACCAAAGCAGCGATTCCCCACCAGCCTTGTTTAGGTAGCGCCACAGTAAATTCACCGGCTGTATTGGTCACGGCTTGCTGGGTCAGGTAAGCATCACTCGGCACGGGTATTCCCTGCTTGTTGTAATACTCCACTTCGATGTCAACACCCGCAGCTGACTTGCCATTAACCAGCACTTTCCCGGTAAAAATACTATTGGTCCACAGCGCATATGGTCGAGTAAGAGGCATAATTTCAACTGGAGTATTGAGCTGAACTTGCCAGTTTCCACCAGCAGCAAAGGCATCAACAACCACTTTGGCCGATTGCGAGATAGCTACATTTTCTGTTTCATCGATATAAGGTTGCTGCTCCGCAAAAAACGTATAAGTGCCTGGTCGGCGTAAAGGATAATTTAGCGCCCAGCCTGTTGCAGCCCCGTAGGGTGTGGATATCAACGAATCCGTTAAGTCGGTCAGCTTGTTATTCATAACAACACCAACGGTTGGCTTAACAATATCCATTGTCGGCCCCATTGACATGGGATGAGTAAAGTAAACCGGGAAATGTAATTTTTTACTGTCACCTTTGTCGATGACTTGTTGCTCGGGGAACATGGTTAAAAAATGAGCCTGTACCACAGCAGGAGACAATACCGCGGAGACGATCAGAGGGATATACAAAAAATTCCGTTTCATATCTAATCACAAAGTTAATTTTTTAAAATATGTGCTAGATACAGATGCGAGAAATAGCTGAACGCTACCATTGATAGCCGATCACCTTCACCACTGAGTTTTCCCGCTCAGCATCCAGAAGCGTTGTGTGATAGCAGGTTTCCTGACTGACGACTAAAACGCATTTCCCTCCTTCCCGATTGCTCAGTGGTTTGGGTAATACTCATCGCTTACAGTTGCGGGTACAGTTCAGGATTTTAACCTGATTCCCTCTTAGCCGTGATGGCACTATCGTTGTTGCACGTTAATTAGAGCACTAATAACCAACTAACTAATTGATTGAAATCAATTTTCAACGAGCCTGATATTGAGCAATATCACATTAAGGCAATTACATCGAAGGATCTAAGCTGAAATGGGATAATAATTGCCCTTATCTCTTATTTATACATAGTGGGCATTTTTTGAGCACAAGCAAATAGTTGAGCGCTTTATACTCTCTTCTCTACCCTCTCATTATGTTGTGCTGAATTTTGCTGATATATACACCAATAAGCTATCAGCTGCATACTCTCTATGTCATTGCTTGCTTCCAATTTGTAAACCATAGAATAACAAGGCAATTTTGATATTATCCAAAGGGGACCCGGCGAATTGATACCAAGTTGATACTGTTTTATTTTCTTTAAATTATAAGATAGACAAACAGGATCTATAAAACGTATGCAATGCGGTCATACCCGCAGTGGGTTCATTTCATAATGGAAAAAATATTTAGTTTACGGAAATAACAATAAAAAGGAATATATGGGTGAAAAGGAAGGATTCTCAATCAATGCGAGGGAAAGTGAATACTCAAGCGCTCGCTATTTTAAAACGCACAAGAGATAATTTTCTTGTGCGATATAGTCAATCTAAATAGTCTATTTATAATAAATACACAGGTTCTTAACTTATTGAACGCGCGATAAGTAGACAAATTAATAATGTAATGGCCGATTCAAAATCGACCATTACATTTTTACTATGACGATAACGAGTCACATAACTGTGGTTAGCTGTCATCACCTACTTAATCCAAATTTGCTTTGCGTTAATAAACGCCTTTATCCCCTGCTCACCGAGCTCTCGGCCAAATCCGGATTTTTTTATCCCGCCACTGGGCAAGCGAGGGTCGGTTTTTACAATACCGTTAATCGCCACTTGTCCTGTTTCTAGTCGCTCAGCCAACGCTAATGCTTTCGCACTGTCGCAGCTCCATACACCTGCGCCCAATCCGTATTCACTGGCGTTAGCCACCTGTAGCGCTTCATCGGTATCACGGACAGGGCAAACCACCATTACCGGACCAAACACTTCTTCTTGCATGGCACACATGTCAGCATGGGCATCAGTCAACAAGGTCACAGGATAAAAATAACCGTCACCTTCTGGTAATTCGCCTCCGAGTAAACAATTTGCACCTTGAGCGATGCTACCCATCACTTGGCGATGTAAATTAGCACGCAAATCCTCGCGGGCAATAGGCCCAACATCCGTGACGGGATCATTGGGATCCCCCACGATCAACATTTCAAGTCGTTGCTTTAACCTTCCAACAAATTCATCATAAATACTTTGCTCAACCAAAATCCGTTTGGCCGCAATGCAAGATTGTCCGGCATTGATAATACGTGAAAGTACCGCAATATCGGCTGCTGCATCTTGATCGGCATCTTCAAGCACAATAAAAGGATCGGACCCACCCAGTTCCAACACTGCATGTTTAATCTCTGCCGCCGCCGTCGCAGCAACAATACCACCAGCTTGAGCAGATCCAGTAAACGATACCGCTTGGATGTGTGGATGACGAATCGCATCAGCAACATCTTCGTTCGCAATTGGTAAATTCACCACAAGCCCCTCGGGGGCACCGGCATCTCTGAACACCTGCTCGATGGCCTCAGCACAGCCCGGAACATGGGGATCATGCTTCATGACACAGCTGTTACCCGCCATGAGCGCGGGGGCCAAAAACCGAAACGCAATCCAGAGCGGCGCATTCCACGGTAAGACGCCCAGCAAGGCACCGATGGGCTGATAATGCACATAGCTCTGAGAGGCATCGCTATTGATAACATCATCTTGCAAATACGTCGCGGCATGCTCGGCATAGTGATCGCAACACCAAGCCGCTTTGTCCACTTCCGCCCCTGCTTCCTTGACTGGCTTGCCCATTTCATCGGTCATTAACTGAGCGAGCTTGGTTTTATCTTGGCGAAGCTGGGCTGCGACCCGTTTTAGCATGCTGGCACGTTGCTCCAAGCTGCATTCACGCCAACTCAGATACCCCTGCTGCGCGTAAGCTATCTTTTGCTGCGTCTGCTCGGATGCCAATGTGGCGTAGCGTTGAATCAACTTACCCGTTGCGGGATTAATCACATTAAACATCTTTGGCCTCCTGCACATTGACGATATTACGATCAGCGGGTTGCTCCTTTGTCGGCTGAGATTTTCGGGACGGCTTACTGGTCAGTATCTCAGACGAATTGGCGGCTGACGGGTGCACAACAAAGTCCTTATCTAAAGTGAAAAAGGACTCAATACCCGTATCGGTGACATAAATCGTATCGGAAATGCCACAGGTTTTATTACCATCCACCCCCCACATCCAAGGGATAATATGAAAGGTCATCCCTTTTCTTAAAACGGTCGAGTCCCCTTGTTTTAAGCTACAGATGTAACCTTCATCCCAACTGGGTGGAAATGCAATACCAATGGAATAACCCGAACGGGTGATCAGCCGTGCACCCACATCGTTATGAGAAATAATATTGCGTACCAAATTATCCACATCCGACACCGTCATACCTGGCTGGACATATCCATGCAAGGTCTCCAGCGCGACTTTCATTAGCTCTTGAGCTTTATACATAGAATCGTTCAATGGACCATTCACAACAGTACGCATCATGGCAGTGTGATAGCGTCGGAAACAGCCACTCATTTCAATAAACACATGCTCGTTCGGCCCGACAATACGCCCTTCCCACGTAGCATGGCCTATCATGGTTCTGGGACCGGAGGTCACATAAGGCATAACTGCCGGGGCTTCCCCACCCGCTCTAAACATCGCCGCACTAATAGCAGCACCAATCTCATTTTCACTCACCCCAGCAACGGCAGCTTCCAGTCCCGCTTTCATCCCCACCTCTGTGGCAAAGGCCGCTTTTTTCATCAACTCGATTTCAGCAGCTGATTTGCAAATTCGGCCTTCTTCCACAATGCCAAAGCAATCTAGTAGCTTGCCCTCGGTTAAAGTGGTGTGGATAAAATCTTGCTGATATGCCGGGAAAAAATAGCTATTACGCTCATAGCCAATCCGCTTATTACTCAGATTAAACTCACGCAGCGTTTCCACGAGCATCTGAATGGCATCCCCGGTATCAGGGTAAGGTCGGCTATGCTCCACCCAAGTACGCTCAATCACATTAGACTCTTCCAGCGCTCGGGTGATCATGATGGGCTCTTGATCCAACGGCACAATCAGCGCTTGAAAATAGGAATAGCCTGTCGTCTGGTAGTCAGTTAAATACATGATATTTTCAGGATCGGTGATCACCACCGCGTCCAAACAGCGTTCCGCAATGCGTACTCTCAGCGCAGCAAGGCGTTCTTGATACTCCTCTGGCGCAAACGTCATATCATCTCGGTTTTTCATTCAGCCTCCTGTATCCTTCAGACTTTATCGACGTTATTATTCTCATCAGCCGGTTTGACTATGCTCACTCTGTCGGTTAACGCTTTGTCTATTGCGTTGGAAACAATTCGCAGTCCTTTTTCAAGGTACTCATCTTCAATGGTCAATGGCGGGATCAACTTGATCACCTGCCCACCAGTTCCGCAGGCGCCTAACAACAAGCCATGGCTGAAACAGTCGCTGACCACCTGTTTCGCCGCCTCGCCGTCTTTCAGATCAATGCCAATCATCATGCCTTTTCCCCGAATCTGTACTTGCGAATGGCGATGTAAGTCAGCCAAGTGCTGATGCATCATGGCCGCTTTGCGTTTGACCTCATCCATGCATTGTTCATCTTCGAAGTAGCGCAATGCCTGTGCCCCGCCGATAAACGACAAGCTTTGGCCACGAAACGTCCCGGTATGCTCACCGGGATGCCAATGATCATCCCATTGGGGCTTCACTAGATTCATGGCGATCGGTGTACCAAGACCGCCTAAACCCTTGGCCAAACAGATGATATCGGGGTCGATGTCATAATCATCAAAACTAAAGAACGATCCCGTGCGTCCCATTCCCGCCTGGATGTCATCGACAATCAGCAGCGCATCAATCTCTTTCGCTAAGGCCGCGAGGTTTTTCAGCCAGGTTTTATCGGCCACATGCACCCCGCCTTCGGCTTGCACAACCTCCACCAAAAAAGCCGCAGGCAACTCTAATCCTGAGGATGAATCGTGATACTGCGCGGCCAGCTGCGACAGGGCGACATGGCCATCAATATACCCCTCATCGGCATTACCGCTTTCTTGTACGCCACCAAAGGGATAATGTTGAACATGATTTAGTGGCACCCCCGCTGCCCCACGAAAGTAGCTATTGGCGGTAGCAGCGAGCGAACCTAACGTCATGCCATGAAAAGCATGATTAAACGCAACCACAGTCTGTCGCCCTGTTACCCGCCTAGCCAGCTTTAAAGCCGCTTCCACCGCATTAGTACCCGTGGGGCCGACAAATTGCATTTTGTGCATCATATTCCGTGGTTTTAACACCACATCGACGAATTTCTCCATAAATTCACGCTTAATCCGCGTACTCATATCCAGACTATGCAAGACGCCGTTTTGCTGAATGTACTTGATGACAGCTTCGGTCATATGTTTGTTGTTATGACCGAAATTCAGCACCCCGGCACCGGCAAAAAAATCGATATATTCTCGGCCTTTCTCATCAATTTGAATGGCGTTATAAGCCGTATCAAATACCGTTGGGTAGATGCGGCAATAGCCGCGTAAATTGGATTCGCGTTGATCGAAGATGCTCATAATCCGACTCCTAGGCTATCGGTTAGATACTTTGTTTACGTAATCAATACGCTAAGGCCAAAAACAGTTTCGGCCATTGCAAAACTAACAATGTAAATAGAAAGACAAGGCGGCAAGCCCTTACTCGGTATTACGGAAAGGAGGGGGAGATTAACAGTGCGGAGACATAAAGGTCGGGTTACAACCCGTGACAAGACCGGAGTGCGGTTTGAGATAAATAATCTGCATCAGTTTCATGCTGCTCCTCCGTTTGCTGCAAACTGTTACTTGCTTGAAAACACCTTCATTATGATAAGGCAACACAGAAGAAATGATGACTTGGTATAACACTTGTAATAGTAAAGTTGGCACAGGGTCATGGGCTTTGCAACTTTGCGCTTAGGTTATAAACAACTCATCCGAAATGTATCGTCCAAATCAAGGGGTAAAATTAAAGTGCTAAACTGCATTTCCCTTGATTTTGTACACATCGCCTCTCTATCTTCCTTATTGTTGATATATTTCTTATCATATTCAGCATTCAGTACTGCTTTCCCTTTATCAATAAAAGGCGTGAGCATCTGACATTCTTGATATTCAAAACATTGTTCATTCACAGCAAAATCATAGTAATCAACTAACTCATTCACTTGATCAAGATTATTTTTCAATCCAACAGACAAGTTTCTGGCATGAGCTTCATTGGCGATCAAACGGTTAAACGTCAATTGATCATTCGCGGTAAGATCAAAACCGGTTTTATTGGTATACCCATCCACATTATCAGGCTCTACCCCGTCACACCCTTTTTGAACAGCTAGGTCGAGTCTATCTTTCATAATTAACAATACATTAGACGAACGGATATCTAGCCAGCGCTCTCCCGGCCAGCCATCCAGTGCATGACCTAATTCTGCCTGCTCAAACGCTTTTGCATCATCACGCCACTCCTCATAAGATCCGGCAGAGAAATAACAAATCACCTTAATATTCTTCGCCTGAAGTTGCTGAATAAGCGCTTCTGATGCATCAAATAAATCAATATCATAGATATCGACATCATAAGAGGTATTCATATTGCCATTCAGTTGCCATTGCCATGTCGATAAAACGGCTGGCTGATACCAACTCCCTCCCGTAACGGGGGCGATGGTTGCGGGATCAATACTGATGGGATCGATCCCAGCAGAGGCCTGCGCATCAGGAAGATCAGAGGCAATCGCCTCCTCATTGTTTGATGAGGCCGTATCACAGCCTAATAGCCCAACCAGAGCGCAAGCTTGTACGGCTAAAATGAGTTTGAATTTTCGCATACCTTACAGTTTATGTGCTGTATGGCAATAACGCGAATTCCTCAGATTGAGTAAAGTATGGCAGATTCAACCAGCCATAAAAATAGACTGATTTATCACTGAGGCGTACGCTTTGATGATAAAGTAAGACCTATTCAACACATACAAAAAAGCCCCGTCATTACTGACGAGGCTTCGTTGTGTTGGCGGAGCGGACGGGACTCGAACCCGCGACCCCCGGCGTGACAGGCCGGTATTCTAACCAACTGAACTACCGCTCCAATTCTGTATRAAACCCGGTAAACCCGATTTCTAGAATGTGGCGGAGAGATAGGGATTTGAACCCTAGGTGGGCTATAAACCCACGCCGGTTTTCAAGACCGGTGCTTTAAACCACTCAGCCATCTCTCCATGCGGCGAATAATACGAGTTTCACTTTTCGCTGTAAAGCCTTTTTTGATAAAAAAATCGCAACAGCGCACTTTTTCATCAAAGCATTCTTAATCCACTCTTATTAGTAAATAATGTTTTGCTTTCAGCTTACTTAGCCTAAGCATTTGTGTACCTTACCTACATACAATTTTTGTGACAAAACGCTACAGACTTTCCCTCTCTTTTAGCCTATTTTGTGATCTCATAATAGCTATGCACATAGTGCTGGGTCCCCTATTAATGTTCCACAAGTCCCGTTATATCGTATTCATTGGCCTACTCGCGAGTAGTGTATCTCCTTTCACTACCGCAGCGACTGATACCTCTTCATGCCATACCACTGAGCACTCATCAGGCTGGCTCATGCTTAGTGCACAATGTGATATAGGTACAGGACTCTGGGGAAAGGAACCAACAACAACCACTGGACATTTTTGGGTTCAATGTAATTACAGTAAAGCGATTCCGGCAAAATCCTTCTCTGACAATATTATCCAGCACTTTCCACAACAGAGTTTTCTGATTTACGATAAAGCGCGGTATCGTTGCCTTATCGGGCCATTGGCATCATTTAGCCAAGCCAAACGTACTCAGCAAGCACTTAATCAACTTGGGGTGACTCAATCCTTTATCCGTCACGCGACTTCCCCCCAACATATCGTTCAACTTAGACAATCCCCCTCCGCGCAAGCTAATCCAACGACTCAACCCGTAGCAACCCAAGTGGATCAGGATAGTCAGCCACCACAGCAACAGTCACAGACTTTGGTCGAAAATCGTGTGGTTCTTAATGCCGCCCTCTATTCATTTACTTTTAAGAATCTCAATTACTACCAACCACGAAACATTCAGTCATCACAAGAAATGCCCCCTGCATTCGTTAAAGAAAATGCACAATACTGGTCTCGGATCAATATCACGGACGCAGGCAAATGGTGTGAACGTTATGGATTACGCTTGCCTTCTTTTGAGGAGCTCAGCCAACTGCAAACTTATGGGCAACGCTTTTTACTCCGCAACCATTGGCCCATTGAAATGAACTATTGGAGCAATACCGTTAGCAGCTATTCAGGGGAGATTAAAACACTTAATTTACGCAGCGGTCGAGCGGATGAATACCGCCCTCTGGCGCTGCTTTACACCACTTGCGTTAATGATGCCAATTAGATTAATGCGAGCAGAACGTAACGACTTTGAATGCTGCATCACGCTGGTGTTCCGTATTATCACACCACATGGTTATTATATCTTTTGCCTCATATTTCGTCCTTCTCTGTCAAAAGCATTCTGTCTAATTTTGTGACTAACTAGCAGTTTTTCAATGTGTTCCTATACTCAATAATGACAGAAAACAAACAATTAATTTTTTCCTTTTCAATTGACGTCGATTCTCGTCAGTTGCTTTTCTCAATTAGGAATGACAGGACGTAACTATGACTCAAACCATAACCTATTCCCTTGCCATTTCATGGCTCGCCATATTACTAACGGGCTGCGATGACGGTAGTAGTAGTCAGGATAAGGCATTGATCCAATCACTTCAGTCTAAAGTGGATTCGCTTGAGCAGCAATTAGCCAGTACGGCAACGAGCGATGCTCAGGTTGTGTCCGGTGATGCGAAAGCGCTTGAAGCTAAAATTATGGAATTGGAGAAACAACTCGCTAATAACGCGAAATCCAACACTACTGCGAGTGCGGGCTCTTCTGACACGCTGTCTAAAGTGCAAAAGCAGGGTTATGTGCAGTGTGGTGTAAGTACGGGATTACCAGGGTTCTCTAATCCAAATGAAAAAGGAACATGGGAAGGCTTGGATGTCGAGTTCTGCCAAGCAGTTGCTGCGGCTACGCTGGGTGATAAAACGAAAGTCAAATATATCCCACTGACAGCGAAAGAACGCTTTACTGCACTGCAATCAGGTGAAATTGACGTACTTTCACGAAACACGACCTGGACATTACACCGTGATACCGCATTAGGGCTCAATTTTACCGCTATCAACTATTACGACGGTCAAGGTTTTATGATCAATAAATCACTTGAAATTGATAGCGCAACTGAATTAGACGGAGCCGCGGTCTGTGTTCAGTCGGGGACCACCACGGAACTGAACCTTGCTGACTATTTCCGTTTCCGTGAAATGAAATACACGCCAGTGGTGTTTGATACCGCCGCTCAAACCGTTAAAGGGTTCGAAGCAGGACGTTGTGATGTATTAACCACCGACCAATCTGGTTTGTATGCGCTACGGCTCAATTTGAAAGACCCTAGCTCAGCAGTTGTTTTACCTGAGATTATTTCAAAAGAGCCCTTGGGGCCGGTGGTCCGTCAAGGGGATGACCAGTGGTTTAACATTATAAGATGGACCCACTTTGTCATGGTCAATGCTGAGGGACTCGGTGTATCAACCATCAATGTCGACGACATGAAAAAGTCCAATGATCCTAATATCCGTCGCTTGATCGGTATTGAGAACCAGAAAGGTAAAGGGCTCGGACTCAATGATGATTGGAGCTACCAAATTATTAAGCAAGTCGGTAACTATGGTGAGAGTTTTGAGCGAACTGTTGGCATGGGATCACCGCTAAAAATCAAACGTGGCCTCAATGCACTCTGGCTTGATGGTGGCCTGCAGTACGCACCACCACTTCGCTAACTCCTCTCTTACCGGGAGTGAGCAAAAATCACTCCCGGCAACCTTCTTACACGCACTCAACACAGGATGGATGTTTTGCCTGTAAAAAGAGCAAGCTTATTTTACAACCCAACTTTCCGCTCTGTTATCTTTCAGATTATCGCCATCGCTGCGTTGGGCTTCTTTGTCTATTCCATGATCAACAACGCACTGGTGAACCTAGAACAGCGAGGGATCACCACTGGATTTGATTTCCTACAGCAAGAAGCAGGCTTTGGTATTGGGTTGACCCTGATAGACTATGATGAAACCTACAGTTACGGCAGAACCTTTTTTGTCGGCCTGCTCAATACGGCTCTGGTGTCGGTGTTGGGCATTATCATTGCAACAATCATTGGTTTTATCATTGGTATCGCCCGCTTATCATCAAACTGGTTAGTCAGCCGTTTTGCCGCGATTTATATTGAGACATTCCGCAATATTCCGCTGCTGCTGCAAATCTTCTTTTGGTACTTTGCGGTGCTACAAGCCTTGCCTTCACCACGCAACAGCATCAGCCTTGGTGAAAGTGTTTATCTTAACGTTAGAGGCCTCTACCTCGCGGCTCCTGTCTTTGAAACTGGCGCGATATGGATTGGATTATCCGTGATCGCAGCCGTTATCCTCAGCCTGCTATACGTTTTTTTTTCCAAACGAAAACAGAAAACAACCGGGCAACAATCGCACGTTTTTCTGGTATCCCTGCTGTTAATAATAGGCCTTCCCGTATTGAGTTATTTTCTCAGCGGGCAACCCATCAGCCTGGAATACCCCCAGTTCAAAGGGTTTAACTTCAGGGGCGGCATTACGATTATTCCGGAGCTTGCTGCCCTACTCTTAGCGCTGAGCATTTACACGGCATCATTCATTGCCGAAATCGTCCGTTCGGGCATTAATGCGGTGAGTCACGGCCAAACAGAAGCGGCGCTGGCGCTGGGACTTTCGTCCCGTAAAACCTTACGGTTAGTTGTGATCCCGCAAGCTTTGCGGATCATCATTCCTCCTTTAACCAGCCAGTATTTGAATTTAACCAAAAACTCCTCTCTCGCGATGGCCATCGGCTATCCGGATCTGGTTTCTATTTTTGCAGGCACGACACTCAACCAGACGGGGCAAGCTATTGAAATCATTGCAATGACCATGGCGGTATACCTCACTCTCAGCTTACTGACGTCACTACTGATGAATATTTACAACAAAAAAGTCGCCTTAGTCGAACAGTAGAAGGATACCACCATGCCTAAACATGAATTCCAACCCAGCTTACCGCCGCCCTCTCACTCTGTTGGGTTGCTAAGTTGGCTTCGTGTCCATCTGTTTTCAAATACTATCAATACGCTATTAACCCTCCTGTTAGGTTACTTCGCTATTCTCGGCCTTTGGTCTGTCATTGAGTGGGCATTCATCAATGCTGACTGGATCGGTTCAGACCGCAGTGACTGTCGCAGAGAGGGCGCATGCTGGGTGTTTATCAATGTCCGTTTTGAACAATTTATGTTTGGTTTTTATCCGCCAGAGCAGCTTTGGCGTCCGCAGCTTTTTTATCTTTCGCTGGCTATCCTGATCACACTCCTTGCCATTGAAAAAACACCCGGCCGTATCTGGATCTGGCTGTTCTTCGTTAATATTTATCCGTTTTTGATCGCAGGGTTGCTGTATGGCGGTATTTTCGGCCTGCCCGTCGTCGAAACTCATCTCTGGGGGGGATTGCTCATCACCCTGATCATTGCGATCGTTGGCATTGTAGTTTCACTGCCAATCGGCATTGTTCTTGCGCTAGGACGCCGTTCTAACATGCCGATCATACGCAGCCTGTGTACTGTATATATTGAAGTCTGGCGCGGGGTACCGTTGATCACCATCCTGTTCATGGCGTCTGTTATGCTGCCTCTTTTTCTCGATGCAGAAACCGAAACCAATAAGCTATTTCGTGCCTTAACCGGTGTGGTGTTATTCAGTGCTGCGTACATGGCTGAAGTAGTACGCGGGGGCCTGCAAGCAATTCCCTCCGGACAGTATGAAGCCGCCGATGCGCTAGGCCTTAACTACTGGAAAAAAATGGGCCTGATCATCCTCCCTCAGGCGCTGAAAATCAGTATCCCCTCTATCGTCAACACCTTTATCGGGCTATTTAAAGATACCAGTCTGGTTTTAATCATTGGTATGTTCGACGTGCTTGGCATTGGCCAAGCCGCTAACACGGACCCTAAATGGCTGGGTTTTGCGACGGAAAGCTATGTCTTTGTCGCACTCGTGTTCTGGGTTTTCTGCTTTAGCATGTCACGTTATAGCCTTTATCTCGAAAACAAATTACATACCGGACATAAACGCTGAATATCAAAGGGAAGGAGTGAACAATGCCAAATCATAATGATCCCCCACACATGATCACGATGGAGAGTGTCAATAAATGGTATGGCCAATTCCATGTCTTAAAAAATATCAACTTAACGGTCAAAAAGGGGGAGAAAATCGTCATTTGCGGCCCGTCAGGATCAGGAAAATCAACTTTGATCCGTTGCATAAATCGACTGGAAGAACATCAGCAAGGCCGTATTGTTGTCGCCGGTAATGAGCTAACCGACGATCTGAAAAATATCGAATTAGTGCGACGAGAAGTGGGGATGTGTTTTCAGCACTTCAACCTCTTCCCTCACCTGACAGTACTTGAAAACTGTACTCTCGCGCCTATATGGGTAAAGAAGCTGCCGCAAAAAGAAGCGGATACCGTCGCTATGCAGTATTTAGAGCGGGTTAAAATTCCGGAACAAGCACACAAATACCCGGGTCAACTATCTGGTGGTCAACAACAGCGTGTTGCGATTGCACGTTCTCTCTGTATGACGCCACAAGTCATGCTATTTGATGAGCCCACTTCAGCACTTGATCCGGAAATGGTCAGAGAGGTGCTCGATGTGATGGTGGAGCTAGCCAACGAGGGAATGACAATGATTTGTGTCTCTCATGAAATGGGCTTTGCTCGACAAGTCGCTGACCGGGTCATATTCATGGATCAAGGTGAAATTATCGAGGAAAACATTCCGTCCGAATTTTTTGACAATCCCCAATCAGACCGTACCCAGCTGTTTTTAAGACAGATACTGCATTAACCACCATCATGACTATGGACACAGAGAAAACACTGATTGAAACACAACCATTATGTGCTGTAACATTCGTTTACAACTTTGAGCGCAAAGATAACGAATTGTTAAGTATCATTCAGGTCTTACAGTTACACTGAATAATTATTAGTGGGGATATTTAGCAATTTATCCATTGTTAACTTGCATTTATGATGAAATGCCCCAATATATCCTTCAATAGTAATCAACATATCTAACCCCAAGGGGACTGTTTATGAACGATCGTATGTTCAATCGAGAGTCGGCTTACGAAAGCGCACTTTCAACCAATAAGGTTTTACGCAACACTTATTTTCTTCTTTCACTGACACTTGTCTGGTCAGCTGTCGTTGCTGGCGTTGCTATGGCAATGAACATGCCTCACCCTGGCTTGATCATTACACTCGTTGGTTTCTATGGTCTGATGTTCCTGACTGAGAAAAATCGCGACAGCAGCCTTGGCTTAGTCTTTACCTTTGCACTGACTGGTTTCATGGGTTACACCCTGGGGCCAATTCTGAACATGTACATTGGCGCAGGCATGGGCCATGCCATTGTACTGGCTCTCGGTGGTACAGCCCTGACCTTCATGTCATGTTCAGCGTATGCCCTAACAACTAAGCGCGATCTGTCGTTCTTAAACGGCATGCTTATGGCGGGTTTCATCGCGATTATCGTAGCTGTTGTAGCGAACATTTTCCTACAACTACCAATGCTATCACTCGCTATCAGTGGTATGTTTGTTCTGTTCTCAACAGCCGCTATCCTGCTAACCACACAGAGCATTATCCGTGGTGGTGAGACTAATTACATCTCAGCAACTGTAACGCTGTATGTTTCTATCTATAACCTATTCCTGAGCTTACTTCAGATCCTAGGTATCATGGGTAGTGACGATTAATATCAGTCCCTCCTCTAGATAGACAATAAGCGCCTGCGGGCGCTTTTTTATTTCTGAATTTCCTTGTTTATTTGGCGCTCACTGCCTCGCCTTAGGCTTGCAGCGACCAAGGTTTATCACTATGCTTTGCGCGATCCATATATGAGGCACATCATGCTTGAATTTGAAGGTAAACATATCGAAACCGATGCTCATGGCTATCTGAAGAATACTGAAGATTGGTCAGAAGCACTTGTCCCCCTATTGGCTAACGAGGAAGGGCTCACCCTGACCGAGGCTCATTGGGAAGTTGTCCGCTTCGTACGTGAATTCTATCAAGAGTTCAATACGTCGCCAGCCATCAGAATGCTGGTAAAAGCCATGGCGAAAAAATACGGCGAAGAAAAAGGTAGCTCACGTTATCTCTATCGCCTATTCCCCAAGGGCCCGGCAAAGCAAGCCACAAAATTGGCAGGTCTGCCTAAACCCGTTAAGTGTATATAACGGCTTATAGTCACTAAGAGCGAATGCGTGCACTCGCTCTTGTTCTAACTTTATTACATGATTTCAAAACCGTCTATGTGACGCCAATTCACCTCAAGAACATTAATACTATCAACTCTTGAGGTATTAGGCCCCTTTTCCAACCAACGCAGCAGTTGTGCAACATGTTCTTCATGGCCACAGGCCATTACCTCAACCGTACCGTCAGGTAAATTCTTCGCATAGCCTGTCAATCCACATCTCAACCCCTCATGAGCCGTATGAAATCGGAATCCGACCCCTTGGACAATACCGCTTACACTAACTTTTACACAAATCTGTGACACCCATCACCTCAAGAATTGTATCTATTTATTGATAACGGATTAAAATCTACCGTACGAATGCTTGCTAAGCACATGTTTTTTTAGGATATAAAATGAAAGAAGTCGCTTTTAGATGGATAGATAAATACCTAATTCACATATCCATACAAGAAAAACTCTATCTCCTGCTTCTGCTTCCTATGATTGCTGTTATTAGCACTGGAACTATTCTAGTGGATACAGCAAATGAGCAGCGTATTGAAATTACGACTCAACAACTTAATAGCACGGCCAGTCTACTCTCACAGCAAAAAATCAGCCAATCGGATGCCTATACTTTACTGGCTAATTCAAACATTCAGGTAGGACAAGGCGAGCTATCATCACCTGTCTCTGGAATGAATTATTCGATCAGTGCCGCCGATGTACCTAGTATTCTGAGCGATTTAAGCGCTACGCAGATCGGGGCAGGAATCATCATTTTATTCGTGCTAATGACAACAATTTATTATGTCATGACCTTTATTAGCGGTGCCATGTATACCACCCACCGCGCTCTGGATGCATTGGCGAATGGTGATCTCACTAACCGCCTCAACTTTTTCAAAGTACGCGATGAATTCAGCATCATTGCAATCACCGTTGATCGCGTTGCCGAACGCGAGCATCAGCTTGTGAAAGCAACTCGACAAGCAACAGAGCTAATGCAACAAATTAGTACTGACTTACGCCAGCGAAGCCAGCAAAGTGAGCAACTGTCATCATCGCAGCAACACCATCTTGATTCATTGGCCAGTGCCACTGAAGAGATGGCAAGCTCTATTCGCGAAGTCGCCACGCATGCTCACGAAACATCAGAACAAACCCGTGAGGCGCAGCAAGTCTCTGAGCAAGGACGAAATCAAGTAGGCCAAACGCGCTCCGCGATCTCAGTACTGAGTGGAGAAATTAATTCAGCAGCCCAAGCCGTAACGGAGCTGGATAACAACGCAGCAAAAATTGATGATGTCGTTACAACCATTAATGGAATATCAGAACAAACCAACTTGCTCGCACTTAACGCAGCCATCGAAGCAGCACGTGCTGGTGAGCAAGGCCGTGGTTTTGCCGTTGTTGCTGATGAAGTGCGTACCCTTGCAGGGCGCACACAAGGTGCAACGGTTGAAATTCAGCGCATGATTGAGTCTCTGCAACAAAATAGCCAACAGCTCATGGCCGTCATGAATAATACGGTCAACAATGCTCAAAACAGCGAAGCGCTGATGGACTCGGTTGATCGCGATATCACTCAGATCACCGATCGCAACCAGCAGATCTCTGATCGCAGTACTGAAATTGCTGCAGCCGCAGAACAACAAGGTGCCGTTGCTGATAATATTGCCTCCAACGTCGAACAAATACGCCTGCAATCTCAACAGATAAGCAGTGTGATCACTGAGTCTTCGGTGGAAATTGAACAGCTCACTCAACAATCCAAGATTCTTGAATCATTAATGAGTGGCTTAAAAATCTAATATTACAGACAACACCAAAAGTCATATAACAGATTCAGTAACAGGGACGGCAATGCCGTCCCTGTTTTTCTTTACGCTAAATTTGCTTTTCCGCTGTTTCAACAACATAATACGCGACCATTCCTACATCCATACCGGGCATGTCATGACAGCTTCAATTTATCTGGTAAAAGGCCGTGAAAAATCACTGCGCCGCCGCCACCCTTGGGTTTTTTCTCGTGGTATTCAGCGTATTGAGGGCAAGCCTTCTCTCGGTGAAACCGTTGATATTTTTGATCACAACGGTGAATGGTTAGCTCGAGGTGCGTTTTCTCCACAATCACAGATCCGTGTTCGAGTATGGACCTTTGACCGCAAAGAAAAAATCGACGTTAACTTTTTTGTTAACCGACTACAAACTGCGCAAGGTCTTCGTGACATTCTAGCCGCACGTGATGGCCTGACTGGCTATCGTTTAATCGCTGCGGAATCGGATGGTCTACCGGGTATCACCATTGACCGTTATCAGGATTTCTTAGTCTGCCAACTACTCAGTGCAGGTGCTGAAGCACAAAAAGACGCGCTTATTGAAGCTTTGAATATTTGCTACCCAGAATGCAGCATCTACGAACGCTCTGATGTATCAGTGCGTAAGAAAGAAGGGTTAAAACCGCGCACTGGCGTACTGTCCGGTGAAGAACCGCCGAAGTTTGTTACCATCGAAGAAAATGGCGTAAAAATTAATGTTGATATCGTCGGCGGCCATAAAACAGGCTTCTACTTAGATCAACGTGATAGCCGTGAAGCCGCAGTAAAATATGTGAATGGCAAGCGTGTACTGAACTGCTTCTGCTACACTGGTGGTTTCGGGTTATATGCCCTTAAGGGCGGTGCAAGCCAAGTGGTCAATGTCGATGTATCACAGCCAGCCCTTGATACCGCACTATTGAATGCCCAAATGAATGGCTATCCGGTAGAAAATGCTGAATTTCTCAATGCAGATGTATTCAAGCTGCTTCGCGAATACCGCGATCGTGGTGAGCTGTTTGACGTTGTTATTATGGATCCACCGAAGTTTGCTGAATCCAAGTCACAACTTGTTGGTGCTTGCCGTGGCTATAAAGACATCAATATGCTTGCCATGCAAATCATTAAACCCGGTGGTACTTTGTTGACTTACTCTTGCTCAGGCCTGATGGACAACAATCTATTCCAAAAAATCATTGCCGATGCCGCACTGGATGCACATCGTGATGTGCAGTTTATTGAACGCTTCAGCCAAGCTGCGGACCATCCATTAGACAGCGCTTACCCGGAAGGATTCTACCTCAAAGGGTTTGCTTGCTACGTAAAGTAAGCTCGTTATCACGATACCAATGAGCCAGCAGATGCTGGCTCTTTTTTTCTCGACGTCTCATCATTTGCCTGACTGTCAATCTAGACACAATGCCGACCCATCTTCTTTGTGCAAATAAACGGAACATTCTCACGTAAACAAGCATCTTAGGGTAGCTTGGGTCTGGTAACAGCGCTATCATTCAATCTATATTCAGTGATCTAGCTACAGACTACTAGAATCACACCAATGAACAGTTTATTGTTCTGGGATTTGACATTTTTCAAGGAATATCGATGAAATTTCGTACCGCACTTATCACTATCGCAGCATGCGGCCTCAGCTTTCCTTCTCTGGCTAATGTAACACTTGAGCTGCCTTATCAAGCTGAACTTGTTCTGGTAAATGGCGTCGAAAAAAGTGGTAATACACCACTAAATCTGCCAAATGGTATCAACCAGATCGCATTCACCTATCAGGACTCACTACGTGAAAATGGCGATGATCACCTCTTTAAGTCAGATGTGATCATCGTGAAATTTGCAGCGAAAGATACCACTGTGGCTTTGGACCTACCTAAATTTCGCTCCAGCCAAGAAGCCAAAAAATTCAATAAATCGCCAAAATTCACACTGGTTGAAAATGACAACAATAAACTCTCTTTCAAGCAAGACAAGTTAATAAAAACCGGTTTACAGCTTGGTCGTAATTATGAAGAAGAGATCGCTGCCTATAATATGACAGGCAAAATAGCAGCCGTTGCCCCTGTTGTCGCAGTGACACTGCCAGAAGGTATTTCACCAAACGCTAAATCTGGTGAAACTCAGGTCCGAAATGTCGCTGAAAACATGCTGAACTACTGGTATGCACAGGCCGATGAAGCGACTCGCGCCCGCTTTAAAGCCAAAATCACCCAACAATAATAAATGTGAAAGAAAGAGCTATTGATAGCTCTTTCTCTTATATTCCCAAGCAAACTCCCTTTACCTCACTCGCAACATCTACGAATTAGCCAATTCTCTCGTCCCCAATATGCCCACCATAGCCTTTTCGACACGCTAGCTGCGGGTATTTGTATGATAAATAAAATCTATTCTTCTGCTTGTTTGTCATACTATTTACGCCGTATTTTTCTATGAAATTACGTAAAATTATGATTATTGGAACAAATTAACCACGTTCTCGTTACACAAAACAAACATAGCTTTGCGAGCAATTTAGGATATTTGGATAATTTTCAGTGCTTCCTTTGACTCGGTCTCTATAGTTATTTCACGACGCAACAAAAGAACAACCATGTCGTGACTTTTATTACAAAACAATATTATCAATAACTTAAGGATGACAAAATGAAACACCTGAAACAAGGAAAGGTGATAACGCGGGCATTTCAGCTTAGCGCTATCGCTGTTTCGTGCCTTACCGCACTGAATGCCCAGGCTGCAATGGAATGTAGCACAATCGAACAATGGAATAGCACCACAGCCTACAGCGGTGGCACGCAGGTACAAGAAAGTAACAAGGTGTATCAGGCTAACTGGTGGAGCCAAGGAAGCACCCCATCAACCCATTCAGGACCGAGCCAAGAATGGACATATGTCGATGATTGTGGCGGTGTCACCCCTCCCCCCAATGAAGCCCCGACAGTAACCATTTCATCTCCAACGGGTAGTGATAAAATCACGACTGGCGATGTAGTAACAATTACAGCTAATGCCAATGATACCGATGGCATCGTTGTTAAAGTCGAATTTTATGCTGGCAGCACGTTGATCGCAACGCTAGATAAAGCCCCTTATGCGGCTAACTGGGTTGCAACCAAAGGTAACCATACCCTGAAAGCCGTTGTCACTGACGACCAGGGGGCGACAGCCGAAACAAGCGTCAATATTTCGGTCAACGATGGAGTGATTGGCAATGAACCGCCAACAGTTGATCTTGCCCTTTCGGTCACAACGGTAAACCTGGGTGACATTGTTACCTTCACATCAAACGCTGCAGATACTGATGGCACAATTGATAACGTTGATTTCTTCGTAAATGGTAAATTAGTGGGTACTTCTGCTAACGCCCCATACAAACTTGACTACACAACGCTAGAAGCAGGAAAACTCACTGTTTTTGCACGCGCGACCGATAATCAAGGGGCAACGGCGGACTCTGCACTCACGACGCTGACCGTCAATAGCGATCTCCCCATTGTTAAGACATGCCGTCCAGATGGCCTGTACCAGACTGATGGGGTCAATGTTCCTTACTGTACGACTTACGATGACCAAGGCCGTGAAATCATGGGCGCCGATCACCCTCGACGTGTTATTGGTTACTTCACCAGCTGGCGTGCCGGGGATGATCCTCAAGCGCAATATCTGGTTAAAGACATCCCGTGGGAGCAGTTAACGCATATTAACTACGCGTTTGTCAGCATCGGCTCTGACGGAAAAGTCAATGTCGGCGATGTTACTGATCCGAACAATGCAGCAACAGGAAAAGAATGGCCAGGTGTCGAAATTGATCCGACTCTTGGTTTTAAAGGTCACTTCGGTGCCCTTGCAACTTACAAGAAAAAATATGATGTTAAAACGCTGATCTCTATCGGTGGCTGGGCTGAAACCGGCGGTCATTTCGGTGCTGATGGCAACCGTGTTGCTGACGGTGGTTTCTATACCATGACAACCAATGCCGATGGTTCAATCAACCATGCAGGTATCGAAAAATTTGCAACGTCTGCGGTTGAAATGCTACGTAAGTACCAATTTGATGGCCTTGATATCGATTACGAATACCCAACATCAATGGCAGGTGCTGGTAATCCATACGATAAGGATTTTATGGAGCCACGTCGACAATACTTATGGGCCTCTTACCAAGCACTGATGAAAGTACTGCGTGAGAAACTGGATGTCGCCTCTGCACAAGATGGCATTCACTACATGCTAACCATCGCAGCGCCATCATCAGGCTATCTACTCCGCGGTATGGAAACATTCGATGTCACTCAGTATCTAGACTATGTAAACATCATGTCTTACGACTTGCACGGTGCATGGAATGACCACGTTGGCCACAACGCGGCACTTTACGATACAGGTAAAGATTCAGAATTAGCCGCTTGGAATGTGTATGGTACAGCCGCTTATGGTGGCATTGGCTACCTAAATACTGACTGGGCATATCACTATTTCCGAGGTTCTATGCCTGCTGGCCGTATTAACATCGGTGTTCCGTATTATACCCGTGGTTGGCAAGGCGTAACGGGCGGAGAGAATGGCCTATGGGGTAAAGCGGCGCTTCCAAACCAATCATTATGTGAGCCAGGCACAGGCGAAGGTGAGAAGAACAACTGTGGTAACGGCGCAGTGGGAATCGACAACCTATGGCATGATAAAAACACTAAAGGGGCTGAAATGGGCGCAGGCTCTAACCCAATGTGGCATGCAAAAAACCTCGCTGAAGGTATCTTTGGCAGCTACTCAACCGCTTATGCACTAGACCCAGCCAATAATCCTGAACACCAGCTAACGGGTAGCTATACACGTCATTATGACAGTGTTGCCGTTGCTCCGTGGCTATGGAATGCAGAGAAAAAAGTCTTCCTATCGACTGAAGATAAAGCGTCTATCAACGTAAAAGCTGACTACGTTATCGATCAAGAAATCGGCGGTATCATGTTCTGGGAACTGGCAGGCGACTATAACTGTTATGTGCTCGATGCAAATGGTAACCGGACCACTGTTGATACCACTGAGAATGCTTGTAAAACTGGCAACGGTGAGTACCACATGGGTAACACCATGACCAAGGCTATCTACGATAAATTCAAAGCTGCAACACCTTATGGTAACAAGGTAGCGACTGGCGCTATCCCAACTGAAACGGTCGATATTGCGGTTTCTGTTGGTGGCTTCAAAGTCGGTGACCAAAACTATCCAATCAATCCAAAAATCACCTTCACCAATAATACCGGTCAAGCGTTACCTGGTGGCACGGAATTCCAGTTTGATATTCCAACATCAGCACCTGACAATGCGAAAGATCAATCAGGTGGTGGATTGAAAGTCATAGCTTCTGGACACTCAGCAGCGAACAACATTGGTGGTCTACAAGGCGTAATGCACCGCGTGGCATTTACTCTTCCAGCATGGAAAGAGCTACCCGCAGGCGGTACTTACGAGCTAGATATGGTTTACTATCTACCGATCTCTGGCCCTGCTAACTACAGCGTAACGATTAATGGTAAAGAGTATGCGTTTAAATTCGAGCAACCAGATCTACCAATAGGTACTCCAGGTGAAGGCGGCGGCGGTAACCCTGATCCAGGCACCTGTGATACGACAGGTCTGGTTACATACCCAGATATGCCACAAACCGATTGGGCAGGTAACCCAAGCCATGCAAACCAAGGCGATAAAGTCATTCACAACGGCGTGATCTATCAGGCTAACTGGTGGACAGCTTCCTCACCGGGTAGCGATGGTAGCTGGGCGAAAGTGTGTAATATTTAAACATCATTTCTCTTAGTCAAAGCGCAGGTTAACGCCTGCGTTTTTTTATTGCGGATTTTTACGCAGTCACTGGACAATAATTAATCAAAATCCACTATTCAGTTATTCGCACAAGCTTTGTTTCGGGTAACCGAGAGGATCTGGCGCAAAATAGTACAACTTAGCGGTCAAAAAATAACCATCAAGTAAAAACATGAATATTTCATTGTTTTCAAAATGTGTCACTTTTTTTGCTCATTATAAACAATAAATTAGTCAATTATAAGATAGATAATTTTTCAATTTAGCTTACTCAATTAAAATAACCATTAAGCCGTATATAAAAATATCATTAGTGTTTAATCTTCTGTATTAACACTATTTTTACTAGTAAAGTATCTATTAAACTCGCCTCTCCTATCTATTTGACTATTCACTATAAAAGAATAGTCTACTAATATTATGTGTTTTTTATGATAAAGTCCGCGCACTACTAATAAGCTACATAATTTGAATTTTTACACGGACAATGAAAAAAGTACTAATACTCCTTGTTTTGGCATTGATGTCGATGCCATTTCAAGCTTCTGCGAGTGGAATCAATAGCCAAGCGTATAGCAAAACACCTAATTCAGATATCCTGATAAAGGACATATATAATAAAGCAAAGCTACAAGGTATCGTTAGTTATCAGGTATTTAAAGAAGGCTACAAAGCTTATTACAATACCAAAGGGCGTAAAAAACAACTTCTGACTATTATTGATTACGGTAAACCATCCACCGAAAAAAGATTTTATGTCATTGATCTTAAAAACAATAAGCTAATGTACAATACATATGTTTCCCATGGTGTTAACAGTGGTGGAAAAACGGCAACTAGATTCTCCAATATTGTTAATTCACGGAAAACATCATTAGGTACATTTCTTACAGATACAACATACTACGGGGGTAATGGTTACTCGCTAAAATTAGACGGATTAACACGTGGTATCAATGACAATGCAAGACGCCGTTACATTGTTATTCATGGTGCAAAATATGCAACTGAATCATTTATCCGTCGTAATGGCTATCTAGGTAGAAGTTGGGGATGTCCAGCATTGCCAACAAACCTATCTAGAAAAATCATTGACGATATAAAGGGTGGCAGTGTTATCTACGCTCGTGCATAAACATAACTTTTTGTCAATTTTAAAAAAGCCGTAATATATACATTTATATTACGGCTTTATTTGATCTTTTTTAATATCAGAAAATATAACGAATATTAATATTCTAATATCATTTTTGATCACGGATACAACCTTTGACTAAGCAGAGATTATAACGAGTGAAACGAAAAATCTCTTATTCGCCAATCGCTTGCGCTGGCGAAACATAAGATAAATTCAGTGCTTCAGCGACCTCTTCACACGTTATCTGGCCACGGTAAACGTTTAACCCATGCATCAGGTGCTGATCGTCCTGCAATGCAACCTTATAGCCTTTATCAGCCAACTTGAGGATATAGGGTAATGTTGCATTATTCAGCGCAAAGGTTGATGTACGCGCAACCGCACCTGGCATGTTCGCCACACAATAATGCACCACATCATCGACAATATAGGTAGGATCGCTGTGTGTCGTCGCATGTGATGTTTCAACACATCCCCCCTGATCAATGGCGACATCGACAATCGCTGACCCTGGCTTCATTCGTTTGACCATCTCCGCCGTCACCAGTTTCGGTGCAGCAGCTCCTGCCACTAATACACCACCGATAACAAGATCTGCATCTAACACATGCTTCTCTATTGCATCTTTTGTTGAGTATAGACACTGGACGGCGCCTGCAAACTGAACATCGAGGTGACGCAGCACATCAGTATTACGATCAAGAATAACAACATTGGCACGCATGCCAACCGCCATTTGAGCCGCATTTGCACCGACGACTCCCCCCCCGATAATGACGACTTTTGCTGGCTCAACACCCGGTACACCCGCGAGTAACATTCCACTACCGCCTCTAGACTTTTCAAGTGCAAAGGCTCCAGCTTGAATGGACATTCTTCCCGCGACTTCCGACATAGGAGCCAGTAGAGGCAAGCGCCCTTTATCATCCGTCACCGTCTCATACGCAATACAGATGGCTTTACTCTTAATCAAATCATGAGTCTGCTCTGGGTCTGGCGCAAGATGCAGGTAAGTAAACAAGATCTGCCCTTCACGTAACATTGCACGCTCAACGGCCTGAGGCTCTTTAACCTTTACAATCATATCAGATTCTTCAAACACAGCGGCTGCTGTTGATAAAATCTGACCACCAGCATCAATGTAATCTTGATCAGTAAAACCAATACCGGCTCCTGCGTTGGTCTCGACATACACCTTATGGCCATGAGCTACGGCCTCACAGACCGAAGCAGGAACCATACCCACACGATATTCGTGAACTTTTATTTCCTTAGGTACGCCAATAATCATTTGCTGTATCCTTGCTGCATTGTTGGTAGTCATGTATAGAATAATGAAAGAAACACGGGATGTGCAACCGCATTTTAACCAAATCACAACAAATGAATCTAAATTATCGGACAAGACCAGCGTAATAACCCATAAGCGCCACATAAAAGTTAACATATGCTAGCATGATACGAATTAGCAGACTAAAAAACCATTACAGCATACTTAAGTCAGTCAATTACAACCTATAATACCACCATAACCAACAACAAAACCACAACAACTAGACAACAAAAAGACCGCGCTAAGCGGCCTTTTTTATCTCAGTAGAGATCGTTAATCCTCAAAGTCCCAAGGCATATCAGGCAATGCATTCAGATTTTCGGTGTAACGTTTCAAATCAAAATTTCCACCATTTTTGGCCACATCAAAGACCTCAATAGATAATGCGCATGCAATCATCTGCACTGCTTCATCTCTTGGTGTGCCTGTCATCATCAGACGCATCAACGTTTCTTTCACTTTGATCGGATCACCGTCGGTTAATTGATTTTCAACGGCTTCAACTAACATATCGCCAGTCATTAATTCTTCGTCTTGCATAATCATGCCTATTTCTTTTATTAATCAGTGATTGCTTTGTGATTCAATATAGTGGCTTCAAGCCACCAGCCAGCATGCTTGTTGTGCTTGCGCTTCTAATAATGTTTGGTACCGATATGGGGTTAAATCCAATCCGACCGGATGTATGTCATTAACCACGACAACCCGGAGACCTGCCGTACTGGCTGACTGTACACCCGTTTGACTATCTTCAACCGCGACAACCTCATTAACAGAGTATCCCAAAGTCTGACAAGCCAGTTGATAAATATCAGGAGCGGGCTTATTGGTTGCTACATCTTCACCACAGAATATATGCTCAAAATAGGCAAGCCAGCCTAAGTGCGCAAGAATACCTTCAACATATTCTCTCGGCGCCCCGGTTACAACCGCTAATGGTAAAGTACCATGCAGTTGCTGGAGCATCTCTGCGGCCCCTTCTTTAGCGGGTATACCCGATTCAAGTAGCGTTTTGTGCGTCAGCTGCTCCATCTGCATCACCGTCGTTAACGGGCAATGGGCAAAGTCAAACATCTGATGAAACGTATCCGCGACAGTACTCCATGGCACCCCTGCGTATTCTCGCAAAAAAGCGTCAGCAGATACCTCTACCCCGCAACTTGCCAGATACTGACTCCAGTTATTAGCATGAAACACTTCAGAATCGACCAGCGTCCCATCAAAATCGAAACAAACAGCCTGCATAAGTAAACTCCCACTACATGAAGGTCGCTATATTACGCGTGACACTCCGTTAAAACCAACCCTACACACTAAAATCATGCCTCAGTGACGTTTTTACTGTTCAGCTAACATTGCCATACACCGATCAAATGGCACTGCGGGGCTAAAATAAAATCCTTGCACAAACTGGCAATTGAGTTCACGTAAGATATCGAGCTGAATACGCGTCTCAACCCCTTCTGCAACAACTTGAATACCTAATTTATGGCTGAGATCAATGATAAGGGAGACCAAGGTCCGGCTATCCATGCTCTGCTCTATCTCTCGGATGAAACTGCGATCAATTTTAATGATATCAGGTCGTAATTCCACAACCGCACTCAGCGATGAATACCCGGTACCAAAATCATCCAGTGCAACTTTGATCTCTCGCTGCTTAAAACTATTAAGTAGCTCTTGGATATATTTACTCTCTTTTGAGGCCGTAGACTCAGTGATTTCAATAATAATCGACTGAACAGGAAGGCCATACTGTTCAATTTTCTCCCAGACCTTTGGCAAGTCATTATGATGGATAAATTCTTTCACTGAACGGTTTATGGCAAAAACGACATCGGGATAACCGGCATCATGAATCGCTTTCAGATCGTGGCAGGCCTGTTGAAGTACATACGCACCGAGTGATCGAATTAGACCATACTGCTCCGCGATAGGGATAAAATCTGCTGGTGAAACAAAGCCGTATTTGTCATCAAACCACCTTACCAGCGCTTCAAAACGCCTCACCTCACCACTGTGAGCATCCACAATAGGCTGGTAATAAACAGTCAGTACGTTATCAATAATTGCTTTCTTTAACCGATCACGCAATTTCAACTTTTCGATGTACTTTGATTGCAGCTCTCCATCATATTCACAGATCCCATTGCGGCCCCGCCCTTTCATGTTATACATCGCATAATCGGCATTTTTCAATAATTCAGTGTGTGTCACACCACAATCAGGGTAAGCAGAGATACCGATACTCACCGTACAGTTGACTTCAACATCCTCAATCATAAATGCCGTAGAAACCCGCTCTACAACTTGTCTAGCCCAATGTCGTGCTACTGTTGCCGTGGTGTTGGGCATTAAAATACAAAACTCATCACCGCCATAACGGCAAATGTCATCCTGAACGGGAAAAACATCACGCAGACAACTCGCAATATGAACCAATACTTTATCGCCAAAGTCATGGCCATACAGATCATTAATTGTTTTGAAATCATCCGTATCAATAAACAAAAGTGAAAATGCTTGTGCCCTGCGATCACTGATGGTTTCAATGTGTTTACTCACCCGATGAATAAAACTACGTCGATTCACCAACCCGGTTAGCGGATCATTATAAGCATAAAAAGTCAGTTGCTCTTCCGCTTGTTTCCAGTGACTAATATCTCTAAAAACAGCAACATAGTTAATCACAGCGTCGTTATCATCACGGATCACATTAATGGAAATCTCTTCCGGGAAGATTTCGCCATTTTTACGTCGGTTCCAAACTTCACCTTTCCAATGTTCATGCTGCTGGAGATGAGCCCAAAGAGACTGGTAATAAGTATGATCATGAATGCCTGACGAAAGCGTATTGGGGGACTTGCCTAACAATTCACTTTCACGATAACCGGTTGTTTCTTCAAAAGCGCGATTAACAGAGATAATTTTGTTGTTACGGTCAGTAATCAATATACATTCTGACGTATTATCAAACACAACCTGAGCACGATTAAGCTGTCGTCGGGCTTCAACGCTACTGGTAATATCTCGCTGAATACCGGCAATTCTAATTGGCTGCCCGTCATCGTCTTTAGCGACAATGCTGCCTTTTACTTTTAACCAACATTCTTTGCTGGTAGGGTTCACCTGTAAGTCTGGCTTAAGCCTAAATTCAAATTGGAAGACGGACGAAAATTTCTGCTTTAAAAAACGATTGAAGAAAGCCAAGCCATCCTTACGATCTTGATCAACAATGCAATCAAGCCATTGTTCGAAATCGTTACCCGAAACAGGTTGCGGCTTACCGAGAATATCCCAGAATTTGGGAGAGGTCGATAATTCCTGCTTTTGCAAGTCAAATTCCCAAACCCCTTCTTCAACAGCATTAACCGTCGTCTTTAGCTGACGTGACGTTTTGGTTAATTTCGCTGAGATTTGATAGACATCGGTAACATCATGGACAGTACCTCGCATCGAAACAGCATTACCATCCTCATCACGAATAACTTCAGCACGTTTACGGAGGTATTTTATGGACCCATCTAATAATAAGGTCCGATGCACAAGATTATAATTGCTTAAGTCCGATTCAACAGCGCTGTATAATGTTTTCAGCACCCATTCACGGTCTTCGGGATGGATCAAGCTCGATAGCATGCTAATGGTGGGCGATATCGAATCATCTTGGATTCCATAGATCCGGTACACTTCCCGGCTCCATTCGAATTGATTATTAGATAAATTCCAAAACCAACTTCCAACTTTCGCAACGCGTTGTCCTTCTTCCAACTCCCACAGCAATTTATCCTGCCGTTGTAGTAAAGTCGAATATTTCAGCTCAACCCCAAGATAATAACTAAGCTCCTGACAAAGGTGCAATAGCTGTTCGGATAATAAAAACGGCTGCCTAAACAAGCATACGATAATCCCTTCAGGTTGTGCATCTTGCGCAAAAACAGGAACCCCAATATAGGATTCAACCTGCTTGGCTTTCAATGCTTCATCATCAGGATAATGCTGCTGAACCTGATCGTGATAACAAATTTGCCCCGTTTGTCTCACGTTCTCACAAGGCGTATCAATGAGCGAATAGGTGAAATTATCACTTAAATTCCCCCGCAGGCGATACGATAACGTATGAACGGACTGATTATTTTCAGAAAAATAGCCAATAAAAACATGCTCAGCATTAAATACTTCGTAGAGCAATCGGGTGATTGCTTCAAATAACTTGCTTCCGCTTAACCGCTTCAGGTCAGCCAATCCTGTATTTTCCATTACAGAACTAGTCTTACTCCCTAAGCCAATAAGTTGAGACATCCTTATATACTCTAGCCATCTTCAAAACTCATCGACTTTACCCCATGAGGTATAGAGATAAAAGGCTCATGCACTATTCAACGCCCCCATTTCAATAAATATTGATAAACATCACTGTTACACAGGCTAATGATATGCTTCGAAAATTCTCTTTAAACCCTCAAGCCAAAGCAAAACACCAATCCCACAAATAAAAGTAGATATAAATTCCAAATATTGAATAATTATACAACTTAATGAACTGACAGCGTCGGTAATCGCAAAGAAATCAGCGTAGTGATTAATAAAAATACACACGATACCCATAAGCACGCAGCCAAACCAAGTTCTTGATATACCAAGCCAGACAGGATTGTCCCAATTAATCGCCCCATCGCATTGGCCATATAATAAAAGCCCACATCCAATGACACACCATCGCCTTTGGCATAACTGACGATTAAATAAGAATGCAATGAGGAGTTAACCGCAAACACGGCACCGAAAAGAAGCAGTCCGACAACAATGGTCAGCTCGGGCTGCCAACCTTGCTGGACAGCAAAGGCAATACCCGCCGTAATCAGCGACAACAAGCCAGCCCAACCCATTGCTGCTTTCCCATCTGGCACTCTCCCTTTTTTCTTTCCTGTAATACGAGGTGCCATACTCTGAACAATGCCATAACCCATCACCCAAAGTGCAAGAAATCCACCGACTAATGTATGATCCCAATTAAACACTTGGCTCAGGTACAACGGCAAAGCGACAACAAACCAGACATCACGAGCACCAAATAAGAACATTCGCGCCGCAGAAAGAATATTAATACTGTGGCTTTTTGAAAAAATCTGTGAAAATTTAACGGATTGCTTGGCTTTGCCCATGCCTTTTTCCAGCCACAACAAACTCATCATCAATACCACGACTAACACAGCAGCCATCGCAATCACTGCCCCCTTAAAGCCAATGGCCGTCAACAATAAGCCGCCAAGAAAGAATCCCGCCCCTTTTAGCGCATTTTTAGAACCGGTTAACAGGGCAATCCACTTATAGAGCGCACCCTGCTGATCATTGGGGACCAGTGTTTTGATCGCACTTTTTGCACTCATCTTATTTAAGTCTTTTGCAATACCAGACAGTGCCTGGGCAAACATCACCCAAAAGACCGTCAGCATTGGCGTCGGCACCGCTAACATCAGTAAAGCTACAATCTGCATCCCCAAACCGATGTTCATAGTCCGGTTCAAACCCAATTTTGCACCTAACCAGCCACCAATCAGATTCGTCACCACACCAAAGAATTCATAGAACAAAAAGAGTGAGGCGATTTGTAGCGACGAATAACCCAATTGATAGAAATAAAGGATCACTAACATCCGCAGTGCGCCGTCAGTAATGGTGAAATTCCAATAATTAAATGTCACCAGCATATACTGGCGCACGTCTTTAGACAGATTTGCAACTGCCGCAATCATGTTATGACTCACTTACTCTTTTATACAATGCACTATCAATATCAGGTTAGTCGTAGCACCAACCTGATATTCTGAGTATTTACCGTTTTTAGGCTAATCCAACTTTACGGATCAATTCCGCAGTACGGGTGGCATACCCCATCTCATTATCATACCAAGCATAAATTTTAACCATGCGGTCATTCACCACCATCGTTGACAATGCATCAACCACCGTCGAACGCTGATCACCTTTGTAGTCAATAGAAACCAGTGGACGATCTTCGAAACCAAGAATACCTTGCAACTCACCAACCGATGCCTCTTTTAGCAAAGCATTTACTTCCTCTGCAGTGGTATCACGACTGACATCAAAAATAATATCGGTCAATGACGCATTGGCTAAAGGAACTCGTACCGCATGGCCATTGATCTTACCCTCCAGTTCAGGGAAAATTTCCACAATAGCCGTTGCCGATCCCGTCGTCGTCGGAATTAAGCTCATACCACATGCTCGGGCGCGGCGTAAATCCTTATGCGGCGCATCTAAAATCGTCTGAGTATTGGTTAGGTCATGAATGGTCGTAAAGGATGATTGCTCGATACCCAGCTTTTCATGGATAACTTTAACAATCGGTGCAATACAGTTAGTGGTACAAGACGCTGCCGTCACAATACGGTGTTGGTCTGGATCAAACAGGTAGTCATTTACGCCAACCACCACGTTTAACACCCCTTGCTCTTTAACGGGTGCCGATACCACAACACGATTCACACCTTGCGCTAAATATTTGTTCAGAAATTCGGTTTTACGATGTACCCCCGTCGCTTCCAGCACAACATCACAACCAGCCCAATCCACGGCCTCAATATCACGCTCTTGCGTACACTGAATAACCATCTCATTAATGATCATGGTGTCATCTTTAGTTGTGACTTCATGCTTCCAGCGTCCTTGTACAGAATCAAACGCCAATAAATGCGCCAGTGTCTTCGTATCGCCAGCAACATCATTGATCTGCACAATCTCTACGTCTGCCCAATCAAATGCGGCACGCAACGCTAAACGACCAATACGACCAAAACCATTTATCCCAACCTTCACGGCCATTACTTGATCTCCTTAATTTACTGTATACGAAAAAACATATATATGAATTTTCACATATACTAGCCTGCCTTTACTCAGGTTGCCAGCCTTTTTACCCTTTGTTCCGATCTGGATAAGTAAGTCGTCAGATAGGTACGCTAATGATCAATGACTTATTTAGATGGGTATGATGGAATCCATGGCCGTATCTCTCTGTATCTGGTATAAAAAAACCCTGCTAAAGCAGGGTCTTATCTATTGTAGATATAGGGCATTAATGCACTAGGTACCATACACTAAGTATCAATGCGTCTGAAAACTACTTATATACCTGAATGTAATCAATATGTGGCTGACGGGTAAATGCACCTGGTCGCAATGCCTGAATTTTTTCAACGGTTTCGTCCAGCTCACTACCACGAGCAAGCAATATACGTGCGGCAATCAAACCCGTCCGTCCAGATCCGCCCATACAGTGAATTACGAGGCCATTACCCCGATCAAGGATCGCTTGCGCCGCCTTATTGGCTTCAGCCCAATTTGCATCAAAGAGTGCACCTGGCGCACAGTCGTCTTCAATCGGTAAGTGGTACCATTTTAACCCCAGTTCTAAACACTTTGCTGACAGCGCTTCTAAACCACCATCAGGTAAGTCAGTGGGCTCCAAGGCTGTAAACACTGCAGTTGCTCCAGCGTCTTTCAACTGCAACAACGCATCATTTAAACTGACTTCTTTTGTACCTGGGCAAGGTGTAAGAAGTAATTTACCCCCATCTTCCACAGGAAGCGTCCAAAATGGATGTATATTTGACATCTACGTACCTATTCTCTATATAAAATTTCTACACGTTACACATTAATAAAAGAGGGCTTTTTTCTATCTCTCAGTAAACTGAGCCTAATCTTTTCCTGCTTAATCATTGCAGCATTACCATTTCGAACCGTGGCAAAGATATGGCGTACCCAGATAGGTAACTGCGCCGAAAAATGATAAAAAATCCATAGCCCTTCACGCTGGGTTTCCAGCACACCACCATCACGCAGCAGTGCTAAATGACGTGAAACCTTTGGCTGACTAACATCCAATACCTCAACCAGATCACTCACCGACAAGGCTTGTTCATCTTCAATCAGCATTAAGATTTTTAGTCGCAACGGATCACTCATAATTTTGAACAGCTCGACAGGGCCCATAACGTTGGCTTGACCGGCCCCATTTAACATCAGAAAAAGGGCAATACGCTGTTCCAGCCCATCAAGGGTGTCGCGAAATGGCTGCTTACCCGATTGCGATTTCGGATCTTTAAAATCCCAATGTAAAAGCGCATCAGAATCAGCAAATAATGCACATTCGTTACTGGCTTTATCACACAGCGTGATCACAACATCAAAATGCTGGTCTTGCAGCACTTGCGCCGATACGCTGTGAAGATGCTCGCTGTTGATCCCGCGCTCCGATAATACCTGATAAACGCGCGGATCCACCGCCTCTGGTTTCATCCCAGCACTCAACACTTCATATCTGCCGCCAGCCATATGGCGCATTAATGCCTCAGCCAGCTGTGAGCGAGCTGAGTTACCTGTACATAAAAAGAGAACACGCTTTACGTTCATCACGATAATCCATAAACAACTGACCATTACT
Source organism: Photobacterium nomapromontoriensis (assembly GCF_050336815.1). NCBI lineage: Bacteria > Pseudomonadati > Pseudomonadota > Gammaproteobacteria > Vibrionales > Vibrionaceae > Photobacterium > Photobacterium nomapromontoriensis. Next base: position 126,889 of record NZ_JAKJSL010000017.1, read on the forward strand.
ATATATGGATTATGTTATATATAAAAGGCAGGAGGCAGAAACGCGATCAACCTATACCGTATGTTGTAAGACCCATTGCTTCACTTTCGCGCTGACTTGTGGATCAGACAATAAATCAAGGTGGTTAATACCTGCACCAATCCACTTATGGCTCTCTTTATAATTCAGCGCCATATAGCCCTTTTTACTTTCCCCCAATGCACTATTGACCGGGACAAGCCCATCACCTAAACGACGGTTATTCGCCTCTTGCAGGTTTTTCCCCAAGCAGGTTGCCACTGCATAGCACTCAGTTCCAATCGGCAACCGAGGACGTTGATGAAATTGGACGTCGTATGGTGCCGGCTCCTTGCCTGTCTCGGGGTGTAACTGACTATCATGCTGCTGCCAATCTTGATGCAGCACAAAGCCTAAACTGAGGTCCTTGGTGCCGCTACTTCGAATTTCGCCTATTTTTTGCAAAAATTTCAGTTGCGGTGTCACCAAAACTTGATCATCAAACCAACTCGCAAAACGAGCCAGTGGCGCACCATTATGAGGCGTTCCAAGGGTAATAAACGTGCGCAATGTACTGAGCCAGCTCAACTGATTAACATCGGCATAATGACAGGCACTTCGGGTTACTAATCCGCCCATGCTATGGCCAATAATGACCAGTTCCTTTATCTCACACGGCCAGGCCTGAAATAATTTTTCCAATCTGAAGGCAAATTCTTCCCCATTAAGCGAAATATGATTACCCGTGTTATAACGTAAATATATTGGGGTATAACCTGCACTGACTAGCTGTTGTCCGTGATCATTCCCTTTCCGGTGCCAACCTTTATCGGCCATACACCAACCGTGCACACACAATACAATACGCGGTGTTGCTTGAGGTAGCTGCTGTTTCAGTTTTTCTGTCTGATCACTCAGTGTCTGATGCTGATCGGTCAATACCATGGGTATAGCAAAGCGACTATTCTTCTTGAGTAGGTAGTCTCCCACCATGCCATTCAATGTGGCTAATAGAAGATCGCCTTGAGATGGAGGTAAACCGTGTTCTAAAAAATCGATCACTCGCCATTTTGCAAGCACCGAATTCTCATGCACCTTTGAAGAGAAATCGTCCTTAAGGCTTTTAATTTTTTGACTCAGATTATTCCTAGAAATCATTTTCAAGCCCACCGTCAATGCAATATGCTTTGATATTAATCATAATAGCGGTAATAAACAATGTTTTAAATGTCACTTAAACAATAGAGAATAATGAAGTCATATTTAAATTTATATGTATGCATTACAATGTTAGGTGATAATTTTAGAAAAAACACTCTAATTTTTATTTTAATATTATGACGGTATAAATTTCTCATACCGTCATATAAATTAAAGCAAGGTTAAGCAACACAACCATTAAAATGAATCACAGAGGATGGCTCCTCTTTCATATCATGCAAGATCATTTCTGCTGCTTTTTCTCCAATCATCATTGTTGGTGCATTCGTATTACCGCCAATCAATGTCGGCATAATTGACGCATCAACCACTCTTAACCCTGCTACACCATATACGCGAAGGCGCTCATCAACCACTGATAACTTGTCTGTACCCATTTTACAAGTACCGACCGGATGATAAATTGATTCTGCTTTACGGCGAATAAAATCAGCAAGCGCTTCATCCGTTTGAATCGCTTGCCCAGGGAACACCTCTTTACTGCGGTAATGATTAAACGCTGGTTGCTTCAGTATCTCGCGGGAGAGTTTAATCGCTTTGATCATCACCTCTATGTCTTCTGGATGATCCAAGTAGTTAGCGGTTATTTTAGGCGGGTGCTCCGGGTCATGACTCTGCAACGTCAACTGACCGCGACTTTTGGGCCGTAAATTACACGCATGCAACGAATACCCGTGGCGTACCGTTTGCCATAAATTCAAACCGTGATTATCTAAAAAACAGGGGGAAAAGTGGAACTGAACATCGGGCTTGTCCAGGGCCGGATCGGTTTTGGCGAACCCACCAGCCTCGGCAATATTCGTGGTAAAATTTCCCTTTCTAAACAATAAGTAATCAACGATACCTTTCATCGAACGTAGCAAGGCTACGGGTGAGAAACCCACAGAGTGAAACGTACGCTCACGAGTAACCGCCAATACATCTAGGTGATCCTGAAGATTTTTCCCGACACCCGGTAAGTGGCGCTTCACTTCAATACCCTGTTTTTCTAACTCAGTACGTGCCCCCACTCCCGATAGCATCAACAACTGCGGGCTGTTTATCGCCCCCCCACAGAGCAAGACTTCATGCTTGGCATACACGGCGTCAGCCTGGCCCCCCTGACGGTATTCGACCCCAATTGCTTTTCCATCTTTTATCAATACTTTAGTTGTCAACGCATCAGTGATAACAGTCAGATTTTGGCGTGACTCGGCGGGCCTCAAATAAGCGACTGCACTACTGCATCGCTGACCATTCCGCTGTGTAACTTGGTAATAACCCACCCCTTCTTGCTGATCGCCATTAAAGTCAGTCGTGATATGGTGTCCAGCTTGTTTTGCGGCTTCTAAAAATGCTTCAGATAAGGGATTTCGAATCCGCAGATCTGAGACGGATAAAGGACCATCAACGCCATGATAAGCATCCCCGCCGCGTTCTTGGGATTCCGACAACTTAAAATATGGCAACACATCCGTATAACTCCACCCCTTGTTTCCCAGCGCTTCCCACTCATCATAATCTGTAGCATGACCGCGTATATAACACATGGCATTTGATGATGAGCTTCCGCCCAAGGTTTTACCTCGTGGCCAAAATAACTTCCGTCCGCCCAACTCTCCCTCCTGCTCGGTATAGTATCGCCAGTTCATCTTCTTTGAGTGCATCATCCCAATGAGCCCTAATGGCACATGAATAACTGGGTTAGTATCTTTAGGCCCAGCTTCAAGTAAACAAACGCTAATGGCCGGATCTGCAGATAATCGATTGGCAAGAACACATCCTGCGGATCCTGCACCTACAATAATAAAGTCATACATAATATTCCCTCAAAAATATCTAACACATACCAGCCAAATAAACGTCCCAGTCACGCTATAAATTCAACATCACATAATAATCATAGCGTAAATCATTTATTTATTGGTAAACACAGCATCAATCATTTATTTATTCACCGATAGTAAAATAAATAGTGATCTGTATTAAACTTCTTTCAACAACGCTAGAATAAGAACTCAGACCAGTGTAGATTTGTATTTGCTAAAGGAATAGGCCAATCATCAAAAAACTATCAATTTTTTGATATAGCACTCCTAACAAATCACTCTCAGGTCATTGTCGTTATTTCACTTTGAGAGTCTTTCGCTAATAAGCCGCATATTTTAGTGCTGGCTAGATGACAGTAAAGGAACACATCATGGCAGATTTAAAATCACTCTTTGAACAAGCTCAGGTAGACGTAAAATCACTCACTAAACGTCCGACTAATGATGAGCTGCTGGCGCTATACTCACTTTTCAAGCAGGCAACCGAAGGTGATGTACACGGCAAGCGCCCTGGCATGTTTGATTTCAAAGGGGCGGCTAAATATGGTGCTTGGGAAGAACTGAAAGGCATGGACTCAGAAACAGCCATGCAACAGTATATTGATAAAGTCACAGCGTTAAGTGCTGCTTACGCATAAGTAAATCAGTATTACATACCGATACAGAAAAGGCCGCAAACAACATTGCGGCCTTTGTCATTTAAGATACTTAATCAATATCGCTTATAGTGAACCAATGTGATTTTTCTGTATGGCTGAGTTATCCTCAAAACCCAAATCATCTTGATTCTTAGCAGGCACCTCTGGATCAAGCTCAACGGTTGCTGACAGCATTTTTGTCAACCGAGCTAATTGCTTTTCTAACTCTTCAACTTTGCGCTGTTTCTTCTGATACAGGACTTCAAATGCGTCATCATCCGGTGTTAGTGAGTCTTGCGCAGCCTCAACTGCTAGTTCTACCGCTAAGGATCCATCATGTTGAAACTCAAGCCGTTCAGCAACGGCTGATGCTGCCATATCCATGACTTCTTGTTCAATTTCTGCAAATGCATCACACATGTATTCGGTGATCACTTCAAATCCAGGTAGCGATTGATTGCATGCCACTAACGAAAAGTACATCGAACCCGCATTGCTAAAAAAGGTGATATTGAGCGTTTGGCCTGGCATTAACAACGATACCGGATACTGCTCTAACACTCGCGCGCCCATAAAGAAGAGCTCTTCCTGAGTTCCCGGAACATTGGAAATTAACAAGTTGCTCACAGGTGGTATGTAGTTGTTCAATCCTAGCTTGCCACTGATCAAGGACACGCCATTAATGAGTAATGAATAATTAACATACGCATCAGGGGAGATATTCAATGCTTCTTTTTTAAGATCAACCGTTGCGTGCTGGATGGACTCCAAACGATCTAAAGCCGATAAATTTGGACGACCAAGTTCGACATGACCAATCGACATTTTGTTGCCTTTGGTTTCTACATCGCCCTTCGCTCTTAGGTTCATTGGCATCATTGCCACCAGCGGCTTACGCAGCGGAATAGCGCGATCATTCAAATAACGATTGAGGGCAATGTCACTGATAGTAAACAAAATGTCATTCATTGATGCGCCAGTAATACGGCTTACATGTTTTAACTGTGCAATGGAAAAATGCCCAAGGCTGACCGCACGACTACGCTTGGGACTCAAGTTGAACGGTGTTTTCGGCGCTGTAAAGGGAACTTTAAGATCACAATCGGCCAAATTCACCGCTTTTAATGCTAACTTGCTTCCCAATCGAAACATTGAGGGGATCAATGACAGCTGTTTCGTGGTCGCCATGACTGTTTTTAGTACCATATCAGTCAACTGTGTTTCTTCCTGCCTCTGCCGACTGCTTTTCCGTAAGTCTGTTTGCCAGATAGGGCGCATCGTAAACGACTCATCAAAGGAGTTTGAGCAGGCACGGGTAAACAACTGACTCACCTTCACGCCATCAGCTAAAGAATGATGAATCTTCATCACTAATGCTACTCGGTTATTTTCTAACCCACCAATCACCCAAACTTCCCACATTGGTCGGCTACGATCGAGCACTTGGCTATGCAAGCGGCCGACAACCTGCTGTAACTGCTGTTCACTTCCCGGAGAAGGAAGCATTGTGATCCGTAGGTGATCCTCTAGGTTAACATCACGCACCGTTGACCAACTTGGTTTGCCAAGCAGTGACCAATTCAATGTCCAATTAAATGGCGGTATGATGTCTGTCTGTTGAAGAAAGCTGGCATACAAATCCTGAGCATAAGTCGAGGCATGTTGTTCCTGTGGTTCTAAAATCACCAGCCCAGTGACATGCATGGGGGTTTTTGCCGTTTCAAAGGCAATAAAGCTAAAGTCAAGCAGAGACAAACTCGGCATAACATGTTCCTTTTATGTGTCTGGCTCAAACTCGCAACGGTCACCGACCCTAGCCTGCCCTATTGCCATTCCTGATAACGAGTGATAGAAAAGTGACGTGGTTACTTACGGCCTAATTTTTCGATGGCTGACTGTAAACGATCAACCTTCGATTCAATATTAGCTAGGCGATTACGGTCGATCCCACAGCTATTATTTATCAAGCGGTTAATCTGAGATTCACTCTGACCAAGCAGAGCCTGGCGCGTATCACGTAAACGTTCCACCATTTCCTCTTCAACTTCTTCACCCTCGGCAATCCATGCATTAACTCGCTTACTGACCAAGTGCTGAGCCATACCAACTTGCTCTGACCCCACACGACAGGCACCCAGTCCAGCTAATACGACCCTATGGACGGACTCTTCACCAATACGGGTTACGGTTTTAACATTACTTAACATTTTCATAGGGTTAATCATCACTTTATCCTCAATAAATCAAAGAGATGTAAATATTCAAATATAACTAATGTCACCCTAACAACAATAATTAGATCATTCTTTCTAATTCGTAAAGGGAATTGATAACAGGCTCACACATCTCAAAAGCCTGCAATTTACTAAAACAATTTAGCATTTGCATGCTGCTCAAAATCCCAGCCAAGCATAAAGCATTCTAGCTGTGACTAATGTCACCAAATGAAGATAAAGCCTCCACTCCATGCAATTAAACCCCAAAATAGAGTGAACGTTCTAAGTTACCTCGTAAAAATGACAAGACAAAAACTATAAGAACTCATTTGAATAATATCTAGAACAAGGAATGCGTTATGTCTGTATTAGAGTTAATTGATTCCAATTTATCGACGCCTCATCTTGTCACTGAAACTCAGCCCAAGCCGAGCGCCTATATTGTGGACAATGCAGAATCACTGGTTGATCAAGTCATTGCAACTGTTGGAAAAGAAGTCATCCTGGGGGCCCCTCTGGCCATTGGTAAACCCATTACTTTTATCAATGCGTTATATCAACGTGCCAAGCGCGATCCCTCTATCACTCTTAGAATTGAAACTGGGATCAGCTTAGAAAAACCTGTAGGCAAGAGCCAAATAGAAAAAAACTTTCTTGGTCCTTTTGTTGAGCGCGAATTTGAGAATGTGCCAGATCTGGATTACATCCTTGATTTGCGTGCCGGCACTGTACCAAGCAACATTGTGATCAGCGAATTTTTCTTCAAAGCTGGCAGCTTTATGAATTCACCGCAGCAACTCAATTACACCAGTACCAACTACACTCATGCCGTCCGGGATTTGCTGGACAAAGGCGTCAATGTTATTGGTCAAATCGTTGCGAAAAAAATCACAAACGGTATTACCACTTACAGTTTGTGCAGCAACTCTGATCTTGCTCTGGATATGATTCCTGAAATGGACATGCTCAAAGCATCGGGTAAGGGTATTGCTGTTGTAGGCGAAGTGAACAGCAACATGCCATTCATGGGCAACCATGCAGAAGTACCCGACAGTGAATTTGATTTCATTCTCGACAGCAACACCAAACCGGATCATAAAGATTACGCTCTCTTTGCGGCCCCCCATACGAGTATTTCCGCTGAGGACCATTTGATTGGTCTGTATTCTAGCTGTTTACTTAAAGATGGCGGAACACTCCAACTCGGCATCGGTTCTCTTAGCAGCGCATTAACCTATAGCACATTAGTTCGCCATAACAATAATCCAGCTTATCAAGAGATGCTGTCAGATCTTGATATCATTGATAAATTTCCACTTTGCAAAACTGTCGGCGATAGCCACATCTTCAACGAAGGATTATATGGCTGTAGCGAACTGATGGTTGACGGATTTGTTCATCTTTACAAAGCTGGCATCATAAAGCGCGCGGTATACGACGATGTAATCATTCAACGGCTGCTCAACAAAAAGCAAATTAGTCACGAAGTGAACATTTCAACGCTACTCTGCTTACTTGAGCAAGGTGCGATCCAAACCGTGTTAACACACGCTAATGTTAACTACCTAAAACGATACGGTATATTCAACGCTGACGTAGAGTGGGTAAATGGCCAGCTCATCGCTATCGGCAGTATGTCCAATGTAGATCTCAATGATGAAGAGACTCTCAAGTGGATAGAAAAATATGCTCTTGGAAAAGGCCTAAAAGGCGGGGTGGTCATGCACGGCGCCTTCTTTATCGGCCCTAAAGACTTCTATGAAGCATTGAACAATTTTACCGAGACTGATCACGAACTATTCTGCATGACCAGTGTGAACTACGTGAATGATCTCTATGACCATATGCTTGGCAGCCAACAATTAAAACAAGCCCAACGTAGCCATGCCCGGTTTGTTAACTCTGGCATGATGGTTACGCTTGATGGCTCTGTCATCTCCGATGCACTTGAGAACGGTCAAGTCGTCAGTGGTGTGGGTGGTCAGTACAATTTTGTTGCCCAATCACACCAAATGAAAGATTCTCGCTCGATCATCAAAGTCCGCAGCTGCTCATTCCGCAATGGTAAACTCAGATCCAATATTCTATTCAACTATGGCCATAACACCATACCTCGCCAGTTGCGTGATATTGTTGTGACTGAGTACGGTATTGCAGATCTTCGCGGTAAACCCGATCATGTTGTGTATACCGAATTAATCAAAATTGCAGACTCTCGCTTCCAGCAGCAGTTACTGAATGAAGCCAAAGCGGCAGGTAAAGTTGCCAAGGACTATCAGCTTCCACCCGCCTTTACCAACAATACACCTGAAACCATTCAGGCCTTCTACAAAAAATACACCGATCAGGGTCTATTTGGTCCCTTCCCATTCGGTTGCAGTTTTACGGAGCAAGAACTTAAGCTCGGTAAGGCATTAAAATCACTCAAGGCCAAAACCGCAACGCCGAAAGGCAAAATACAAACAATCATCAAAGCCATCTCTGGCCCTAAAGCCAACAATGATATCGATGAATTGCTGAAACGAATTGGGTTGAACCAGCCTAAAAACCTACAAGAAAAAATCACCCGAAAACTGTTAGTTGCTGAGCTAACACAAAAATAGTCACATACCGAAAACTGAATCCTTAGGGATTCAGTTTTCCTTACGACAACAACCACGAGGTGTTCAATGTCGAAGAAAAATAGAGAAATGGCGCTATGCCCTTATGCTGCTATCTGGGGCTGCCCTAAGTGCCCAGTAAAGCGGATCTGTCCGGGTAAAACGACAATTGGCGATCAACCCATTAAGACAAAACAACCACCACAACAGTAACAGACGCACCGTCATTCCGTGTGACAACACTCTACAGAAGGCTATCCCTTCAGGCCTTCTGTTCCCCCCAAATGCCCCTTTGTCTCACCTAAGCAACTATACACGTGTGGCACATCATTTCCTTTCCTGTCTATGCTTATACTCAAGCGATCTCAAGATGCGATACTGGTTTCACCATGAGTGTCGTGCCATTTGATCAAGACGCAACAGTGTTCATGGGGAGAATGGTAATGGAAGTCATGAAAGCTGTAGTATTCGGACTTATTTTATCGTTAACGGTAGGACCCGTTGCCATTTTAGTGCTCAATAATGGTATCCATCACGGCTATGCTTCTGCGATCAGAAGTGCAATTGGCGCCGCATTTGCAGACTATTGCTATGCCTTAATCTGTTTCAGTGCCGGTGCACTATTGATCGGTAAAATGATGAACTATCACTATCAGATCATCTTACTGTCTTCATGGGTACTTATTTTCATCGGCTTTTACATGATGTATAGCGCTCTCAAAAACACCCGATTACTGGCGAGAGCACATCAACCCTGTCAAAAGCTTAATTTTCGATCGGCCTTCACTCTCACTATAGCCAACCCTGTTGCCATCATTGCCCTTTCAGCTTTTATTGGTCACTCAGAAAAACCATTAAATATCCCTTTTGCCTTCCAGTTGGCAGGGGCTGTGTTTGTAGGCAGCTTAATCATTCAATGCATACTGGCGGTTACCGGTTCAGTGTTAAAAGATGACAACGACACCGTTACCTTTCCTTTTTATCTGCAACTTTGTGGGGGCTTGGCCATTTGCCTTTTCGGAGTCAATAATTTCGTAGAATTAGTCAGTTAACTCCCCGTTGAAACCTAGCATCGGTCACAAAATACACCCCGGTAGCATTTCATTTCAATTTCTGCCTCGAAATACCTCCAGAAATAAAACCATACCTAAGCAGTTAACTATCAAAATAAATTAATAAACACATAATCTACGCAGTTAATTAATCCATTCTAGACAAAGGAATGCCTGTGAAGATTGCCTATTTGTTACCGCTCTCGCTCGCTTTAACGTCCACTGCTTATGGACAAGAAGAGCAGCTAAGTGCGCAATATATCAATGCTGTTAATAAAGACCTTGCAGAGTTCAATCGTTCAAAAATCGCAAAATCCATGGATTTCAGCACGCTGAAACAAGTGGCCCTTAAAGAAATTGATAGCACTGCGTTCCCTGTAATTAGTGGCTTTTTTAGCGCCCGTGATGGCCGTGGTAATCATATTTCAGGACTCAATGAACGAGACGTCAAGCTCAGTATTAATCACCCTTCATTATCTAATACTCTGGATCCCGTTGATCTTCTTATTAATGAAATAGGCACAACCTCATCCAAAGCAGATATCGCTTTCGTCATTGATTCTACGGGCTCAATGTCCGGCGAGATCAGTACAGTCATCAATAACGTCATGACCTTTGTTGACGCACTAAAAGCTGCCGATATCGACTATCGACTCGCGGGTTTCTCATTTGGCGATGAAGTGCCTTATCGCGATAAAATTAATTTCACCGATGATGCTAACTCCTTTAAAAACTGGGTAAGTTCACTTTCCGCCGATGGCGGTCGTGACAAGCCAGAGAACCCACTTGATTCCCTTATTTCTGCAGGCACGGAGCTAAGCTGGCGAGCTGATTCTCAGCAAATTATTATGCTCATTACCGATGCACCAGCCCACGTTGCTAATGACGGCGGTAATAGTGACACAACGGCGACTTTCTCTCTCGCAGCACTCTCAACCCAAGATCAAACGGTCTTTTATTCTTCGCCTGAAACGCAATATGCCGCTCTTGGTGACAGTTTGAGCTGGCCCTTTGACCAAGATGTTTTATTATCACAGCTCAGTGAAGAAGTAAGCGATAACTATCAATTTAGCTATACCGATCCTGTTGGGCTTAGTGATGGGCTGACACGCCAGTTAACCATTCAGTCAGCAAGCGATATTACTGTCCGAGATCAAGCCCCCTACACACCCGATCTCAGCACGGCCCAGTTCACGCTGACCGTTAAAAATAACGACCCTGAACCAAGAAGTATCGCTGGTGCACAGATTACCACCACGGATGGTGAAGGCATCACAAAAACCTATATTACTGATACTAATGGCCATGCCGAACTTGAACTTGGCGCGAATAAAAGCTATAGCATTCAGGCCGTATTGACCGGGTTCTACGCCCCGCAGTATATCAATGTCACAACACTACAGGATGAAAGTGGCGAAATATCACTTAGTGGTGACCCCCTAACTTTCAACCTCTCTCTCATTACTGTGTCGGCATTAAAAGCCAGCGTTCAGAAAAAACTCAAGCAAATCAAAATATTTGATCCAGCAAGTATCAGTGATGCAGCTTTCGCCGATGAGGTCACACTGGCGCAAAATTGGATTGTCGAGATCCCTGACGAGGCAGCAGAAGACGGCAGCGGCCCTTCAGACGCACAGCAAGAAGGGCTCAAGCGTATGGATATCGCGACGGAAGCCCTGCACAAAACCAATCAGTATATTGAAAATGATATCAAAACTGTTGGTAGCAGCATTTCAAAAATTGTTGTGACATTCCTCGACCTCAATGGCACCTTCAGCAAGCTACAGGAACAACTGCGTACTATCGCCGCTAGACTTGACCCTGATGCTCCTGATTGGGCGGTGGTCCGCTGGACTTACAAGCAAACAAAAGCATTGCTAGAAAGTACGGCGACAGGACTTGGTGAACTCACCACTAACCTCAGTAATCTTCTGCTTGATGTGATAAAGATGAACCTCGAAGAGCAACACCATGGTTTACTTGTTCCGCTGAAGAATTTACTCGCGGTTGCTTCCGCCAATCCAAACTTGCCATTAATTGAAAATATGGCGCAGAAAATGGCCCTTGAAGTACTGCTGCCTATCTATACAGCCGACGTTGATACGACATTTGGCAAATCTGTTGCGGTGCATTCTGCTATCACTACGTCTCAAACAGCGGCGGTTCTAGCGACTCAGCTTAATGTGGCCAACAGCACCATGAATACTATGCTCCAACAGGCTGAAGTGGTTAAGTCAAGCTTAGCGAACAACAGTAAAATTGGTGATATTATCGGTGCGATTGGTGGTGTTGTCGGCTCAATCGATTCAACCCTTGATGTACTACCATCATCCATCAATAATACCATCCCCGCGTTAGCGGCAGTAAAACGTACGCTTGATGCCCTTGATAAAGGCCTTAAGGTGGGTGACATTGGTATTTCTGTCGCAAACTCGGCCATCGCATCATCACACTTCCTTGTACTTGATAGTCAAGTGGTCAATGTGATCCAAACCACCTCAGGTGGTGCAACGTCCCCTGTCAGTCCGTTTTCGCTATCAAGGTCAACACTGGATCAAGCCCAATACCATATCAACCGTCTAAATAGCGCTTCAAGACAATCATCTAACGATCTCAGTATTGTTTTTAATAGCGCCAATGGCTTACTTAAGGAAGGAAAAGTCAGCGAGTTCTTTGACTATTACCTAGCCACCTTACTGCCAACCATGGAAAGCTATACTCATGGGCTAGAACGGCAAGTAGCCATGATCACTGCTGCCGATCAAGAACGTACCTATAAACCTGTAAACTGGGATGCATTAAGAACCAATGCGCTGACCTCTGCCATTGAGTTCAAACTGCTTTCAGCCAGTACCCAAATCGGGATTAGCTCAGCACTGCTTGAGTTAAGCGTTGCATCCCCTGCACAAGAAACCAAAATTTCAGGAAAAATAACGCAATTATTGGCTAAGTGGGAAAACCAGAACATATTGCTCAGCGCTAACATTGCACAAGCCACACGCTCTGCAAACAGTTTTGTTTACTATACCGCCCTCGCAGGTATCCGTAATATCGTCGTACAGCCGATTGACGATGCTCGTGATACCTATTCTGTACAAGTGACCATTCAAAATATTGGCGAAGCCCCTATCGACTACCTCACGCCAGAGATAAACGTTGAAACGCTGACTGTCATTGATGAAATACCCGATAGCAGTGGCGGCGACTATGCGCCGGGTGAACAGTATACCCATACTTTCATTGTAGAAAGCACCACCGGGCACAATGATGACAAGCACACCATTGAAGTAACGCTAAACCAAGATGCAAATGGAGACACAATCACAGACAGTAACATTGCCTTTGCTTATATCAACGATAAAGATAGTGACAGTGATGGCATTCCCGATGCAGTCGAAATCAGTTTAAACCTCGACCCGAATGACGCTTCTGATGGTTATATTGACTCTGATAACGATGGCATCACTAACGCCACCGAATATAAACTCGGCTTAGATCCTCTCAATGCTGCGTCAACGGAATCGGGAAAAACTGACTTTGAAATTTATCAGAACCTCTTAATCCCAGGGTCTGGTTTACCAGGTGATGTCAATCAAGATGGTATTGTCAACAATCAAGATTACGACCTACTTATCACCCACTACGGCATTGAGATCCAACAGCAACCACAACTGAGTTACGGAGATTTCAACCGCAACAACAAAATTGACCTGTTCGATATTAATATATTGAAAAAATCACTGTAACCAAAGGAGTAAATCACAATGAAAAAGCAATGTATCTTATTCCTGGCGCTGGCTTTAACGGCTTGTGGTGGTGATAATTCAAGTGACGATAGTTCAGGCGGTAAACATAACGCATATACAAGCAAGCAGCTTGGGCCTGTTATGAACGACAACACAGCACGCGTTGCCATCATCGCCGATGCGGGAGCTGAAGACACAGCGGTTATCAGTGCTCGTCCTGAGGTTACTTTTAACCAATCAACCGGTGAACTCACTATCCGTAATGGTAATGGCATCCGTCATGCAGAAGCGACGTTCTTACTCAGTAACGGACAAGCCGTCACTGCAAAAAGCTGTGGTTTCCTTGAAACTAAAGAGCAAAACAGTACCGGATGTATGCTGGCAGTCAGTGGGGCGAATCTAAGCTCGATTTACCTCAGCGAAATTCAGCTGTTTGATCGAGATGGAAACCTAGTGAGCGCCTCCATTCTATAATGGAGCATGGATGAGAGGGGAAATCATGATTTCCCCTCCTTTTTTTACTCATGGACGCGCTACGCTATGAAACATCGCATTCTAATATTGGCTGTTACTGCTGTGAGTATCAGCCTGTATTTCGCCCTATCTCCCAAAACGATTCCCCTCGCATCATCATTACTGCCAGCCAGAATAGTTTTTTCAGCCCCAATGAAAGATCCATTAATTGTTGATAACGACATCATGGTGATACAAGATGGCCAAGATTATCTCACCCTGAATCAGCAGCAGGCAGATAACCTTCTGACACTCATCACTGAATTTGACCATTGGCTGACATCATGTAGTTCGACACCTCAACCGCCATCGAAGACATCACATACGGCACATTCTCTGAACATTGAAAATACACACCAAATTGTCAGTTATGATGTATCAACGGTCAGTGATGGCGTTGTGCACCTCACTACACGTAACCAAGTGAAAGCGACAACCCTAAGCAAGGTCACCAACAAATATTACACCTGTCCCGTCAATGGGGATCTGAACAAAACGCTTAGTGAGATAAAGTCACTCTTCGAGTTGGAGAGGGCTAGCTTGTAGATATGAAAAAAGCCTGACATTTCTGCCAGGCTTTCAAAGATGGAGGCGCGTCCCGGAGTCGAACCGAGGTACACGGATTTGCAATCCGCTGCATAGCCACTCTGCCAACGCGCCATTTAGCATTTTCTGCTAACACACCTGAGTATCAAGTATGGCTGTTTGATACTAACAACACTTCATTAAGAAATGGAGGCGCGTCCCGGAGTCGAACCGAGGTACACGGATTTGCAATCCGCTGCATAGCCACTCTGCCAACGCGCCATATCTTGGTGTGTATTTTGTTGCTTACCGTTTTCAGCAGGTCATCCCGCTGCGGTATGGGGTGTAATTTACCGATTTAAAAAAATCAGTCAACCATTAATCGTCACATTCAGTTTAACTGGTTACTTTGCAGCAAATCGTATCAAAAAGCCACCCAATACTGCTCAGTCAATCGCCAGATAAATATGCCGTCTTCAAGCAAAGGGCATAAAAAAGAGGAGCCAGTGCTCCCCTCTTACCATCATGGCTCTCTAATTTGTCGCTAAAAGACGAAACTTACGCGATTGACCAACGCGACAGAGAACGTTTAAAGTCTTCATAGCCAAATTCATTCAGCGTCTGGATCTCACCATTGATACGCTCACAATAAACAGATGGCATCTTCAGACCATTAAACCAGTTCAGCTTCACCATGGTGTAACCCGCACTGTCAAGAATGTGTAGACGCTGACCAATCTGTAACGGCTCATCAAACTGTGTCACGCAGAATTGATCACCCGCTAAGCATGAGCAGCTACCGATAATGTATTGGTGCGCCCCCGTTTCACTCGCTTCTGCGATTGCTGCGGGCTCATTGTAGATCAAAGTATCCAGACGGTGCGCTTCTGTAGCACTGTCAACGATAGCGGTCTTCATACCATTTTCAACAACATCCACCACGGTAACGACTAAATCTGCTGTTTTAGTAATGATCGCTTCGCCGGGTTCTAGGTAAAGCTGTACGCCGTGCTTCTCTGAAAACGCTTTCAAGGCCGCAGCCAGTTTTTCAATCTCGTAACCCGGCCAGGTAAAGAATACACCACCACCTAGGCTCACCCAGTCAAGCTTGTCTAAGTGTGTACCAAACTGCTCTGAAATTGCATTTAACAGGTTAATAAATGCATCTGCGTCTTTGTTCTCACAGTTCATGTGGAACATCGCACCATTGATAGAATCAAACACCTGCGGATCAATGTGATCAGCTTGCACACCTAGACGAGAAAACTGGCGCGCAGGGTTAGCCAGATCTTGGCCTGCGTAGCTCACACCGGGGTTAATACGAAGACCAATCGATGCTTTACCTTCAATTAGGTGACGATGAGCGGCTAGCTGAGATTGTGAGTTGAAGATCATCTTGTCGCAGATGTCAGCCACTTCCAGTACATCTTCTTCGCTGTAACCCACACTGTACGCATGCGTTTCACCACCAAAGGTTTCGTAACCCAGTTTTACTTCGAACGGACCACTACTGGTGGTGCCATCAAGGTATGGCTTGATGATGTCAAACACACCCCACGTTGAAAAGCATTTCAGCGCCAGTACCAGCTTCACACCAGACAGCTCTTTCAACTGCTTCGCTTTTTCCAAGTTCGCAATCAACTTATCTTCATTAATCATGAAGTAAGGGGTTTTCAATTGGTTTTTTTGCATTTCGTGCATCACTCTCAAATCGAACAAAGCCGACGCATCCGCATCGGCTAAAATACGTTTCTAATTTTGAATACCATTCGCAGGAATTTGAACCAAGAGCAAGAACAACGCGCGGAGTTTGCTGCTGCAAATGAGCACGATGGCCGCCGCTATTGGTTCAAATAGCCAGAATTATTTCAAAATTTTGATGTCTGGCTGCCCTACCGGTAGTTCCTGAACATGCCAATCCAAGCCAATTTCAGGCATCGTTTCAAGGAACGGATCGGGGTCTAGCTGTTCCATGTTAAACACACCGGCATCAGCCCATTTACCACGGAAATATTGTAGTGCGGCAGTAATTGCTGGCACACCCGTGGTATATGAGATAGCTTGGTGTTCGACATCTTCATAC
The DNA here is from genome assembly GCF_050336815.1 of Photobacterium nomapromontoriensis. NCBI lineage: Bacteria > Pseudomonadati > Pseudomonadota > Gammaproteobacteria > Vibrionales > Vibrionaceae > Photobacterium > Photobacterium nomapromontoriensis. Next base: position 143,288 of record NZ_JAKJSL010000017.1, read on the forward strand.
GCAACTTCATGGTCGGCATTGTTATAGATAAAGACACTTCGTTCTTTACCGTCTTTCTTACCTTGCACCCAAGTGCCGATACAGGTTTTACCTGTGTAGCCAGGCGCTAGCGAAGTAGGATCAGGAAGCAATGCTTTTAGTACGTGAAGAGGCTGAACAACGGTGCCATCGTGAAGGGTTAGCGGCTCTGGACTCAGCAGGCCAATATCACGCATGCAGTTAAAGTAGTTGAGGTAACGGTCACCGAACCCCATCCAGAATTCGATACGTTTTGCAGGAATGTATTCTTTCATTGAACGCACTTCATCGTGCGCCATTGAGTACACTTTGTGTGTACCGCATAGAGGGAAATCAAACTCAAGCATACGTGAATGACACGGTACTTGTTTCCACTCTTCATTTTCCCAGTAGAACGAGTCTCCCTGGATTTCCAGCATATTAGTTTCAGGGTCAAAGTTTGTCGCAAACTTTTTACCGTGATCGCCGGCGTTCACATCCATCACATCGATGGTATCAATTTCATCAAACAGGTGTTTTACAGCGTAAGCGGCAAATACGCTCACAACGCCTGGGTCAAAGCCCGCACCCAGAATACCGGTAATACCCGCATCCTTGAATTTTTCACGGTATCCCCACTGCCAGTCATAGGCTTGTGGTACCTGTTGGCCTTCAGAGCACAGATCTACTGCAACAGAAGTATCAAGGTATGACACTTTGGCTTGTAGACAGGCTTCCATGATAGGCATATTTACCCATGGAGGACCCGCATTAATAACCAGATCAGGTTGTACGTCTTTGATCAAGGCTACAAGTGCTTCAATATCGTCTGCATTGACGGCACGTGATTCTAGTTTCTTGGATGGATCCTTTAGGTTGTTCTTACCTTTGATAGAGTCGATGATTTTGTCACACTTATCAAGGGTACGCGATGCGATGGTAATATTTCCCAGTACATCGTTATTTTGAGCAGCTTTATGTGCTACTACCCAACCAACACCACCAGCACCAATCTGTAGAATTGCCATTTCGTCTGTATATTCCTTATATTTATGAGTAAATACCTATACCCAAATTCATCTAATGTTTCATTTGGGTGTAGAAACAGCCGAGCACGCCCGGCTGTTTCTGGTTTTCAATTAACCTTATGCACGCTCAATTTGAGCAGCCAGCTGGCTAATTTCTTGCAGTAGTGATTCAAAATCTGCCAATGTTAGACATGGGTTCAGAATAGTGAATTTCAGTGCAACGTTGCCATCAACCACGGTTTCGCCCATTACAGCGATACCTTTAACCAGCGCATCAAAACGCAGTTTCTTGTTGATTGCGTCCACTGCGGCTTCTTCGTTACTACCCACATAGCGGAATAGTACCGTTGAAAGCGCAGGGTCAGCCAATAGCTCAAAGTCTGAAGACTGGTTGATCATATCAGCAACTTGCTGAGTTTGGTTCAGCAGGTGGTCATACATCGCACCCAGAGCCTGAGGACCAACGCTCTGCATCGTCATCAGTACTTTCAACGCATCAAAACGCTTGGTTGTCGCGATAGACTTGTCAACTAGGTTTGGTAGCAGATCATCTTCACGGTTCAGGTAATCAGCATGATGTAGCAAGAACTTGAAGTTTGCCTTGTCTTTGATCAGCACTGCACCACAGCTAATTGTTTGGAAAAACAACTTGTGGAAATCAACACTGACAGAGTCCGCTTTCTCAATACCTTGCAGACGAGTCTTATGACGGCTAAGAATCAACGCACCGCCGTAGGCACCATCAACGTGGAACCATAGGTTATGCTGCTGAGCAACTTTAGCCAGGCCATTAAGATCATCAATCGCACCATGGTCAGTTGTACCTGCAGTACCCACTAGGGCAAACGGTAGCAAACCTTCCGCTTTCAGCGCGTCAACGGTTTCAATCAGTGAAGCCAGCTTGATAGTACCGTTCGGGTTCGTATCAACGGTCACCACTGCACTTTCACCCAGACCCATCAGCGATGCTGACTTCTGTACGGTGAAGTGTGATTTCTTAGAGCAAAGAATACGCATTTTACCTGCGTACTCAGGCAGACCTTGTTTCTGGATGTTATGGCCAGAAATAGACTCAGCCGCTTTATCACGAGCCAATAGCAAACCCATTAGGTTTGACTGCGTACCACCGCTGGTGAACACACCGTCCGCTTGCTCACCAAGCTGGTACTGCTCACAGACCCAATCAACCACTTTTTGCTCAACAAACGTTGCTGCACTTGACTGATCCCATGAGTCCATAGACTGGTTCAGTGCCGCAATGAATGCTTCTGCTGCAACAGAAGATAGCAATGGTGGTGTATGCAGGTGCGCAATACAACGTGGGTGCTGCACCATGATAGAGTTCTTGGCAATCAACTCACCAGTTTGCTCAATCACACGATCCAATGGCATTTGCTGGTTATCAAGATCAAGGTTATTGATCAATGTTTTCAGCACCTGTGGATCCAACGCTGAGTATGGCGAATCTGTGTTTTCAAACACCGCTTTCATCACACGTGTAGTGTGGTTCAGCGCTGCTTCAAACGTGTCTGCGCCACCTTTGCCAGTGTGAATAAAGTGCTCACGCCATACATCAGACGTGTCACTCGCTGACGACTTTTTTACAGTTGCAGCTCCCGCAGTGACAAGCATCGCTTTCTCTAGGGTTGCTAGCGCAAAGTCAAGTTGCTCAAAGCTAATAATCAACGGTGGAAGGAAGCGCAGAACAGAGCCCTGACGACCGCCTTTTTCAATGATCAGACCACGCTCAAGCGCTGCACGCTGAATAGCCATAGTCAGTGCTGGATCAGCTTCTGGCTCACCAAACTTGTTCTTAGAACCGTCTGGCTTACAGATTTCAATACCTAGCATCAAACCTTTACCGCGAACTTCAGCGATACAGTCAACTTTCTCAGCAATACGCTCTAAGCCTTCACGTAGGTACTGACCCGCATTACGTGCGTGCTCAACCAAGTTATCACGACGGATAATCTCTAGGGCTTTCGCACCCGTCGCCATCGCTAGCTGGTTACCACGGAACGTACCGGTGTGCTCACCTGGACGCCATGTGTCGAATGCTTTATCGAAGATCAACAACGACATTGGCAGACCACCACCAACGGCTTTAGACAGACATAGTACATCTGGTGTAATGCCTGCTTCTTCGAACGCAAAGTTGAAACCTGTTTTGCCAATGCCACACTGAATTTCATCAAAAATCAGTACGATACCGTGTTCTTTGGTGATACGACGCAGTTCACGTAGCCAGAACACAGGTGCAGGAATAACGCCGCCCTCACCTTGTACAGGCTCAACGATAATAGCAGCAGGTTTCTGCACACCACTTTCGTCATCGTTCAGCATACGCTCAATGTAACGGATGCTCTGCTTAGCGCCTTCTTCACCGTGAAGACCAAACGGACAGCGTAGGCTGTATGGGAACGGCAAGAATTGCACGTCAGCCATCAGACCAGTACGGCGCGCTTTAGTATTCAGGTTACCCATCATTGCCATCGTACCATTGGTCATACCGTGGTATGCACCGTGGAACGCAGCCATCGTATTACGGCCAGTACACTGCTTCGCAAGCTTAATCGCCGCTTCGACAGCATCTGCGCCTGATGGACCACAGAATTGAATTTTTGCATTTTTAGCAAATTCAGCAGGCAAGAAGTTCATCACTTCTTTGATGAATTTGTCTTTCACTGGCGTGGTGATATCAAGCGTCTGGTAAGGTAGACCCGCATTTAGCTGATCAATAATTGCTTGATTGATTTCAGGGTGGTTATAGCCCATCGCCAAGGTACCGGCGCCGGCTAGGCAGTCCAAAAATAACTGGCCACGGCTGTCTTCGACCAAAACACCTGACGCCTTAGCAATTGCTAGCGGCAGGCGACGCGGATACGAACGCACTTCTGACTCATAATGCTCTTGGCTAAGCAATAACTCATCAGGCGTTAGATCATACACACCCTGTACAACAGGGACATTCGAACCGAGTTTTAGCTCATCAAGGTCAAACACATTACTCATGTTTTATTCCATCTCATCACATCGCACCCACATAACATGCACGTTTCTTTCACCTAATGCTTGATGCATCAACGACATACGAAAACCACTACTCTCTGCCTACGGCGTGAGAAGTCTAATGTCTGGCTAGGGAAAATGTGTTCAGTACGGCGCAAATTGCATCTATCTTTCGATGCATTGACTATAAACTGCCGAAAACGCTAATTGCACTCGGCGTGACCGTTTAACAGACTGAAAGGCATCCTATTCATTGCCTGACGACAAGAAATAGCAACGTACAATCAGTGCGTTAACAAAACAAATTGTGATCAGAACGATCAAGGCTCAGTAATAATACTGCAGTTAGGTAAGACAAAGCTGATTAAATTTGATATTGCAAATGCTTTCACTGTTGGGTTCCTTCAATATGCCCTGCCCTATCGTTGGCAGACTAGCGCTATTAATGCCCTTCTACTGGTTCGTTGAACTTGCCAGTACCTACAGCGTACCAAGATGCAATCAGCCTGAAATACGTCTTGCTACAGTATGTCTCAGTCAAAATGACCCCCTGAGATTGCGCAGAAAAATAACACATCACTCAGGTGTCTGCCAGCATTTTTTGATGTAATTTTCACACTTAAATCGTGCCACATTTCATCACACAAACAAATCGTCGGACAGGTAGGATTAATCGAGGAACAATAAGAAACTAGTTTAATACATGGTCGTGAAGGAAATTATAGAAGATCGTATTACTAGCACCGGCAAATTTACGCATTTTGGAAAAATGTTTGTCCCCGTATGAGGCACAATCTTGAATCTATTAAAAAGCAAGAACACGGCCTGTAGAGGCAATGTCAGTGATCACATCACCATCATTCTTCTTCCTGATTAAATTTTTCTTCATAACCTTTCAGATGGCATATCCCATATATCCAATATGGTGAGCCACCTTTTTTCTCATTTTCAAAACTGTACGCATATTTAGCTTCATCTAAATCACATTCCAGACTTGCTAAATTTTCCACAATAAAAGGTTTAGGGGTAAGTGTACCAATATAAGATGCCCATAGTTGTTTCTCTATGCCATTAAGCTTTGTAAACAACCTAATTGCAACCAAATTAGTATTAAGTGCCCATGGTTTAGTCCAGCGATGAAGGGTCACCTCTTTAAAATGAAAATGACCATTTTTATCCGTTATAGCATCATAAGTAAAATGACTACCTTCATATGCAACATCTAGTATTATTTTTAGATTGGGATATGCCTCCCCGACCTGATGAACAACACCATTAATATCAGGACATATTTTATAAGAATGTGGCTTTAAAAAATTCAACATCTCGCTTTGACTATAAAATGATAAGAATAAAAAGCTTAAGTACACAAAACCTTTGAAAAATCTCAAAAAGATAAACACTTATTTAATCGGCAGCAATAATGATGATATACGTTAAAAAATCACAGATTAATCGTGATGTACTCACCTAACAATATCATCTATATATAATTAATCTAATGATGAAATCGCATTTCTCGCGGCAGTGTACAATTTATGCAGTGTAACATCAAAAATCCATCGTATATTCTTCGCCGTTAATTCAATCGTTCCTGAGACCACTTTCCCGGCAAAAATAAGCATATGGCCCAACAAACCCTTTGCTTGTTCTGCTAACTTCATTGAAGCTGCTGCTACTTTTTCAATACAACGGGCAAGCTGATCATAGAAAGATAAAGCACTCGTAAACCCGCTTTGAATAGCAACTAAACCGGAATATCCCGCATCTTTTAACAACGTCTCAAGAGCCGCACTGATTTTATCAGCCCAGTACTCCGTGAATGAGGCTTGATTTCTGTTTTCAAATTTAAGCCTAACGGGTTTATTTAAGAAATGATTCGAGCGAACTTTTAACGTCCCCCAATCTTCTGATCTCGCAGTATTGACATAGCCTGGTACCCCTTGAGGGCCCATACTATGAGTACCTGCATTGATTCCTGAACTGTTATCCAACCGATACTCCTTACCAGAATAGGGGGCATGCCGGAATGGCCAAAGTGGAATTAATGGAACAGGATCTGCGCCATGTGTGCAACGAAATATTTTGTCGTTTACATGCTCAGATTTACGTACATACCCCTCACATCCGATGCGAGGCGCCCCAAACGTATACAAATTCACACGCATTGAAAATTCATCCCTTAACCAGTCAGCACAGAGTGATGCTAAAGCGCCACCCAAGCTATGACCAACACAATGAATTCGCTTGGGTAATACTTTTTGAGATAACAAAAATTGCTTAATTTTAGGTCGCAACGTATGAAAAGTATTAATAAAACCGGCATGCCCTAAAGCACCATTCGGCGAACCCTTTAACCCAATATTGGCGTTGGTTACCCAGTCGTTAATTCGGTGGGTACCCCGAATTGACACTACAAGTTCTCCTTTATACTTACCCTTCCCAATTCCTACAATTGCAAAACCCGATGTACGAGCGCCAATACTCAGAAAACCCAGTGCTCCTCCGGTTTTCCCTTCAAAACTTCCAGTTACTCGATCAAAAGAAAAATGCTTATCTATTACAGGATTTTTAAGGAACGGACCACTATGCTCAATAAGTTGATAAGGCATAAATGCAATCTGTGAAGCCACTTTAGGTGATAACGTTGACATTAATTTTCTTCCCCATCAAATTTTTCTATATGCCCTTTTAAATTACATATCCCCATTACACTATATGGAATAGCTCCTTCTTGTTCATTCTCAAAATGGTAAAGGTATTCATTACCATCAATATCACACTCAAGGCCAGACAAATTGTCTACAATATACTTATCAGGAACCAGTGTTTCGCTATAGGATACCCACAAATTTTTATCTACTCCGTTAATTTTTGTATGTAACCAGATTCCCATCAAATTATTATTGAGCACACTAGGCCTAGTCCAACGGTGGAGAGTGACCTCTTTAAAATGAAAATGGCCATTTTTATCCGTTATAGCATCATAAGTAAAATGACTACCTTCATATGCAACATCTAGTGTTATTTTTAGATTGGGATATGCCTCCCCGACCTTATGAACAACACCATTAATATCAGGACATATTTTATAAGAATGTGGCTTTAAAAAATTCAACATATCGCTTTGACTATAAAATGATAAGAATAAAAAGCTTAAGTACACAAAACCTTTGAAGAGTTTCATAATCTTAACTCTGATTTTACTTAATGCGACTTTATCTCTTGATGAACACTATACAAGAATAGCATTCTACTTTTTCGGTAAACATCTAATTGTAATTAGGTTAACTAGGCGGTATTAAACATAAAAATGTGACATGAACAAGCACAATCTCGACATCAAGAGCACTCTCACCAGGCATAAAAAATCCAGCCTTAGCTGGTTATTTTATTTCTCGTCATTCATAAGCAATACAACCTAATAAGAAGAGAATGGAGGCGCGTCCCGGAGTCGAACCGAGGTACACGGATTTGCAATCCGCTGCATAGCCACTCTGCCAACGCGCCTTATTGGAGCGACACACGAGGTTCCCGATCTTCAAGGAGCTAGGCGTGACCTCAACCTTGGCATAAGATTGCTGCGCTCTACCAACTGAGCTAGTGTCGCATTTAATGGTGCCCCAAGCTGTACTTAAACCGACACAACGTGAATGTCGATTAAATACCAAGCAAACCTAAATTTCAGGCATAAAAAAACCAGCCTCAGCTGGTGATTTTATTTCTCATCATCAAAAGTAATAAAACTTAATATGAAGAGAATGGAGGCGCGTCCCGGAGTCGAACCGAGGTACACGGATTTGCAATCCGCTGCATAGCCACTCTGCCAACGCGCCTTAAATTTTAAATGGTGCCCCGGGCCGGACTTGAACCGGCACAACGCGAACGTCGAGGGATTTTAAATCCCTTGTGTCTACCAATTTCACCACCAGGGCACACATATTCTCAACAACCTTCGTCGTGAGAACGAGGCGTACTTTAACCGATTCTACATTTTCGTCAATACTAAAATTTAGTTTTTTGATTCAAGCGATTAAAAACCACACCAACTGAGCAATGGAGCAACTCACGGTGCGGAAATTAAGCATGTTTGACGCCCCTCTGACTCATCCATGTAAAAAAGTCAGTACCATAAAGAAAGTACAAAAGTGTTGATGTGCTGTTTGTTTGGCTTTATTTTGTATTCATACGCTCCATCACCAACTTTCCATCTTTTTCGATATATTTCACGCTACCAGCTGGGTAATTTTCAGGCATCCCGTCTTCATTCAATAATACTGTCGATGCATCAAACATAATTTCAAATCGATCATCTTGAACAATATGCAGATGAGGTAGCAATGAAGCACCATTGCTATCGGAGCCATCATCAACCATTAATGGTATATCACCGATAAATACAAGCTTGGCGCCTTTGCTCAACAAAGTATAAGCTCGAACTCCCCAAGGATATTCTGCTGCAGACTCAAATAATACCAACCAATTAGTATTCAATGAACTGTCTATATTTTCAGGGGCTAAGAAATATGGGTCAACCGTGTACGCATCCATGTAACCCGAACTCACAAACTGCCTTCCCCATTCTTCCTTTTCCTTTTGGAACAAGGTTATTCGCTAACCATAATCGTCTGCCGAATCCATTTCAGAAAACTTACAAATCCCTAATGCACTATTGTTTTCATAATGAACAATACTTGAACAGTGCTCGCTGTACTCAGGGATCGCCACCTCATCTAACGAAATCAATGAATAGGGTTGTGCCCCAGCAACTGCCATAAAGGGTATGAATGCAATAAACCAATAATATCTCATTCTTATCATCCGTTAGATAGTTATACTATTAAAAATATTTTGGGGTAACTGACTTTGCTGAAGTATTGGAGACTTTAAAGAACAAACATTATATATTCGTATTGGCGATATCCTTCCCACCAACCCTTTCCCAGGGTTAGCAACTATTCTAATTTCAAAATGCAAATGCTGCTCTTTGCTTAACATCCTACCAGCATTGCCAGAAGCACCACTATGCCCAATATGTTCACCAACAGTCACTGCGTCTCCTGTCTTAACATTGACAGATTTCAAATGTGCATAAAACGCAAAATATTTTGTCCCTTTATGTTCAAAGGAAATACAGATTTGTAAACCATAATCCTGCCAGTTTCGTACAAACTCTACTTTCCCATAACTTACTGCATATATTGGTGTGCCAGGTAAAGCATGTAAATACCACCCTTGATGAGGACGAGGACTTCCATCTCTATTTCTTCTAACCAATCCGAATGTATGATTGACTACTCCTTCTCAAATATAGTTTTTCTTAAGCGGCCACACTATTGCAGTTGGTGAATGACATATTATTGATGGCAACTTATTACTAACAAGATCTTTCTGCTTTGATAATTCTTGCATTTTTTTATGCGTTATCCCATTAACTGAAATAACTGAGTCTGGACTTTTTATTTTACAAAAATGCTTTTTGAAATAGGCAATTCTTAAAAGCGTCTTACACACACCTTGTTTACCGATTATGCCATTAATTTCTAAAGGAGCCATAGGGCTATTTCACTCAAAAATCTTATTTAATACAACCTGAACTTTTTTTACATCTGTCTCAAAATTCCGAACTCCTTTAGTTTTAATACCAACACTTCCTGCTAATGAAAAACCAGACATCCCTGTCTCCAATTAAAACTAAAATTAAGTAATATGTGTTCTACTTATTAATCACAAAAATGACCATACAAAAATCAAGATTTGCGCGATAGATCAGTTTTATTGATCAAGTAATGCAAGTAACTACAAGTGATTTGAGATCAGCTTCAATTAATAAAAATAACAATTCAATTACAAATGCTTTTTCGTACAATCAGATAGCAAAACAGACCAATATGACTTCAAGCCAGACATCCCACTACACAATCGATACGAGATACCTCTTCTCGAAATCAAGATTAATTAAGTTTATTACTTTGTTTCACAGCGGCTTTTTTCAACAATTCCATTAAATTCAATTATGTTTTTATGCTTCAACTTCCTTGTATATTTGAACCATGCAGACAACGGGTGATTTTTACAAGAATAGGGTAAGAAATAGTATGATTTATCATTAACAATGAACTTACATATGATCACGGTAAATAGTGAAATCTCGCGTATTTCGCTCACCATGATTAATGGAAACTTGTCTCCATTTATATCAATATAATCAGAGTGTATTGATACATTCGACAATCGACTCAACACCCTGAGCCAAGATACCATTATGCTATAATACATAGCAACGCCAAATATAAAAGTTAAAAAATCCTGCTCAATTATAAATTTAAATTGTTTGTCGTGGCCAAATATATAGATTAAAAGCAAAAGCACATTAAAAATAGTCAAGATACTTATACCTAGAATAACTGCAATTTTTATAACCCAATATGCAGTTTTAGACGATAATTTTTTCATGCTAATCATCACTATTCCATGTAATAATGCTTTGACTATTTTAGTCTACTACAGTACATCAAAACTTGTATACTCATACTCCATCATGTTTCTTCATTAATTATCAATCATTATCACCATCCAAAATCACAATATCCATTAGCAGCATTCAATGTGATTTTCATCATGCTCTCAAATGTTTCAAAAACAAGCACTACCAGAAACGCAAAGCAGACCGACATCACAAAATGATGGACGCTACCACCTTGCTAACGTATTGTGTTGCAATGCTTTTGATAAATTATGGAAAAAAGGATATTTCATGAAACTGCAAGTACCAGACAACTATCAACCACTCCTGGGACTGCGCGATACCGAAGTCGCCATCAAAAAGCTGAAAGACTACTTTGAAAATGCATTGGCTTACGAGTTGTACCTGACTCGCGTTTCAGCACCACTGTTCGTTAAACCGGAAACTGGCTTAAACGATAACCTTAATGGCACCGAGCGCCCGGTGAGCTTCGATCTACTGGATGACAATGGCGCCAATGTCGAAGTAGTACATTCATTGGCTAAATGGAAGCGTATGGCGCTGGGACGCTATGGTTTCCAAATCGACGAAGGCTTATACACTGATATGAACGCTATTCGTCGTGATGAAGAGTTCGACAATATCCACTCGATTTATGTCGACCAGTGGGATTGGGAAAAAGTACTCGATAAGTCTATGCGACATGAGGACTACCTACGCGCCACGGTTGAAAAAATCTATAATGCCTTTTTGAAAACAGAAAACTACATCTACCAAGAGTATCCTGTGCTGCAAAAACGTCTGCCTGCTCAGGTTACGTTTGTAACCTCACAGGAACTGCTGGACAAATACCCTGAACTGACGCCGAAAGAACGTGAGAACGCCATCTGTGAAGAGTACGGTGCAGTCTTTATTCGTAATATCGGCCATACCCTGTCAAACGGTGAAAAACACGATGGCCGAGCACCGGATTATGATGACTGGAACCTCAATGGTGACTTATTGTTCTGGAACCCAGTACTAGGCAGCGGCCTTGAGCTGTCTTCCATGGGTATTCGCGTCTGTGAAGAGAGCCTGAAAGCGCAGTTGAACATTGCTGGCTGTGAAGATCGTGCCTCTCTCCCCTTCCATAGCGCGGTACTGAATAAATCACTGCCTTATACCATTGGTGGGGGTATTGGTCAGTCTCGCATTTGTATGTTCTTCCTACAAAAGGCACACATTGGCGAAGTCCAATCTTCTATCTGGCCAGATCAAATGATTGAAGAATGTGAAGCCAACAATATCATCCTGCTGTAATATCGCAGTTTATTGATACTGAATTCAAAGCTCCTCGAATGATTAGAAATCAACTGATGAGGGGCTTTTTTATCTTAAGCTAAAAATAAGTTAACACGTATAAGTTAACTAATTATCCATAAAAGACGTAGTTATATCAGCATCAGCAAGATAGATATTAATATGCTCATGCCATTTCACTTCCATGTCTTTTAACCATTTTTCTGGATTTTCGATGAGACTAGGCTCCAATGAATATAATTTCAATTCAGATGGATTATTGCCCAATACATCGATAAAGATTTCACCTCTGATATTTTTATCAACATGATTAAAAGGTATATCTCGGCCAATTACATCGCAAACTGGTGGTAGGTTTGGCTCTTCATTTGCCCATTTAATTGTTGCGTTAATAATCTCTGACCAGTTAACCATATCAGCACATGATGAAGTGAACATAAAATCTTTATATTGCGGTTGATCATTACTTATTAATTCAGGGAACGCTTCATTGTAAGATGGAAACTCTCCTTTCACCAACCACAGCGGCATATATTCAGTATCAACGTCAGATTCTAAACCAAAAACATCATATGCATGTGCTGCAAGTGCTGTAATACCTAATGATAACCAGCCCCATATACTACAAACCTTATTTTCATCACCAGTAATCTCCGTGTAATAAGAACGATGAGACTCTAGCGCAAACAACAGTTTTTGTGGGTACTTTATCACACGATCATTAGAGTGGGTGTATACCAACATTTCAGCTAGCGGTAGGTAGAGATAATTAACAAAATCCTGCGCTTCGTCGTCACCCACAAACTCAGGTGCAGAAAACTCAATCACATCGCCAATGAGTGTTCTTAACTCTTTTTTGCCTTGGCCGAAAAAACCTTGGAAAAGACGGTATAAAACAAGATCAATATCATTCTCGCCAGCATTAACATTCACTACAAAACAACTTTCATCAATTGAGATTAGATATTTTAATTGATCAAAAGGATCACGTAATATTAGTGTAGTATAAAAAGCCTGAGCCCATGTTGAAAAATAGAGCTTATGTAATACGGTGGATTTATTCAACACTGTTTTGTCACGAAAAAACACAGCATCATTACTTCTTTTGTTAATATAAGGCTGCAATTCTATCATAATAGCTTGAAGATAATCATATAAGTGACGAATTATCTGCCGCTTTGGTTTGTTCAATAAACACCCCCTAACAAATAATTTATGCAATAATGATTTTTCAATAACTGTCGATAATCCTAAGTGAAACTTTTCAATATCTGATTTTGAAAATGTATGATGACGATCATAATCTTCCTCCATCCAAGCCATAGGTTCTGAAGGAACATCATGAATATGGTGTTTAAATTTAATCACGATTTACCTCGGTTTATATTGTATTTTTCTATAATGATTCTATCAGCAACTTGCCCAGTACTTTGTCTTACAGGTTGTCTAACTACTATGTAATCCAAATTATTACTATTTTTTGCAGTAAGTCTAGTGTCTGCATAAATTTTCGCATTCCCTCACTATCTTTTTTTTTGCGATTACGTAAATACCAATCTTCCATTGCATCAATAATACTATCTTTATACTCAGGTGTTCCTTGCTCGGCTCGCTTATTGATACTAGTTACCGTACGAGTTCCTAATGTAGCGGTACCACCTTTTGCTTCAACTATAATAAGCTTACCGTCTGCAGTTTGCCAGATCTGATCAAACTGATTTTTCTTCATGCCTGAATCAGGATAATCACTCTTTAAACGTGTCGCTCCAGGATACTGTTTTTTCATGTATCCTTCAGCAGCTAACTCACCTAACTGTTCTGAATATAGCGTCTGCTTTGCAATATAATACTTACGCTGATTATAAGTAAGCGATTGACTTTGTGATAATTTCTTGGCCTCCTGTCTGAAACTTGACATACACTCAAAATCACAGTCAATCTCATGTCCATCTAGATCATTTATCCTACGAGATATACCATTTAAATCTGCCGCCTCACCACGAACTAAAGACTTTGAACGACCTATTTTTTTCTGATATCTCAGGCGGCTTAGCTGATGATGACCCATCAATATTTTTTCCAATTCCCTTTTTCTTCAATGAATTTTTTTCGCATCTCAAGCCATTATCCAAAATTCAAACGACCTGATTTCTATATATTTAATCATTTAATTATACCAAAATCACAGTATTCATATAATTGCTCATCTGTTAACTCTCCGAAGACGTTTTTAATCGTATCACAAGCATTAGTAAGCAATTTGACAGGTTTTACGTTTGATCTTTCAACATTCGAATTCAAAGTAATCAGGCCATTATTACTTACTCTTACATAACTCGCATAAGTATTACCATTATATTTTCTCGTCATACCAAAAATAATATTTGATGCATTATATTTACTTTCGTCAATCAGTTTCCTCATAATTGGCTCTACCCCATAAAATCTAGCTGATCTAGGGTGAACGTTGCTAATAGAGGCCCCATAGTGTTATAAACATAATTTTCAATCGTCATTCCATTGAGGTTCTTATCAGTAACTTCAACCATAAAATTAAATATATATAAATTATACTTTAAATAAAACTCAGCCCATTCAAAAAAATTATTTTGCTGGTATTCTGACAATCAAACACCTCTAAGAGTTTTTCTTGTTTAAGAAACATACTTTCAGCATATGAATATGGGCACAACAAAAACAATGCTAATAGAATAATTTTCACCATTTTGATATTACACTTTGATATTTTGATGGAGGTGATATAAGCGCATTAATAACATTTGGCTTAAATCATAATTCACGTACGTTCATCTTCGTTCTATAACGTTCAAACGTAGTAGTATATGAGATTTTTCGGCCAGTTTTTACTATTTCTCCCATTCTGTAAGTCTCATTTGTTGAAGGAAAATATTTGGTTTTCTGACTATATACATCATATGTCCGAGTAATGGTTTTCACAACAGTCACATTGACAGTTTCTGTCGTTTTTATACCAGTTACAAATCCATAAACAAAATGTGGGTGTCAATTTATTATTTTTCCGCACTGCGCTTTCTGTCAACAATCTCCTTAAATTCAATTATGTTTTTATGCTTCAAGTTACAACTATATTTGAACCATGCAGACAACGGATGCCCTTTACAAGAGTAGGGTAAGAAATAATATGATTTATCATTAATACTGAACTTACATATGAACACGGTAGACAGTGAAATTTCGCGTATTTCACTCACCATGATTAATGGAAATTTGTCTCCATCTATATCAATATAATCAGAGTATATTGATACGCTTGATAAACGAGCCAACACCTTAAGCCAAAATACTATTAGGGTAAAATATAGAACGTCACCAAGTATAAATGTTAATAAATCCTTCTCAAACATTAACTTAAAATTCAAATCATCACTAAACATGTAACTTAAAAACCAAACAACATTAACAATAGCCACAGCACTTATACCCAAAAAAATTGCAATTTTTATTAACCAATATGCAGTTGTTGAGGATAATTTTTTAATTTTAATCATACAGATTATTACTCGTCCATGTAAATCTCGTGGAAGCGGTAAATGTATCAGCCATATGGAAACAGTGACATCCCACCTTCCATACCATACCATACAGATGATCACTAGGGCTCGTTAACATGTTATCGACTTGAGGGTTCGTCACGATTCCAGTGAGAAAATTATTTCCTAATGCGATCTCTGTCTCAGGGAAAAAAACAATTGAGATTTTGTAAATTATAAACTCCCACATCAGCACTGAAATCAAAATCAAAATCAAAATCAAAATAATTTTTAGAATATGATATATAAAAACCTTTTGTATACGTAAATTTACCATTTCCCCATACTGCTTGTTTAACATAACCAGCTTCACAATTAAACCCTAGCGAAAATAGATTAATATCAACCGAAAATCCAAAAGCTGATATCGGCAATTACTGTGGCGTTATCAAATAAAACAAAGCTTATCTCGACGAGGAAATTGTTGGAATAATGCACCCATGGAGTGCTTCTTTAGAAGTTTGAAGACAGAATGGATACCTCCGGTGGGTTATCGTAGTTTTGTCGAGGCTCAGCAACAGATCATTCGATATATTATTGGATACTACAGCCAACTCAGGCCGCATCAATATAACGGTGGCCTTACGCCCAATGAATCAGAGCGGTTGTACTGGGAAAACTCTAAAACCGTGGCCAATTTCAGTTGACCACTACAGGTAATTTTATTTTTCATTATCAATAAGTTATAAACCTAATGATAAAAGAATGGAGGCGCCTCGAGGAGCTAGGCGTAACCTCACAACCTTGGCATGATGGTATTTTCATGATTGTCGCGCTCTACCTACTGAGGCAGTGCCTCATTTAGGATATCCCAGTCTGAGCTTGAATCGCCATAACGCGACATCAACAATTCACGATCATCTCAAATTTCAGGCATAAAAAAACCAGCCGTAGCTGGTGATTTTATTTCTCATTATCAATAAGGCATAAAGCTAATGATAAGAGAATGGAGGCGCGTCCCGGAGTCGAACCGAGGTACACGGATTTGCAATCCGCTGCATAGCCACTCTGCCAACGCGCCTTTTTTGGAGCGACACACGAGGTTCGAACTCGTGACCTCAACCTTGGCAAGGTTGCGCTCTACCAACTGAGCTAGTGTCGCATTTTAAATGGTGCCCCGGGCCGGACTTGAACCGGCACAACGCGAACGTCGAGGGATTTTAAATCCCTTGTGTCTACCAATTTCACCACCAGGGCACACATATCCTCAACGACCTTTGCCGTGAGAACGAGATGTACTTTAACGGATTCTAAATTTTCGTCAATACTAAAATTTAGTTTTTTGATTCAACCGGTTAAAAACCAAACACCCTGATCAACACGCGTTCTTACCGGGCGATTATCACACATCACCTTCACTCAACCAGTGATAAAAAAAGCGGCGCATTTAAAATGCGCCGCTTTTTCTATCGAGCCAAGTTATCGCAATCTACATGTGATCAGCATGAAACAGGTCATCTTTCGCAGCACGCAGGTAGATATACATTGACCAATAGGTCAAGATCATCGCGACATAGAGCGCAATATAGCCAATAACAGTCACCCATTCCATCGGGTGCCACAATAACAGTAACAACGCTAGCATCTGAGCGGCCGTTTTCACTTTACCCACCCAAGAAACCCCGACACTGGAGCGTTTACCCAGCTCAGCCATCCACTCACGTAGCGCGGAAATAATAATTTCACGACCAATCATGGTAATAGCAGGAATCGTGATCCAAACCGAATGATAATGTTCAACAACCATTACCATGGCCGTTGCTACCAATACCTTGTCGGCAACGGGATCAATGAAGGCACCAAAACGGGTTGTCTGGTTAAGTTTTCGCGCAAGGTAACCATCGAACCAGTCGGTAGCACCTGCAATAAAGAAGATCAACGCGGCAGCAAAGGGTGACCAGCTATACGGCAAATAAAAGGCAATTACGAAGAATGGGATGAGCAATAGCCGTATGAAACTTAAGATATTCGGAATTGATAAACGCATAAATAATAATTCTTTGTTTGAATTTTTGTCTGGCTACACAGCTAGTGTTGCAGCGCGTCATAAATTTTATCAGCCAACGCCTTACTGATACCGGGCACTTTGGCGATTTCTTCTCTACTTGCTTTTTTCAGTTCTTGTAAACCACCCATAAATTTAAGCAACGCCTGTCGACGTTTCGGACCTACACCTTCGACATCTTCCAATGCACTGCGCTTTCTTACCTTTGCCCGCTGCGCACGATGGCCACTAATTGCGTGATTGTGGCTCTC
Organism: Photobacterium nomapromontoriensis; assembly: GCF_050336815.1. NCBI lineage: Bacteria > Pseudomonadati > Pseudomonadota > Gammaproteobacteria > Vibrionales > Vibrionaceae > Photobacterium > Photobacterium nomapromontoriensis. The sequence continues at coordinate 160,915 of NZ_JAKJSL010000017.1, forward strand.
ATCCCGAATATGCTGGATCAAGTGCAAAGCGGGTGAGTCAGAAGGCATCGAAAATTCTTCACCAGTTGTCATTATCAGGGTTTCTAAACCAGGTTTGCGTGTCGTTCCTTTGGCAACCCCGATGAGTATCGACCGCTTTGGCCATTCAGCCATCAACGGATGTACTACATCATACGCTCTTGAGAGCTGACCTCTACCCCCATCAATAAAAATAATATCAGGAATTTTGTCTGGGTCGATTTGAGAACGGTATCTACGCTCAAGTACTTGCGCCATAGCAGCATAATCATCCCCTCCCGTAATACCGGTGATGTTATACCGCCGATATTCTTGCTTCAATGGTCCATCCTGATTGAACACCACACAAGATGCGACCGTTTTCTCCCCCATCGTGTGGCTAATATCAAAACACTCCATTCGAGTTAGGGTGTTCAAGTGTAGTGCTTCACGCAACGCAGTAAAACGCTGGTGTATCGTCATCTTGTGGTTTAGCTTACTGACCAATGCGGTGCGGGCATTGGTTTGTGCCAATCGCTGGAATTTAGCTTTGTTGCCCCGAGTATTCACTTTTATGCTGATCTTACGACCGGCTAGTTCTGACAGAGTTTCAGCAATCACGTCTTGCTCTTCGCCTAACGACTCCCCTAATACAATTTCAGAGGGGATCACCCGCCCTTCAGCTTGGTTAAGGTAGAACTGAGTCACAAAACTTGATAAGACTTCGGTTAAGTCAGCATCAACAGGCATTCGAGGGAAATAACTGCGGCTACCCAAGATCTTACCCTGACGAATATAGAGTGCATGAATACATGCCATGCCATTGTCGTGTGCAATACCAACCACATCCAAGTCATCATCACTGTCATGACTGACAAATTGTTGCTCTTGCACCCGTCGTAAGGCTTGGATCTGATCTCGATACGCTGCGGCTTTCTCAAAGGCCAATTGCTGGCTAGCCTGCTCCATCTTTTCGACCAGTGAACTGATCACGGCCCTGTCTTTGCCTTTTAAGAATAAACGGACATAGCTTACCTGCTCTTGGTAGTCGGCATCCGTCACCAGGCCTTTGACACAAGGACCAAGACAACGACCAATCTGGTACATCAGACACGGACGACTACGATTAGCATAGACAGAGTCTTCACACTGGCGAATAGGGAATATTTTCTGGAGTAAATGCAAGCTTTCTCTAACCGCGCCACCATCAGGATAAGGGCCAAAGTATTCGCCTTTCCGTTTTTTAGCACCACGATGAAGACTTAAACGAGGATGGTTAGCATTACTCAGGAATATATAAGGATAGGATTTATCATCACGCAACAACACATTGTACTTTGGCAGATACAACTTGATGTAGTTGTGTTCGAGGATGAGCGCTTCTGTTTCAGTGTGGGTAACTGTCACATCCACTTTGGCTATATTTTTCACCAAAGCTCGGGTTTTCTCACCAACGACATTCATGCGGAAATAGCTGGCAAGGCGTTTTTTAAGATCTTTCGCCTTACCAACATAGATAACCTCACCAGCCACGTCATACATCCGGTAGACGCCTGGCTGGTGAGTCACTGTTTTTAGAAAACTTTTTGCGTCAAACAACTCTGACACTACAACGTCTCTGCGTCTAACATTCCGTGGCGGATTGCAAGATGAGTCAGTTCGACATCACCACTGATATCTAACTTATTAAAAAGACGATAACGATAGCTGTTCACCGTTTTAGGACTCAGACTTAATTGCTCCGAAATATCGGTAACCTTCTGACCTTTAGTGATCATCATCATAATCTGTAATTCACGTTCAGAGAGATCTCTAAATGGGTTTTCAGAATTAGGTGCAAACTGGCTCAATGCCATCTGCTGTGCGATCTCAGGTGAAATATAGCGTTGTCCACTATGAACCATTCGAATAGCGTTCATCATTTCATCAGGCCCCGCACCTTTAGTTAAATAACCAGCAGCACCTGCTTGCATAACTTTTGTTGGGAACGGGTTTTCGGTATGAATGGTCAGAACAATAATCTTCACATCTGGACTAAAGCGTAGAATCTTACGTGTCGCTTCAAGGCCACCGATACCCGGCATATTCATGTCCATAAGGATGATGTCCGCATGTTCATTACGGCACCACTTTACGGCGTCTTCACCACTGTCGGCTTCCCCTACCACTTTTATACCACGGACATCTTCTAGAAGGCGTCGGATCCCTGTGCGAACCAGTTCGTGATCATCTACAAGGAATACATTAATCAAGCTGTATCTCCAATATGATTTGGCTCTGCACCCAGCCGATATGGCGGGATAGCTACTACTGATAGTACCCAATTTTACCCTAACTTCCTATCAGAACTCATGAAGATTCTGTGTATCAGCGCAAGTTTTCAATTCAAGTTAAGGCTTGACAAAATAGGGATGATTCATATTTTACATGCTTCGAAATAAAGCACCCACGAACAGCAGTATTTACTATAAATTCTAAAAAATAAAGCAGAGAGTGCAACATTTACAAATGGAATCACCTGTTAATAAACAAATCATCCAATTCGCTGTTTTTGTTAAAAAATCACTTTACTGACTATTCCGTGTAAACACCCTTAATCCTAAGGCCTTCTTACTCGTAACCAACCAGCAAAAAACCAAGGTTACGTTAGCTGACGTTAATCATCTGCTTCATTGCCATATCCTAAAATCAACATAAAACAAGTGTCTTACAACTAACTACCTTTACCTACATTATCACTCAACATTGCACAATTATAAAGACACAAGCAGCTATCTTTCTTACAGAACCATACATTCGCATTTTCATGCCAATGTTTCTCAATTGTTCTCTTACTTGAGTAAAAGAAACATGACGTGGTTAAGAGTTAGACGTCTAGAAGTAAAGGTTTCCTTTCTTTAATTGCTTCGTGTATTATTGCGCGCTCTGTGCCTACCGGCATAACTGTTCTTGCTCAAAATGGATATTTGCAACCAGAACAAAACCAATGATGTTCTGGGTTTACAATGGATTGTTGTAAAGCAAAACAGCCCGCGGTGGGCAGTAACACGCAAATACCCATAAGTGCTATATAAAGGTTATGTCATGAATCTCTCGGCTAAGACAGTTGTGCTCATCGCAATCGGTGCAGCCCTGTATGGAATAGGCGGTTTGCCTATGTTCGGTATTCCTGTCTTTGCAAATACCACGTTAAAACCTGCAATGGCTGTATTGGCCTTGTTCGGCGTTCTTTTTGGTCCACTTGTGGGCTTTCTTGTTGGCTTTATCGGTCACTGGGTTACCGACCTGTTTGCAGGATGGGGAGTCTGGATCACCTGGGTGATCGGCTCTGGCATCGTTGGCCTCGTTATTGGCCTATACCCCAAACTCACCAAACAGCGCATTGAAAAAGGCCAGTTCTCAACGTTTGATTTCTGCCTATTTGTCTTTCTTGCCTTCGTCGGCAATGTGGTTGGTTACGGCTGCTCGGCATTTCTTGATGCGATTCTCTACGCAGAACCCTTCACCAAAGTGCTAGTTCAGCTCACGATTATCGCCGCAGGTAATACCCTATTGATCGCGATTGTAGGTCATTTCATTCTCACTTCGGTTGCGAAGCGCAATCAACAAAGCTACAACCTGAAAGAGGCTTATTAAAGCATGACAATTACGTTTTCTAATTTCTCGTTCAAATACTGGGCGTTGGAACAACCCACCCTGAAGAACATCAATTTAACGATCGAGAAAGGCGAAAAGGTTGTCATCGTTGGCCCAAGTGGTAGTGGTAAGTCTACCCTTGGTCAATGTTTGAATGGACTCATCCCATTTGCTGTAAAAGGTGACATCACCGGGTCACTGACAATTAATGGTAATGACACCCAAAAAATGGATTTAAACCAATGTACTAACTTGGTTGGAACCGTACTGCAAGATACAGATGGTCAATTCGTCGGACTGAGCATTGGTGAAGACATTGCCTTCGCACTCGAAAACCAGATGATCCCACCCGGCGCAATGCACCGTGTCGTTGAAGAAACCGCCGCAATGCTTGATCTGGATGATATGCTGCACCTGTCACCGTTTGATCTCAGTGGCGGCCAGAAGCAGCGTGTTTCTCTGGCTGGCGTAATGGTCGACGATGTCGATATTTTACTGTTTGATGAACCGCTTGCTAGCTTGGATCCCAAGACCGGCAAATCAACGATCGAGATCATTGACCGTCTGCATCGCGAGACAGGCAAAACAGTAGTGATTATCGAGCACCGCCTTGAAGATGTTCTGCACTGCCATGTCGATCGAGTGATCATGATGGAGCGTGGTGAAATTGTGGCGAACATGACGCCGGACCAACTACTAGCCAGCCCACTGTTATCTCAGCACGGGATCCGTGAACCACTCTACCTTTCCGCGTTAAAAGCAGCAGGGTGCACCGTCACTGAAGCCGATCATCCTGCATACTTGTCACAAATGCACCTTGATACTTTCAAACCACAAATAATGGATTGGTATCAGCAGAAAGACGCTTATCCGCGTACGGTACATGCCGAGCCATTACTTGATGTAAATAACCTCAGTTATTCCTATGACGATCTGCGCATGACGTTGGATGACGTGAGCTTTACCGTTCACAAAGGTGAATTTGTTTCAATTTTAGGTAAAAACGGCTCAGGCAAATCCACTATCACCCGCTTGATTATGGGGGTGCTAGAACCAGATAGCGGCAGCATTCACTTCAACGGTGAAGACCTGACCCTGCATTCTATTTTTGAACGCAGCCAAAACATCGGTATCGTTTTACAAAATCCTAATCATATGATTTCTCACCATATGATTTTCGATGAAGTGGCATCAGGCCTGCGTAATCGTGGTGTACCAGAAGCAGAAGTTGAAACGAAAGTACTCGCGACACTAGAGCTATGTGGGCTTGGTCGTTACCGCCACTGGCCTATTGATGCCCTGAGCTATGGTCAGAAGAAACGCGTTACCATTGCAACAATGTTGATCTTAGAGCCACAGCTGTTGATTTTAGACGAGCCAACTGCGGGGCAGGATTACCATCATTACACCACAATGATGAGTTTCATTCGCGAACTCAATAAAACGCTAGGGATCACTATCCTGATCATCTCGCACGATATGCATTTGGTACTTGAGTACACCGACCGTGCCATTGTTATCGCTGACAGCAAACTATTGGCCGATGAGCCCGTCAATGCGGTATTCAGCCAACCAGCCCTGCTGGAGCAAGCAAATCTCACAGTAACCAGCCTTTATACACTGGCTCATAAGCTAGGCATTGAGCGTATTGACAACTTTATCCGTTGCTTCATCGACCATGAGGCAAGTGAACAATAATGAAAACAAATAAAATAAAATTCGGTATCAGTTATGTGAATACCGGTTCTCCGCTTCACGCGTTAAATGGTATCACCAAGTTTGTTCTTTTCATGGCTTGGGTAACAATGGTACTGATCACGTTTGATATTCGAGTGATTTGCGTTCTAATCTTGGTGGGGTTCGCGCTGCTACGCCTATCTAAAGTCCCGTTTGCACTCTATAAGCCGCTTATGGTGGGCACGGTCAGCGTGCTGACGTTAAATGCGCTGTTCATGTTCATGATCGCGCCACAGCAAGGCACTGAGTACATGGGCAGCGAAACCGTACTACTATCGCTTCCGGGAAATTACTCACTGACCAGTGAAACCCTGTTTTATCTGCTGACTGTGACGCTGAAATATTTCAGCATGTTCCCGATTGCGTTAGTGTTTGTGTTTACGACCCATCCAACAGAGTTTTCAGCCAGTCTGAACAAACTCGGGGTGCCCTACCGTATCGCTTACGCGGTTAGTCTGACGCTACGCTATCTTCCGGAAGTCACCAAAGATTTTATTAATATTATGCATGCTCAACAGGCTCGCGGCGTTGATATTTCTAAAAATGCTCCGGTTTTCACTCGGATCAAGAACGTTGCCAAAATTCTAGGCCCATTGATTTTCTCAAGTTTAGACCGAGCAGAAGTGATCTCTAATGCGATGACGCTACGCGGCTTTGGCCGCCATAAGCAGCGTACCTGGTACAGCTTAAAACCAATGACTAAAGCTGATTTTGCTGTATTAGCATTGATTGCCATCGTTCTCACTCTTGGTTTGGTCAACCGTTACCAATCGGAACAGCTGTTCTGGTACCCATTCGCCTAGTGCTAGGCTTAACCCAGTTCAAATCACTGTAAAGCCAGCTTCATAGAAGCTGGCTTTTTTGTCTTTTATTGATACCTGAAATCACCATTTCTTGTGCCATTCTTGATCAAATTGCCCCCTCTCTATTCGCACTGAGCGCATTACACTCAACACTCCGTATTTATGCGTTTTACGCATAGTATCTTTGAGTATTGCTCATTTGAGTCATGACCTTAGTTCCACTATTATCGCCCGCTCTTTTTATGCCTTGAGGTACTTATGTTCTCGCAATCTCTCCCTGCTCAACTGTTTCGTATGGGGATCTTACTAATGATCACTCTGGTTGGTGTCCATCACTGCCAACCCTTGCTTGACGCGTTAGCAGAGCATGCGATGAGCGGCGGTTGCCATCAGCAAAACTCAACAAGCCCTAATCATTCTGGACTTTAATCACCATGAGCATTTTTCGTTTTCCCCTTCTGGTATGGATGGGAATTGGAACATTAATTATCAGCCTAGGGATCAGGCAATCATTCGGCATTTTTATGATGCCAATTTCAACGCACTTTGATACTGGTCGTGAATTTTTTAGCCTTGCTATTGCCTTACAAAACCTCCTTTTTGGTCTATTCCAACCGTTTGTAGGCATGGCAGCTGATCGCTGGGGGGCCAGAAAAGTGATCTGGATGGGGGCTATCGCTTATGGCCTAGGTTTGTATCTCACCTCTATCTCAACACAAGCGGATTGGCTTTACTTGTCGCTCGGTGCTTTGATCGGTTTAGGCCTGAGTGCAACCAGTTATGTTATTGTCCTTGGTGCCGTTGCCCGTGTTGTTCCTGCTGAGCATACTGCCAAAGCATTCGGACTCACCACAGCTGCGGGATCATTTGGTATGTTTGCCGTGATTCCTGGCGCACAATACTTACTAAGCGAATTCAACTGGCAGGTAGCGCTACAAGTATTTGCTATGCTATGTGGCTTGATCTTAGCTTTCTCTTGTTTCATGAATGCCAACGCCAGTAAAGGACAAGTAAAAGCGACTGACGAAAACCAAACATTACGTGAGGCCCTTCATGAGGCCTTTCATAACCGTAGCTATTGGCTTATTCACCTTGGCTTCTTTGTTTGTGGTTTCCACGTCATGTTTATTGCCACTCACCTACCCAGTTATCTTGCTGATAAGGGGCTACCAGCAGCAACTGCCGCGATGGCATTGGCCTACGTCGGGATCTTTAATATTTTCGGCAGTTACTTCTGGGGGGTCATGGGAGACAAGTTCGATAAACGCTATGTCATGACATCGCTGTATCTGGTACGTACTGTTGTGATTGCAAGCTTTGTGTTGTTACCCGTCACAACTAACACTGCCGCAATATTTGGTGGTGCCATTGGTTTTTGCTGGTTGGGGACCGTTCCTCTCACATCCGGATTGGTTCGTCAGATCTTTGGTGCTCGCTACCTCTCAACCCTATATGGTTTAGTCTTCCTGACCCATCAGGTAGGCAGCTTTCTAGGCGCTTGGGTTGGCGGTCGTATCTACGACTATTATGGTAGCTATGAACCCATTTGGTGGTCAACTGTTGTGCTCGCTTTTCTGGCTGCGCTCATCCATCTGCCTATTGATGATCGTCCGATAAATCGTCAGCTTGCGGTTGCTTGAGTTTGCTTGAGTTTGCTAAACACTTAATCATCTCGTATAAAAAAAGCCCTCAGTCTAATGACTGAGGGCTTTATTTGGCATAAATAAGCGTGGGCTTACAAGTACTCACCTCGGCGGAGAGCATCAATACGCTTGTCTAGCGGCGGGTGAGTCATAAAGAGCTCTGATAGTGACTTCTTGCCGTTGATACCAAAAGCCAGCATCGACCCTTCAAGCTCTGATTCATGGCTCATTTTCAAACGCTCAAGTGCGGCAATCATTTTTTCTTTGCCGACCAAGTGAGCAGAACCGGCATCCGCGTTAAATTCACGATGGCGGCTATACCACATGGTGAGAATACTGGCGAGGAAACCAAACAGTATCTCCATGATTGAAGAAACAATGAAGTAGGTCATATAACTGCCACCTTCACCTTCTTCATCATTGTTATTCACCCCACTGATAACACCAGCAACCAAACGAGAGACAAAAATAACAAAAGTATTCACGACGCCTTGCATCAAGGTCATAGTGACCATATCACCGTTAGCGATATGGCTAATTTCATGAGCCAGTACGGCTTCAGCCTCATCACGCGTCATGCTCTGAAGTAGACCTGTCGACACGGCGACCAATGAATCATCGCGCTTTGCACCCGTCGCAAAGGCGTTCATATCACCCGAGTCATACACAGCAACTGTTGGCATGCCAATACCTGCCTGCTGTGCTTGACGGCTCACTGTGGCCATCAACCAATGCTCTGTTTCGTTACGAGGGTGCTCGATCACCATGCCGCCAACAGAACGCAATGCCATAGACTTCGACATGAACAGCGAAATCAATGAACCACCAAAACCAAACAATGCAGCCATCACCAATAAACCAGAAAGGCTGCCAGGTTGCATCCCTGTAACCGCATAGATCACATTCAGGACAACACTAAATACCAGCAATACCGCTAGGTTAGTGGCCAAAAACAATGCAATACGCTTCATATTTTATGCTTGCTCCAGAAAGAATAAAAGTTAACCCCAGTATCTCCGCAACCACTCTTGATACTTACCATGATGTCTCTATGCCTGCTTGGCATCCTTATTATAGCTACCTCAAATGATACCTATCAGCGAGCATAACTTGCTATGTACATGGTATAGCCTTGTATCAATAGTTTGAGTATACCTCGGGTAATAAGTATGGTCGTTGAAATTAAAATCAAGTGAAAGGGATAAATTGTTACGTTTCATGATGTATACCAAATAACCTCAGATGCTTGAGCCATTGCGCTCTCAGCGTATTCAAATCAGGGGAATACCGGACAGGAATCCCCCTGACTTGAAACCACTATGAGTGCACCCAAATGTGCACCTTGAGATCACAGGGTATATCCCTATTGGCGATATTTAGACTTTAGTCTTATTGCATATTGCTAAGAGTTCCATTATTGTCATTAGGAACGGAATGAGCAGTACCTGATTGAATTATCAAGGAGGAATGATGGCTGACCATGATAACTACCAAGTAGCGATTGATATTTTACGCTGTCATCTTGGTATGTCTGCCGAAGAGGCACGCAAAGAGCTTGGGCTAGATACAATGAACAAAGGCTTAACCGACACTCAGGAAGCACTTATTGGGCTGAGTGGGGATTAAGACCTATCGCTGATATTTAGTGAAAACCATTCAGCTGGAAAATGGTTTTGTTAAATCAGGAAAAATATTAAAACCGATGTTACTTTTAGTAATATCGGTTTTTTTAACATCTGATATCGAAATCATACTCGCCCCCCTTCTTACTACTCGATATTAAGACTATTTTAACCACGTCACAAATTCACCGCACCGATACAATAGTCCAGCTATCGTCACTTTTATCCACTCCTAATTAAACAAAATGCATACTACACTAAGTTCACATCAATACAATTAAACGGAATTAATCGTAGTCGTGATATTAACAGCCAATAATCGAAAACATATTTTTCGACATAAACATATAAAGTAATATTTTGAGCCGTAAAGCTTTTTTATTGTTCAACGATAATAAATCGTTGTATGTATGTTCATGGCTTCATGTTATTGATAGATGCGCGTTGTTATTTACTATAAATAACACGATAAATATCATCATTTAAACATTTAATTTTACGAAACTTAGCATTCCGTTATTGTAAAAACTGGCGACCAACTACAGGTAAGGAATAAAGATGAGTTTCAATACCAAACATCGTTTAGCATTGATTATTATGGCAGCCCTGTCATCTCAAGGTGTAATTGCTGCGGAAAGAAATCAGCTCACCATTGTCTCTGATTTTTATCCCACAATGATTCGTAACTTCAATCCCTATCTAGCCACAAACTTGCGAACGACTACTGATTTCGTCTATGAACCGCTTGTGATTTTTAATCAAATGCACGGTAATAAACCAGTGATGCGTTTGGCCAAGAATTACTATATGTCAGACGATCTAACCCAAGTCACCTTTGAGATCCGTGAAGGCGTCAAATGGTCTGATGGCAAACCGTTCACAGCGGCAGATGTGGTTTATTCATTTGATCTCATTAAAGCCAAACCCGAACTAGACCCACGCGGCATCAATCGCTGGTTAAAAGACGTCCGCCAAAAAGATAACACGGTCATTTTTGATCTCACTGAAGCCAATTCAAACCTCCCTTATGAGATCTCAACGGTACCAGTCGTACCCAAACATATCTGGCAACACATTGATAAACCAGAGAGCTTTGCTAATGACACACCAATCGGCTCAGGCCCTTTCACTGAAATAGATACATTCACTCCGCAGCTTTATATTCAATGCAGAAACCCACATTACTGGGATAATGATAATCTAGAGGTCGATTGTCTGCGTGTTCCGCAAATTGCCAATAATGATCAGCTTCTCAGCCGTATCATTAAGTCAGAACTTGACTGGTCTGCCGCATTTATTCCCGACATTGACAGTACCTATGCCGCGCGCAATCCAAACCATAAATACTGGTATCCTGCTGCCAGTGCTCAGGCATTTATGCTTAACTTTAAGTCGCCAAAACCTGGCAATAATGAAGCCATTAATAACCTTGATTTCCGTCGTGCACTCTCCATGTCGATCGACCGCCAGAAAATCATTGATATTGCATTCTATGGTAATGGCGTGGTCAATGATTATGCTTCTGGTCTTGGAAAAGTCTTTGAATTTTGGGCAGATAAAGATATCTACAACAAATACAAAGGCTTCAACACCTATAACGTTGATGGGTCAAAGGCTTTACTTGAAAAAGCAGGATTTAAAGATATTGACGGCGACGGTTTTGTCGAAACACCGACAGGCAAAAAAATCTTACTTGAAGTGCAATCCCCAAATGGCTGGACCGATTTCAACAACACGGTACAACTAGGGGTCGAACAATTGCATGCTGTGGGCATCAATGCCACCGCGCGAACGTCAGATTTTGCGGTATACAACAAAGCGATGGTATCGGGAACCTATGATGTCGCCTACACAAACTATTTTAATGGTGCGGATCCACACCGTTACTGGAACAGTGGCTATCATTCACGTAATCAGGAAGGTGGCAATATGCCGCGATTCGCGATGCATTTCTTCAAAAATGCCGAGCTTGATGCACTGCTGGACAGCTTCTATAAAACCGCCGACATTGACGAGCAAAAAGCGATTGCCCATAAAATTCAAAAAATCATTGCCGAAAACCAAGTGACCATTCCCGTCATGTCTGGTGTCGACGTCTACCAATTTAATGAAACCCGATTTACCGGTTGGTGGAATGAAAATAACCCGAAAGGTCGCCCACTCTCTTGGTCTGGCGTGCCAGAGCGGTTGCTTCACGTACTTGATTTAAAACCTAGAACATAACAACTGACCGTTATTAAATAATAACAATGCGGAGATAGCCCTATCTCCGCATTGTTAGGGGTTTGCTTTTTTCTTTTATTCTTTTCAGGTACACAACTATGGCTTTTTTTTCCCGCCGACTTCTGTTTTATTTTTTTGCCTTGCTCTTTGCAGCAACGCTTAACTTTATTTTACCACGTGCCATGCCAGGCGATCCGGTGACGATGATGTTTGCTAACGCAATGACGTATGTTAGCCCTGAACGCATAGATGCCATGAGAAAATTACTGGGCTTTGTCGATGCACCATTATATGAACAGTACTTTACTTATCTTGGTAATATATTCACTTTTAATTGGGGAACTTCAATTAAGTTCTATCCCATATCAGTCAATGAATTACTGGGTGGCGCTATTGGCTGGTCATTATTTTTAACTGGCACTGCGGTTATTCTTTCCTTTTGTATTGGTTCGGTTCTCGGTATTTTTGCGGCATGGCGTCGCGGTAGTACTTATGATGCCTTTATTTCACCAAGTATGTTAGTCATTCAATCTATTCCCTCTGTGGTTGTGGCCATGCTGGTAATGTTTACGTTTGCCATTGGCCTGGAATGGTTCCCAACCGGTAACGCATATACCTCTGGCACAACGCCAGACTGGTCAAGCTGGGCGTTCTACAAAGATGTGCTGTATCACGCGGCGCTACCGCTACTTTGTGCCACTCTGTCACAAATTGGCGGGTTCTTGATCAACATGCGTAACAACATGATCAACCTGCTCAATGAAGACTTCATCACCATGGCCAAGGCCAAAGGGCTAAGTGAGAACCGTGTCGTCTTTAATTACGCGGCACGTAACGCTATGTTGCCGAGCGTCACTGCCCTGTCAATGGCGTTAGGAACCGCGATCAGTGGCCAGCTTATTGTTGAGATGATTTTCAACTACCCCGGCCTTGGTACCGTGTTATTGAATGCGATTCATGCCCGTGACTATCAAGTATTACAAGGTCAGTTGTTGCTGATGACATTATTCATGCTGTTCTTCAACTTTATGGCCGATATCTTAATTGTCTTCTTAGACCCTCGCCTACGTAATGGAGACAAGTAATATGAACGCTTTAATGACCTTATTAACCCGTAACCACAAGGCATTGGCCGGACTGTGTATTCTGCTTGTTTTTGTTGTGATCGCACTTTTCGCCCCATTGTTAACTAAACACGCGCCGGATGTTGGTACTGGCAATCCCCACGAATACCCGGCTTTTGTTGTAAAAGCGGCGCAACAAGATCCTGATGGTTGGATCGCTACCCACTTAGCAACCAATAAACGTACCCTGCTGATGTCTAAAAAAGCCGATCACGTGTTAGGTACCTCGCGAATGGGCCGAGATATATGGTCACAATTAGTTTACGGCACGCGCACTTCGTTAGCAGTTGGCTTTGGCGCTGGCATTATGGTCTGTTTCTTGGCCACCTTTATTGGTGTTTCTGCTGGCTATTTTGGTGGCCGCGTTGATGAGGTACTGACGGCTGCAATGAATATCATGCTGGTTGTGCCTCAGCTTCCCTTACTGTTTATTATCGCCGCATTCATCGGTCAAGCCGGCCCTGCCACCATTGCGGTTGTGATTGCCATAACCTCCTGGGCTTGGGGGGCACGGGTTGTGCGAGCACAAACATTATCACTGCGTGAAAAAGAATTCATTCGTGCCGCCGAGCTACTGGGCGAGTCGCCGTGGCGCATTATCTCAACCGAAATTTTACCTAACCTGATCTCCATTGTCGGGGCCAGTTTCATTGGCTGTGTCCTGTTAGCCATCATGACAGAAGCGAGTCTTTCCTTTCTGGGGCTGGGCGATCCCAACGCAATCAGCTGGGGGGTTATGCTCTATAACGTACAGACATCATCTTCAATGCTAGTCGGCGCATGGTGGGAAATTCTCACTCCGTGTTTTGCGCTGACCTTCATTGCGCTGGGCCTGTCACTACTCAATTTTGCAGTAGATGAAATTGCCAACCCTCAATTGCGATCTCATAAAGGCATGCGCCGCTGGCAACATGCCACTAAACAATCACAGAAACCAGCGGCTATCACCACACCAGCAGCTCAAGCCATTGTGCTACCTCAAGGAGGGGAGAAATAATGCCTAATCCTCAACTATCGATCCGCAATCTTTGCGTCGATTACATCACCGATGCGGGAGACATTCGCGCTGTCAACAATGTCAGCTTTGACATTGGTAAAGGCGAAATATTTGGCCTTGCCGGTGAATCCGGGTGTGGAAAATCAACCGTCGCCTTCTCGCTTATGCGCCTTCATAAGCCGCCAGCCTTCATTACGGGGGGGGAAATCATGTTCGATAATCATGGCGATCTACTCAACAAAAGCGAAGCTGAGATGTCCGCTTTTCGCTGGCATGAAATGTCGATGGTATTTCAAAGTGCGATGAACGCATTGAACCCAGTATTAACACTGGAAGAGCAATTCTGCGACGTCATCATGCGCCATACGTCATTCACCCGTCAGCAAGCCATCCGCCGGGCTGAAGGATTACTGGAAATTGTCGATATTCATCCAAGCCGCTTACATGATTATCCCCACCAGTTTTCGGGGGGCATGCGCCAACGTTTGGTGATCGCCATTGCGCTGGCACTGAACCCAAAGATGATCATCATGGATGAGCCCACAACAGCATTAGATGTGGTGGTTCAGCGTGAAATATTGCAAAAGATCTATGCCTTGAAAGCTGAGTTCGGTTTTTCGATTTTATTTATCACCCATGACTTATCCCTGATGGTCGAGTTCTCCGATCGGATCGGCATCATGTATTCCGGTGAGTTAATTGAAGTGGCCCCTTCTAGGGAAATCTTGACCAAGCCTTTCCATCCTTATACCGAAGGGCTCGGCAGCTCCTTCCCACCGTTAACAGGCCCTAAAACTCGCTTAACGGGCATACCGGGGAATCCATTAAATTTATTAGAGATTCCGCAGGGATGCCGATTTCAGGCCCGATGTAACAAGACACATGATGCCTGTTTTCATCAAACAACGACACTTTGCGAAATTGAACCCGGACGGCTATCAAACTGCCATCTTTACACCCCTCGCACTATTTCGGAGGCGCTATGACACATTCTCTTGGACTTCCGATTGTTGAAGGTAAGCATCTGATCAAAGACTTTGCCGTTAGTAGTAACAGCTTAAAGAAACCTAAAATGCGAGCCATTAACGATGTTTCTTTCAAAATGTACAAAAGCAGGGGCTTGGCGGTTGTCGGCGAATCAGGTTCAGGCAAATCCACTACCGCCAAAATGATTGCCAAAATGTATCCGGCAACGGCGGGAACCATCGAGTATTTTGGACGCGACATCAACACTATCACCAAAGGCGAGGATCTGATGCGCTACCGCCAGGGCGTGCAAATGGTCTGGCAAGACCCTTTTGGCTCACTCAATCCAACCCATACTATTTTCCATCATATTGCCAGACCGCTACTGATCCACAATAAGGTCACAAAAGGCAATACCAAAGAACTGGAAGAAAAGGTTTATTACTTACTGGAGCAAGTGGGACTGATCCCGCCACAGGCAACAGCGGCAAAATACCCCCACCAGCTATCCGGCGGCCAACGTCAGCGGGTGAACTTAGCCCGTAATATCGCGGTCGGAGCAGAAGTGGTACTGGCGGATGAGCCCACCTCAATGCTCGACGTATCAATCCGGGCCGGGGTACTCAATCTGATGGAGCAGATGAAGTTCGAGCGGGGTATGGCGTTGCTTTACATCACGCATGATATCGCTACTGCCCGCTATATTGCCGAAGATCTGGCCGTCATGTACGTCGGCCACATGGTTGAATGGGGAGATACCGAAACCATCATTCATGATCCTCAGCATCCCTATACCCAATTACTGGTTTCTGCCGTACCTGATCCTAAGAAGTCGATTCACGAAAAGCTCAAAGGCAATAAAGGCGAAATCCCCTTGTGGACCCCAGACAGTCTGGGTTGTCCTTTTGCGGGGCGCTGTACCCATACGACGGACAACTGCCGCGAACAATTACCGCCGACCACTCAGCTATCAGACAATCACTTTGTACGTTGCTATTTGTACGAGCGTTAAAGGCAACATGAAAATGACAACAATGAAAAGGACCGCATAATGTTACATCTTGAATTCACTCGCAATCATGTGTCCGATAACCCGGTACAGAAAACCCTTCGGCTGGCAGTTGGGACGGCACAGGTTCTTGAAATAAACCGCGATTGCCTCGATTTTGATGGCGAAATCAACCAGCCAACATATAGCATTGCAGATATTCAGGATATTGGTCATCTCATGGCCACAACCTTCAAAAACGCTGACGGTTTGGCACTGCATATTGATGATGACGTCGCTCATCGCTTCACCACCGAGGTATGGGTTCAGTGGCTGTCGTTTGGTCTCGCGTTATCCCGCTATAAATACCACCACACTCCCAGCGCATTATTGCAACCCGTTGTTGCACAGTTTCAACTGAAATCAGTCGATTCAGCGGCAAGTCACTCAGAACTCCCCCTCCTCCGCGACGCTTTTACTCGGGGGCAAATACTGGCTCACAGCCAACTGATTGCGCGTGAACTCATGAATAAGCCTGGGAATGTTCTTTACCCGGAAACGTTTGTGCATGCAGTTGAAGCGCTTGCCATTAACGGCGTTAGCCTATCCTACCTCTCCGATGAAGCAATGCTTGAACAAGGCTTTGGAGGATTGATGGGTATCGCGCAAGGCAGTGATCGAGAAGCGCGCCTGTTGTGTCTGGATTATTGCCCGGCCAATGCACAGACAACCATCACCCTTGTCGGCAAAGGCGTCACTTTCGATTCAGGTGGTATCAGCATTAAACAACCGCGCTATATGAGCACAATGAAGGTTGACATGAGCGGTGCAGCAGCCGTCGTGGGGGCAGTCAATGCGATTGCTACGCTAAAACTACCTATTCGCGTCATAGGATTGTGCGGGTTAGTTGAAAACATGCCATCAGGCAAAGCCGTTAAGCCTGGTGACGTTGTCACTATGCTATCCAATACCAGTGTGGAAATTATCACTACGGACGCAGAAGGCCGTATGGTGTTAGCGGATGTATTGCATTATGCCCAGCAAACCTATCAACCCGATTACCTAATCGATATCGCCACGTTAACTGGCGGAACTGGCATTGCTCTGGGTAAAGCCTATGCATCGTTAATGGGTAACGATCCATCACTAATGACTATTGCCCAGCAAGCGGGTACCGATTGTGCCGAAGCGGTGTGGCCGATGCCATCTGATAACGCGATGTTTAAGTCGGCCCTAAAAAGTGATTTTGCCGAGCTGCGCCACGGTAGCGAAGAACCCGACGGCAGCCCTTGCGTGGCCGCGACATTTTTACAGCACTTTGTCGCGCCAGAGCAAAAGTGGATTCATATTGATTCCGCAGCCATGTCGCTGGGGATGAACCATCGCCATATTCATCACCACGCCGCCAGTGGCTTTGGGGCACTCCTGCTGACACAAATTTGCCAGCAGATCGCCGACCAAGCATCAATGTCGCATCAAAAAATGACTCATAACGAATAATAACAAGGTAGTAGACACTATGATTTTGCTCGCTAACTCAGAAGCCTATCCAGGTATTGAAGAATCTGCACGTCGCCTCCAAGCGGGAGAAGATAGCCTGCTCTCTCTGATTGAAGGGATTAAATTGGTCGAACTCGATCCTCGTGTTCGTACTGTAGGGTACGGTGGCTGGCCCAATGTGCTGGGCGAGATGGAGCTCGACGCGTCGGTCATGGATGGAGACAGCCTCAGAACTGGTGCCGTAGGCGCATTGCAGGGGTACCTGCATCCTGTCGATGTTGCGTATCAAATCATGAAAAAGCTCAATCATGAGATTCTGGTCGGCGAAGGCGCTGCGATCTTTGCCAATGAAGTCAATGCGCTTGCCGGTAACAACCTGATTGAAGACTCCAAGCAAGTCTGGTGGGACAAATTAGCATTAGCTATGACCCCAGAAGAGCAACTTGCCTTTCCCAATATACCGCTTGCGCCATTATCAAACAATGCCACCGATCCAGAGCGGGTGCGTGATACCACGGTATTCTTAGGCGCAGATACAAACCAAAAAATCAGTGCGGCGACCTCTACGTCCGGCTGGGCATGGAAATATCCAGGCCGATTAGGTGATAGTCCAATCATTGGCGCAGGATCGTATGCCGACAGCCGTTATGGTGCCTGTGCCTGTACCCATACTGGCGAGATGAGTATTCGCTGTGCGACGGCTCATTCGGTGGTGCTTTACATGAAAATGGGTATGTCGTTAGATGAAGCGGTTTATGAAGCCATTAATGACCTTACCTATCTCAAAGACGGCTACACCGAAGGCGTAACAATTCATGCGATTGATGCCAAAGGCAATCATAAAGTGGTTAGCCTTAACTGCCCGGGAAACATTACCTATTGGCTGTGGCAGCCTGGCATGGATAAGCCAGAAGAACGTCAGGCTGAAGTGATCATGACGAAATAATTGTCTAATTGCTGGCAACCACAAATAAAAATCCCCCACTATTGCTTAGCATAATGGGGGATGTTTCAATCTACATACAATGTATCCGATCTGTACTGTGTTATACCAATCGAGATAAGTCAGTGGTCAGATAATTGCACAAGAATGTTTAAAGACACATTTAGATTGGCGCTTATAATCCAAGCGCAGACAAATCAATAAACGCCGACAAATCCCGCTTTTTAATACCCGGCATGTAAGGGATTTCACCCAATTTTTTTCCTGGTAGATTTGCTTCTAACATCCGGATAATTTCTGCATAGTTTTCGGTCCCCGGATTAATACGGTTCGCTACCCAACCAACAAGTTCCAGACCATCATGCTGAATCGCTTCGGCCGTTAAAATCGCATGGCTTAAACAACCCAGCTTGACACCAACAACCAGAATCACGGGTAGCTTTTCACGTTTTACCCAGCTAGACAAAAAATCAGTACGCGTTACTGGCACCCGCCAGCCACCCGCACCTTCAACCAGTACCATTTCTGATTTCTGCTTAAGGTGATCAAGGCCCTGTGACAATACATCGAACTCTATCACTCGATTTTCTTGCTCAGCGGCTAAGTGGGGTGACACAGGCGCTTCAAACGCATAAGGATTGACTTCATCGTAAGCAAGCTCAACCACTGAAGCGTCCTGAATATACAGCGCATCAGAATTGCGCATACCCTCTGCCGTCATTGCGCTGCCAGACGCAACTGGCTTATAACCCGCCATCTTGATATTCGCGCTGGCTGCAGCATGAAGAATGGCGCGAGTGGCAACAGTTTTGCCGACTTCAGTATCGGTTCCTGCTACAAAGAAAGCGTTAGTCATTAATTATTACTCCAAAACAAACTTGGTATGTCGCTGGCAGTTGATTGTTGTTATCGCGAAACGTATTGTAAGCGTCCTCTAAGGCCAGAATGGTTTTTCGGCCAGCCAAGCCTGCTTTTCGCCCCTGCTGTCCTTGTACTTGCGGTCCTTGCACTGGTTGTAGGTGGGTTGCCCCTATTCCTTTAAGATCCTTCATGAGTTCAACTGCCGAGTTGTAAAACATGGTGATAGGCTTGAATTCTAGGTTAACAGCTGTGCAACCTGATTGCGCCAGCGCAAGTTTTATCGCCTTTGGCGATAAAAACGTATTCACATGTTGATATTGATCAATCTGCTGCCAAGCTTGCGCTAGCTCACGCAATGAGCCTTCGACTAAGGTACTAAAAACAATATACCCCCCCGGCTTTACCACTCGACGAAGCTCACGCAAAGGGACAGAAAGATCATCACACCATTGCAATGCCAAGCTGCTAAAAGCGATATCAAATTGGTTATCAGACAACGGTAGATTTTCCGCATCTGCTTCCAAATAGCGGATATTCTCACCACAACGTACGTAAGCTTGTTGTAACATTTCGGGAGATAAGTCAGCAGCACATACTCTTAATCCTTGGTGGAACAGTAATTCACTGAAATAGCCAGTCCCGCACCCCAGATCTAAGACTTGGCAATTATCCTCTCGCACCATCGGTAACTTTGCTAACAGCTGATGCCCGACATCCCGTTGAAATGCTGCCGCCTTATCATAATGCTTTGCTGCTTTACCAAAAGCATCGGCTATCGCTTGCTTATCTTGCCTCGTTATCGGATGAGTATTCTGCTGAGGATCGGCTCTGTGCCGCTGTATTGCCGTATTAACTTCATTCACGATAAAACACCTCGTTAATTGCCTCTGCTAACTGCTTAATCTCATCCTGCTGATGTGATGCCGTCAGGGTAATACGCAGACGGGCCGAATGAACCGGCACAGTCGGTGGTCTGATAGCACTGACCCATAGACCTTTCTCTCGTAACGCCGCTGAGATCTGAAGCGCTCGATCACTCTCTCCGACCAACAACGGTTTTATTGGCGTTGACGTTGCCATTAAACGAATAGCAGGATCAAGTCGGTCTATCAGTAACTCATCCAGTTCGGCTAATTTATCCCGTCGCCACTGCTGTTGCTGGATCAGCTGACACGCTTTACTCAAGGCATAAGCCTGCGCAGGAGGAATTGATGTTGAATATATATAGTGGCGGGCAAACTGGACCAGATATTCCGCTACATCGTGATCACATAGAATCGCTGCCCCCTGTAAGCCGAAGGCTTTACCAAAAGTGACGACAATAATATCAGGGACAATACCGGCATTCGCACTACTGCCTCGCCCCGCTTCGCCAAGCACACCGCAACCATGCGCATCATCGACAACCAGCATGCTGCCTGAGCGCTGACACAATGATTGAAGATCCTCTAGCGGCGCGAGATCGCCATCCATACTGAAGACTCCTTCCGTCACCACCAGCTTATGGGCATCCGATGGGAGCTTATCGAGCAACGCAGAAAGGGAATGGGAATCATTGTGGGCAAACCGACGCATGGTCGCCCCGGATAACATACCCGCTTCCATCAGCGAGGCATGGTTAAGCTTATCCTGCAGTAAATAGTCCCCTTTTTGTAACAGACTAAACAGCAGCGCCTGATTCGCACTAAAACCGCTACTGAACAACAATGCGCGTTCATAGCCCAGCCATTGGGCCAGCATGGTCTCAAATTCACGATGCACAGCATGATAACCCGTGACTAAAGGCGAAGCACCACTGCCTGTTCCAAATCTGGCAAGGCCTTGTTGCCAAGCTTCAATCAATTCCGGCGATTGAGCTAGCCCCAGATAGTCGTTACTGGAAAAATTCAGATAGGCGTTGTTATCACTAACAATATGCCTCTGCTCACGCTCGAGACAAGTACGCTGACGATAAAGCCCTTGCGATAAACGCTCATCAAGGGCGTCAGTGATCCGTTGCTTAAAGGGAGGCATCGTAGAACAAATCATCTTTTGTTGGACGAGCGGCAACTCGTTCAGCCACTTGGCCCAAAAGTTCCTCAGCCTGGATCTCATCAGGCTTAGCCGCTTGTTCCGTTCGGTTAATACCCAGTTTCACAAACAACTGCATATCTTTATCTTCGCCCGGATTCGGCGTTGTCAGCAATTTACAGCCATAAAAAACTGAATTTGCTCCAGCCATAAAACAAAGCGTCTGCATTTGCTCGTTCATGTCTTCTCGTCCTGCTGAAAGACGAACGGCAGAATTTGGCATAATAATACGCGCAACGGCAATAATGCGGACAAAGTCAAAGGGGTCAACATCTTCTGCCGTTTCAAGCGGGGTCCCTTTCACTTTCACCAGCATATTGATTGGGACACTTTCCGGGTGTGTGGGTAAGTTCGCGAGTTCGACCAGCAATCCGGCACGATCACGGCTACTTTCACCCATGCCGATGATCCCACCCGAACAAATCTTCATCCCCGCGTCACGCACATGGCTCAAGGTATCTAAGCGATCCTGATAAGTCCGCGTGGTAATAATATTGCCGTAGAACTCTGGTGAGGTATCGAGATTATGGTTGTAATAGTCCAGTCCGGCACTCGCCAGTTCGGTTGCTTGATCGCCCGTGATCATCCCGAGGGTCATACAGGTTTCCAATCCCATCGACTTCACGCCACGTACCATCTCAAGTAAGTAAGGCATGTCGCGGGTTTTCGGGTTTTTCCAAGCGGCTCCCATACAAAAGCGGGTCGCTCCGGATGTTTTAGCTTTCTCTGCCGCATCGAGTACCCGTTCCACTTCCAGCAAACGTTCACGATCCACATCAGTACGATAGTGAGCACTCTGCGGACAGTATTTACAGTCTTCAGGACAAGCACCTGTTTTAATCGACAATAAGGTACTTACCTGTACCTTATTCGGCTCATGATGATGGCGGTGAACTTGCTGCGCCTCAAAGATCAAATCCATAAATGGCTTGTCAAATAAGGCGTGAACCTCTTCGACGGTCCAGTCGTGACGTACTTCCACGTGTAATAACCTCTTATTATTGTTATCAGCTCGCAGGTTTTACCCCCCCTCCAAGCCTAAATACATTATATGCTTCTTGTGACTTGGCTAGTCTACGTAGAGTGAGTAAACTGTCAACCTCCAACAATAGCAACGGTTTACATTTGTGCAAAATACATACGATAGAGTAGATCTAGAATATGACCAGCAACATGTCTGGCATCCTTACACATCAACGTTAAATCCGCTCCCTTGCTACCCCGTTGACAGTGCCAGCGGCGTATATCTTCACTTAGAAGACGGCAGAAAAATCATTGATGGCATGTCATCTTGGTGGTCTACAGTGCATGGCTACAATCACCCTGCGCTCAATGAAGCAGCAAAAACACAGATAGATAAAATGTCACACGTAATGTTTGGCGGTATCACTCACCAGCCCGCCGTAGAACTCTCCAGGAAGCTGGTTAATATCACCCCCGAACCATTACAACATGTCTTTCTTGCCGATTCAGGTTCCGTGGCGGTTGAGGTTGCTCTCAAAATGGCTCTGCAATACTGGCATGCCAAGGGGGAGCCTCGTTCAAAATTCCTAACCGTAAAGCATGGCTATCATGGCGATACATTCGCGGCAATGTCAGTCACTGATCCCAACAACTCCATGCATAGTCTGTATAAAGGTTTCTTGCCTGAGCATATTTTTGCCGATTCTCCGCAATGTGGCTTTTTCGACCAATGGCAAGAGTCAGATCTCGATGACTTTCGTCAACAACTAGACACTCACACTAACGATATAGCGGCAGTGATTATTGAGCCCATCGTTCAAGGCGCGGGGGGAATGCGGATTTACCATCCTATGTACCTAAAGCGAGTTCGTGAGTTATGTGATCAACACGAAATACTATTAATTGCGGATGAAATTGCGACCGGGTTTGGTCGCACTGGAAAATTATTTGCCTGCGAGCACGCAGGTATCAGTCCTGATATTTTATGTGTCGGAAAAGCGCTGACTGGTGGATATATGACACTCTCAGCCACATTAGCGACAACCCATGTCGCAAATACAGTATGTAGCGGCACTGCGGGGTGCTTCATGCATGGGCCGACATTTATGGGTAATCCATTAGCTTGTGCTGTTGCCAATGCCAGCCTTGATCTATTGGCTAGCGGTAACTGGCAACATCAAGTAAATAGCATTGAAAAACAACTGGCTGCATCCCTTCCTGAGATTGAAAAATTAGAAAAAGTGAAACATGTCCGCTGGCTGGGTGCCATTGGCGTCGTAGAATTGCATGAGCCCGTTAACATGATAGAGATACAGAAGTCTTTTGTTGACAGCGGTGTCTGGATTCGCCCTTTTGGCACACTTGTCTATATAATGCCTCCTTTTATTATTAATCAACAAGAACTTAGCCAACTTATATCAGCTATCAAGCTTGCACTTAACTAGTATCGAAAAGCAGACAACGTCTAGAAATTGTCTGCTTATACTTTTCCTGAACGTTAACAAACCCATCATGCAGTTGGGCCATATATAATGAATAACGTCAGTAAGGCTAGTACTATGCAACTACCATTATTTCCATTAGATATATACCTACTTCCCGGTGGGATCAGTAAACTAAAGATATTCGAACCACGCTATACCCGATTGGTAAAACTCGCAATGGCCGCGGGAGATGGCTTTGGGATCTGTATGAAAGATGAAAAAACACTTTGCCATTTTGGCACTCGTGTCATCATTACTGATTTTGAACAGCTCCCCGATGGCCTGTTGGGCATAACTATCAAAGGCGTCGAAAAATTTCTTATCAACAAACATTGGAAAGAAGACGACGGTTTACGCTTTGGTGATGTGACACCAATGTCCAACTGGTCTCCCACCTGCATCAAGTTTGCTGACCGAGATATTTCAAACAGCCTCAGGGCCTTGTTTGATGAATACCCAGAGCATGCATCCCAATACGCGATGCCTGATTATAATGACATGACATGGGTCTGTCAGCGCTGGCTTGAATTATTACCACTCGAAATCAATCAAAAACAATGGTTTATGAGTCGCAATGACCACCGCGCTGCGCTGTCTTTCCTGCATAATGTCATTGATGAGCAGCTTAGACATGACTAATTTTTATAATCAATAATTGTGCCTGTGGACGTTTCTTTTAACAAAGGCATACCATAGCGTTTCGTAAATTTGTTCATAGCTCATATAACATGGAAGGGATATTGCTATGGGGAATTTTAAGGGGTAATAATGGCAAGATTATGTCTAATTTTTATGCTTAACCTTTGTATAATTCTGATCCTCTCTTGCATAATGTCAGTCAATACATCCAGCCTCTTACACGATCACTTTACTGATGACTCGACCTGTATCCATAACGAAAAAGTGCAATAGGCATAATGGCAACCTCAATGCAGAGCGGCTAAATTCCCATTTATAATCGCTTTCTTATAGCCATATGGTTTGATAT
This sequence comes from Photobacterium nomapromontoriensis, assembly GCF_050336815.1. Classification (NCBI taxonomy): domain Bacteria; kingdom Pseudomonadati; phylum Pseudomonadota; class Gammaproteobacteria; order Vibrionales; family Vibrionaceae; genus Photobacterium; species Photobacterium nomapromontoriensis. The sequence continues at coordinate 185,460 of NZ_JAKJSL010000017.1, forward strand.
TCAACTACGCTCTATATAGATAAATATAGGGGGTGACATGCTAGAACAGCTCAGTTCTATTGGCTATTGGATTGCCACAGCTGGTTTTGCTTGTCTATTCCTTTTATTAATACCCACTTACAACTCAAATAGCTCTCGAAAGAAACTGTTACTTTTAACCTGCTTAAGTGGTTGTATTTGGGCCGTAATCAGTAGCTCAAAAATATTTTACAACTATTCGGTACTTCCTTCTTTAATGGCTGAAAGCCTGTTCAACTTTGTGATAACACTCCTTCTCATCACTATGATTACGGGTAGTGCTGGTCTAGCAAATCTATTCAAACACCGTTTGTATTGGCTATCAGGGGTTATCTCTATAATCGGCGCTCTTGAACTTTCACATTTTTTATATCCTCTTCTGGATCAAACAACCTTTTTCTTTCTCCACCTAATACAGGCAACCATTGGTTTATGGCTGATTGAAAGCCTTTACCGTCATAATCATCCAGAAAATACATATGAAGCCATTAGACCTCTCTGTCTCGGCCTCGGCCTAATTTTTGGTTATAATTTCGCTTTTTATGCTGATGCCTTTTTGACTAATACGCTAGCCTCTCCATACTGGCAAGCACGCGGATGGTTAATTACAATATCTATTCCTTTTATTGCTCTCGCAACACGTCGAATTCAAAGCGGGGGAAGCAACGTCTATATATCCAGAGATGTGGTATTTCATAGTACCCTATCTCTCGCTGCAGGGTTTTATCTGCTCATCATGGCGATGACGAGCTATTACATTAAATCCATCGGTTCTGAGTGGGCAGACATTGCCCAAATGCTCTTTTTCTCGTTCAGTGGTCTCATACTCGTCGGGTTATTTTTTTCTGAACCGCTACGAAAACAACTTAAGGTTTTTATTACAAAGCATTTTTATGCCAATAAATATGAATACCGAAAAGAATGGATGAGCTTTTATTCCACGATGGAAAATAACAAGTGCTCCCCCTATGAGCGAGCCTTAACCGCGATGCTCGAGCCTTTTGGTTGTAATCACGGCGTACTTATTCTTCGGCAACATGGCGTGCTGGTTACTGTAGCTAACATTAATTGTCCTGCTGAACATGCACATATCACAGTACTGATCGATTTACTGGCTGAACCCTCAATGGATAAATTATGGATTTCAGAAATAAATAAATTAGCGACCGGAGAAGAATCCCCGCCTTATTTAATCAATCATAAGAAAATACCGAATCCCTGTCATTTTTCATTAATGGTTCCTCTCACATCCAGTGATGATTTGCAGGGGCTTTTTCTCCTCGCTAAACCGACCTCTACTGATCAAGTTAACTGGGAAGATCGAGATTTAATGAAAGCGATCAGTAGCCAAATTAGCGTTTATCTCGCAATGCATGAAACAAATAAGAAACTGGCGATCACTCAACAGTTCGACACCTTTAATAAAATGTCATCGTTTCTCGTCCATGATCTGAAAAATGTACTGACACAATTACAATTGCTCAATCAAAATGCTCTTCAACACAAACATAACCCTGAGTTTATTGACGATGCCTTTGAAACCGTCGACTTTGCCTCTCAACGTCTTGAGTCAGTATTAAGCCAACTGAAAAATAAACGCATTGAACACGAAAATATCCACTGGTTTGAACTAACATCTGTCATCACAGAAGCCTGTACCTTAAGGGCTGCACAGCAACCAAAACCAAATTTTACCCCAAATGACTTACTCTACCTAAAAGCCAATAAAGAGCGCGTAAAAAACGTTTTCAACCATTTACTACAAAATGCACAAGATGCAACCCCACCTGATGGTAAAGTCCATATTTCGCTGCAAATTGAAGGAAAACATTGTTCAATAACTATCTCAGATACAGGTCACGGCATGAGTAACGCGTTTATTAATACCCGATTATTTCAACCATTCGATAGTACTAAAGGCAATGCCGGAATGGGGCTCGGTGCTTACGATGCAAAGCTCTTATTTGAACAACTTAATGGTTCCATCCAGGTTCAGTCTACGATAAACAAAGGAACTCGCTTTATCATTTCATTCCCCCTTAGCCAACTGAATATTCAGAATTGTTCAGCAAATGAGTACTAACATGACAATATCCAAAGAAGAGGAATCCATGGATACATTACTAGTGATCGAAGATGATCTTGGAATACAAAAACAATTGAAGTGGCATTTAGCCGGATATAACCTGATTTTTGCCGAAAACCGCCAAGATGCCATTGCGGCAGTTCGACGCTATGAGCCAAAAGTCGTCACCTTAGACTTAGGGCTCCCCCCCGATCAAACCAATGCTGCTGAAGGATTAAAAACTCTTCAAGAGATCATTGCACTTACCCCCCATACAAAAGTCATTGTAATAACAGGCAATGATGAGAAAAAACACGCATTAAACGCTATCGAAATTGGGGCTCATGATTTTTATCATAAGCCGATTGATGCCAACATACTCAAAGTGATCATTGAAAGGGCCTATAATGTCATCAATCTAGAAATGGAAAGTCTGAAAAAACAGCAATCAAATTACAGTGAATACTTTCTAATAGGATCTCAAATACACGATATTACTCCGACGATAAAACGCATCGCACAAGCAGATATATCAACATTAATCACTGGAGAACCAGGTACAGGAAAAAAAACAGTTGCCCGCGAAATTCACCGCCAAAGTGAACGCTCGAACAATCCTCTTGTAGAATTAAACTGCAGCCTAATATCAGAAGATTCAATAGAATCTGAGTTGTTTGGCTATAACTTCAATGTACAAGATTCTCATCAAGTAACAAAAGCTGGACTACTAGAAAAGGCGCATGGCGGAATATTATTTATAAAAGAAATCAGCCTATTACCATTAACTGCTCAAGTTCGATTATTAGAATATCTTCGTACAAAAAAAATCATTCATCACAAGGATGAAAGAGTTGTTAATGTTAATGTAATTTGTACCAGCAGTTATCCACTTCAATCTAAAGTAAAAGAGTGTACTTTTCTTGCAGAACTCTATGTACGGCTCAGTTGCAACCAAATTAATATTGCGCCCCTACGCGATCGAGCGAGTGACATTCTATTGTTTGCTAATCATTTTTTACAACGAGAAAAATTAACAAATAAATATAAAATTAATGGTTTCACTAATGATGCAATAACGTCGATGTACAACTATGATTGGCCCGGAAATCTATCCGAGCTTGATGCGACCATTAAGTCAGCAATCTTAAAAGCTCGCGGTAAATTCATTAAAAAAGAAGATTTATCATGTGTTTGTAATATATTCAGTGATAATTTAACACTCGAATTGAATCTACGTACGGCTCGAGAAAGTGTTGAGAAAAAAGCAATACTACAAGCAATAAGCATTAGCGCTGGAAATATATCAAAAGCTGCCGCACTACTGGGTATTACACGACCAACACTCTACGCACTATTAGAAAAGTATGATTTAAACGCAAACAATGCATAAGGAGGTTATATACGTAACCTCCTATGCATCATATATTATAAACCTCAAAAAACAAATAATTTCAAATGATGTTAATACTAAAGTGATTAGAATAAAAGCTTATACCTTTCTAACTTTATCTTCATTAAGAATACTTTCATCTGATTTATCTGCAGTGTATGACATGGAAGATTGGCGGCGTTTTTTTATTATCATCTTATCGAAGTACTGAATTGTTGCTAACTTTCTCACTATCATCTTATCCAGCGCATCACTGACTAGTTCAAGGATTTTAATGACTTTCTCAACTTCAGCATTACTATTCTTTTCAACAATAATTTTAGGATCGGCTTGCAACTCAAGATCGATATTTTCTTGATGCGTTTCCTCATAATCCGTCTGAGATTCGACTACAATTTTTGGAGAAGGTTGATCACATTTGTCAAATTCAGCATATGTATCAACTCTATGCTGAGAGGTTGAACCCACTGTCAGGGTTACATCTGCATCATCATCGAATACATTTATTGATTCTTCGTTTTGCGTTATCTCTGTCATATGTTGATTCACTATTGGCTCTTCAATAGAAAATGAGAGATCATCTGACATATCGACCAGCACTTCTTTAAGAATATTCACATTGATGAACTTTACTTCACTCAAATATGCAAAAAGAAATACCCTATCCATCAATAAATTAATTTTTCGTGGTATACCTAATGTTTGTTGTTTAATAAGAGAATAGACACTGCGATCTAGCATCGGTGTTCCCTCCCACCCACTAGTCCTCAAGCGGTCTTCAATATAGGCATGTGTATCTTTTAAATCAAAAGCATTAAGCTGGCATGATGCTATAATTCTCTGTCGAAACTGTTCCATTCCAGGGGCTCGAATCATTTTTTCAAGTTCAATTGAACCAAATAAGAATGTCTGAACGGGTGGTCTATTATCAAATTGAAAATTAGATAACATACGCAACTCTTCAAGTTGCTCAGGCAATAAATGATGAGCCTCATCAATAACAATAAGAACTCGTTTATCTTTTTGATGAACAAGATGAAAATATTGCTCCAATTCCATTAATATCTCTGCTTTAGATAACCCACTTACAGGTAAATCACAATTCAATGCTATCATTTTAATAATATCATAGGAGGATAGTGATGCAGTGTTAATTTTTATAATAATGGTTCTACTATCCAATGAATTCGTCAAATTACATGCAACTGTTGTTTTTCCCATACCAGATGTTCCGGTAATCACAACAAAACCATCACCGCGTTCAAAACCATAATGTAAATATGACATTGCTTTATTATGATTCTCACTCGCATAGAAAAAACGTGGATCTGGAGTGAGTTTAAACGGTTTATCATTAAAACCAAAATATGATTCGTACATAGGTTACCACTCCATCTTAAAGTCTAGATATATTCTATTTTCAGAATATTTTCGATTGAAAATATTAGAACTACGTTTATTAAAATCATATGCTATTTTAGTTGAGACATTACGATATACTTTATAATTACCGTTGAGTGTAAAATCAAAATACGCATCTTTTTGAATTAATGAAGATGACCGATCAAATTTATACCGAGTATATGTTATTTCTGATTTTATTTCTACTCGTCGCGATAAAATGTATGTTCCTATAAGTGATATTCCAACACCTTCTTCCTCTTCAATTGAGGAGTTATCATTAATGGGATCTTTTTCATGATAAAATATTTTTAATGCATGGCGATTTAATCGTCCAGATAATTCTGTTAACCATTCCAATCGACGATTTAATGTAAACACCTCAATATCATCATCAGTACTGTAAAAATCCCTATCAAAATTATTCGTATCTTCCGTATAACTAACTGTATTAATTAATCTACGAGACTTATTCCTCAACATAAAGTAATAAGCATCACCAAAATAACGCTTATCATAATTAAAATTCAAAAGTAACCTCGGTGATGGTGCAAGGTTAAATCCTCCACCAAAGAAATTAGAAACGCTTTCTTTTTCAGAAAAATTATAACTTAGCTCAAAATATGAATACTTAGTTATAAAATAGCGTATACCAGGACCCCAGCTAAACATTTCCTCACTATCTAAATCACTAACTCCATCATAATTCTCGTAGTTAACTCGAACCAGTGGTGATACTCTATACTGATTTTGATAGCCTAATGTTCCGGTAAAGTAGCTACGATTAGTTGTTGAACTATCATTGCGATCTCTTTTTTCGTCATAGAAGCCACTACTTTTCCAGAAAAAAGTTTTTTGATTTAATCCATTATTAAAATCAACCGTTGCACCATATCCATCGTAATTTCCCACATTATCTTCATTATCAGTGACAATGCCGTAAGCTCTAACATTGAAATCAATATTAGATCTTGGATTGGTTAAAAAACTCACCCCAATCTCAGCGTTTTTACTTTCTATTGTATTTTTAGAGTAAATATCAGCATTGGGATTATTATTGATTGATTCTGAAATATTATAAATTGTCGCAATTGTATCTATCTTTAAACCAGACTGATGAATTTTTTTATCCGCAGTAAAAAATAATTTTTGATATGTGTCTTTTTCTTCTGAGTCATGACTATAAAATAATTGTTTTACATTATACTTAAGAATAAAATTTTGCTCATCACTGAGTACTCTACTGTATAATCCAGCTTCAATTGACGTGATAAAACTTGACTGTTCATCGTTTGCTGACTGATACACATTGTTGCTGTATATAATCCCTGGTTCAATATAAGGGGTAAACTCACGTATTTCTGCTAGACATTGCGTTGATAATAAAGTCGTAAAAACAAAAAATTTATTAACTATCTTAAATCTTTTTTTCATAGCCATATCCATATCGACTATATGAACCGCCTATTGCTTTATTAACAATAAACCCAATTTTTAATTCATCACTAAGCTCTGCTATACCTTTTTCTATATCTGATAACTTAGTATAAGAATGTTCCGCAACAACAATAACCTGCCCAACAATTCTTGACATCGTTACCGTCTCAACAATGCCAAGTAAAGATGGGCAGTCAAAGATAACAACCCTATCCGGATAGCGATGAGAGAGTTCTTTGGCTAACTCTTGCATCTTAATACTGGATAGCAATTCATTACTTGAGTGATGAGCAATTCCTACAGGTAGGATATTGAAATTTTTAATGGTCGTGTTATATATCACTTTTCCAATATCATCTATATCGCCCAACAAATAATCAATTAATCCTTGATGCTCTTTTATATCTAATGTCTTACAAATACTCGGATTATGAGTATTGGCATCAACTAATAAGATTGTATTATCTTTTTCAGAAGCAATTGACAGGGCTAAATTAATAGCAGAAAATGTTTTTCCTTCAGAAGGGTTAATGCTTGTTACCATTAACATATTAAAATTAGGTGATTCAGCTAATGACAATTGCTTAATATTATGTAGCACCTTATGTTTTATTAAACGATATTCATTTGTTATTTCAGGGTTAGCAAGATCATTGCCATGAGATACCATCCCCTTTTCTTTTATCAAATTGTCATCAATAATAAGGGTATCACTCGATAACTGTTTTTTTCCTTTAATACTATCAATCGCTGGAACATAACAAGTGCTACCACGACCTTGATCTTTAAAGGCTGCATCTCTATTTGTAATTTTCTTTTTTTTGAAAAAAAAATTAAAAAACTTAATAACTGTAGATAATTGGCTTGTTTTTTTTTGATGTACTTCAGTTTTGATATTCCGTTTTGTCTCATCATTACCACTGTTTAAGACATCTTGATCATCGACTCCACATTCTGAATATAACTCAATATCTTTCTCACTACGACTAGCATCATCGTTTTTCAAATTAGCCTTGGATTTTGAGTAAGATATGTTTTTGCTGACTGCATTCTCAATTATACTCATAATAATCCTTGCATTTTTAATGTTGCTAGCTGTACAAGAGATAGACTGTTAATAATGAAAAACATAATGAAACCGACTAATATTAAAAAAAGATGAAAAGTACTATTCATGACTTGGTTTCGAATATAATTATCCTTACTATCAATCCCACCAGATGATACTTCTCCGTATACTGAAATTTGAGTTTGTTGATATAGCTGATTTGATGAATAAACAACCGGTAACGACTGGCTAATAGCGAAAACAATCGATAATGCAGCCCCTGCAGATAATATTAATACTGCTGATAGAAGCAGAGGTCGATTAGGGCCAGATGGAATTCTTGGTAACAATGGTGGATCAATAATCTTAAATGATATTTGATCAGATTTTGCGTCAACGTCTTGTGAAATCATTGCTGATTCACGTCTTTCAAGTAACTGATGATATTGATCTTTTGTCACTTTATAATTACGCATTAAACTTGTCAGCTGAGCTTCTATTTTGGGTAAATTTAAAAGTTTACCCTCTACCTCATTCAATTTTTCAATCAGTACTGATTCTCTTGCTGTCAGAGAAGCAATTGAATTTTCTATATTGCTAATATTTAGTTTCATCTCTTGGAGCATCGGCGTATCAGGTCTGATTACCTGCCCGCCACGAATTAGCGTCGAACGCTGTTGATGCAACGTATCGATTTGTCTTCGTGTTTCTTTTACATCCGGATGCTTTTCTGTGTATCTAAATAACAGCTGATCCAACCTAGCCTGCAATGTCTCTAGCCTGATATCAAACTCTGTTTTTATTGTTGACTGCTGGCTATAAGTACCAACGGTTTCATTTTTAACTTGCCTACGCGCAGATGCTAGGGCTGAAAGTGCTTCCTTTCGTTTCAATCGTGTTTCTTCTATCTCGTATTTCAGACTTTCTGATCTCAGAGCATAGCCATTATCAGATCCAATGACATATGCTGAGTTCAGTCGTTTGAATTCAGCAAGTTCTCGCTCTGATTCTAAAAGGCGATCTTCATACAAGGCTAATTGTGAGACTAAAAATTCATTTGCTTGTTTAGAATCTTGCTTCTTATGCCCTACCGCATTTTCTACAAATACATCAAGTGCAGCTTGTACAACATCTTTAACATATTTTGGATCCGTACCAAAATAACTAATTGTGAATAAATTTTCTTTCCCTGCTGAACGAATTTTAATGTTGTTTTTTAAATCATCTAATAGTTCATCATAATCATTCGTCGTATCAACCATTAAATCAGCTTCTGTATATCTTGCTATCGTCTCAAGATTTCTCCTACTCAATAGCGTTTTAACCATTAACTGTAATTCTTTCGTTGGATCATTATCGATGGCAATACCTCTTAATAATGGCTTCAATATTGTTCGTGTATCAGCGTATACGCGTGCTTCCGATGTATACTCGTTGGGTAATATCGTAATCACCGTCCAACCACTCAAACATAGTGTCCAAATAATTATTATTGCCAACCGTCTTTTGAGCCATACCCCATAAAAATATTGCTGCAATAATTCAAGTTGTTCTTTCATAATACACCTATGTTAGAACCTAAAATTAAATATTAGGGTTAGAACCAAGATTCAGGAATTATAATTATATCACCGGGGAGAATATCGACATTAGCTCTAATATCACCATCTTTTACTAAATCACCCATTCTCAATGAATATTGCTTCTGTTGGTTATTTACAACTCTAATCAGCCTTGCATCATTCCCATCTGCGTATTCTGTTAATCCCCCAACTTCAACCATTACATCTAATAATGTCATATTTTCTCGATAGTTTATTGCCTTTGGTTGCGATGCTTCGCCGATAATCCTCACCTGCTCACTATATGGACCGACGAAATCAGCTACCATAACCGTCACAATGGGATCTCGTATATACTCAGCCAAATGAGCCTCAATGCTTCGAGCTAAATCTGTTGGTGTCCGCCCTGATGCTTGAATATCTTCAACAAGGGAAGTTGAAATCATTCCATCCGGACGCACAATATAACTACCTGTTATTTCAGCGCTTCCCCAAACAAAAACTGTAAGATTATCACCTGGCCCTATTAAATAGTTATAATCATTAATATTTTTGGTTAATGACGCATGTGGTGTTGCGGGAGGTAATGCAAAAATATTGCTTGATGAGCATCCACTCATACTTCCTGCGAGTAATGTTCCAATAACTAAATAATATGATGTCACCAATCCACATTTAATCATAGCCAGTATCCTTTCCGCTCTTACCAATTGATGCCTCTGATGCACCACATAACTTGTACTTACTTAACTATATACCATTTTTTTGTTTAGCATTTTTTTTTCATATTAAAATTTTCAGCTACAATCAAATGATAAAAATCAACATAACCGCTGTGGAAGATAACGTGTAATGATTATAAAAAAATCAGGGTTCCATGATCTCAATATCAGCAATGCAATATTAATATTTTTAGATTTTATAACATTAAGTTTTGTTTTTTATTTTTCAATTAAAAACAACGAGTTAGGACAAGAAGTAGTTCAGATATCGGTTGAATCTCTGATTGTCACTGTCCATTTTTTGTTATTTACACTGCCTATACAATTAGCCATCCTTGCTGTTGGTTTATACAATGAGAAAATAAGAGAAAATTTTAATGGTATTATTATTCGTTTGGTTGTAGCAATCCTCTTAGCTTATTTATTCATGGTAACACTGTCACTTATCTCTCCTCATTATTATTTATCATCTCATACACATGAATTAATCTACATTTCCGCACTATCAGCCCTGGTTTTCAGTCGTTTTATCGCTATTAATTGTCATTATGAACGTCTTGGAAAACGTCGTGTACTGTTAATTGGATACGGACAAAGAGCACAATTAATCCATAGCACAATGCGACGTAAGACTGATCGTGTGAATTTTGATATTATTGGCTATGTCAAAATTAATGGTGATAAAACTTATGATGATAATTATATCAAACCTATTGAATTAACTATGCCTCTTGAAAAATTTATTATTGATAATAATATTAATGAAGTTGTAGTTGCATTAGATGAGCGTCGAAACAATTTACCCTATAATAGCCTTTTCCATTGCAAACTGCATGATATACAAGTTCTAGATATAATAGACTTTGTTGAACGTGAAACTGGGCAAATAGCAATCAACCACATACATCCTTCTTTTGTTCTATTCAACAGCAAAAGCGATGTAAATCAATTATTTGAAATTTTTAATTGGATTTTCAACACATTTGTCACTTTACTTGTTATATCTATTACATGGCCATTAATCTTTTTAACTATAATTTTAATTAAAATAGAAGATGGGATATTTTCACCTATTTTTTACACACAAAAAAGAGTGGGCATAAAAGGGAAAGTTTTCACCATCTATAAATTCAGAAGTATGATTGAAGATGCTGAATTAAATGGTGAAATGATGTCATCAAAAAGTGATAATAGAATTACCAATGTGGGCTATTTTATTCGAAAATATCGCATCGATGAGCTACCTCAATTATTCAACATTCTTATTGGAGACATGTGTTTTGTTGGTCCACGTCCTGAAAGGCCTCAGTTTTCGAAACAATTTGAACATGACATACCCTTCTATACCCACCGCTATTTAGTAAAACCAGGCCTAACTGGATGGGCTCAGCTGAAATATCCCTATGGTGACAACATTAACGACGCCAAAGAAAAGCTTAAATTCGACCTGTATTACATTAAACATCGTAGTTTTATTTTAGATCTATTGATTCTTATAAGGACATCAGAAATTGTAATCTTTGGGAAAGGACGATAATTATGAATATTTTGTCAGATATTCCAGACAATCGCATTACCAATGCCATGACCATTGATCTCGAAGATTATTTTCATGCTGCAGCACTCTCATCGGTAATTACACCGAATGACTGGGGCAATAAATACCCTGTTCGTGTCGAGGCCTGTACACATCGCATCCTACAACTTCTTGATAATAATGATGTAAAAGCGACTTTCTTTGTTTTAGGTTGGGTAGCTCAAGCATGCCCTAAACTCATTGAGCTTATTGCAGCCGAAGGTCATGAAATTGCAAGTCATGGTTTTGCACATCTGCATGTCAATCAACACTCACAAGCTAAGTTTTATGCTGATCTTGCTCGCTCTAAGCACACTATCGAATCACTGATTAATAAACCAATCTACGGCTACCGTGCCCCCAGCTTTTCTATTGACCATTCAACTCCATGGGCATTTGAGGTATTGCAAAAATTAGGGTTTACGTATTCAAGTAGTACCTATCCCATCAAGCATGATCTATATGGGGTGCCTGACTGGCCAAGATTCAAGTATCAGCGTCCAGAAGGGATCATCGAAGTGCCTATTCCGACCCTCACCAAATTTGGCCGAAATATTCCTATCGGTGGAGGAGGATATTTCCGATTTTATCCCTATCGCTTAAGCCATTATTTAATACGTTCATTTCATCAACAAACGGGCCAGCCATACAGTTTCTATTTTCACCCTTGGGAAATAGACCCTGCACAACCTCATGTTAACGATATTTCACTAAAATCGCAGTTTCGGCATTACCTTAATCTCAGTCGAATGGAGCAACGGCTTAATCGTTTATTGATCGATTTTAAATGGGACACAATGAAGACTGTTTATCAACTACATAGGCTAGAGCACAATGCAAAACCTCTCTATACGGAAATTAGCCCCAAGCGAACACCCACAATGGGATAAGTACGTTGATCAGCACCCAGAGGGGAGTTTCTTTCATCTTTCTGGCTGGCTAAACGTAATTCATTCTGTTTTTGGTCATAAACATCATTACCTTCTGGCAGAGCAAAATACAGAACTGGTTGGAGTACTGCCATTATTTGAACAAAAAAGCTGGCTGTTTGGCCATGCTCTTATCTCCACCCCTTTTTGTGTCTACGGCGGTGTGTTATCCGATAATCAATCAGTGAGAGAAAAATTGGAGAGTGCCGCCTATGAGCTGGGCTGTCAACTCAACGTCGACTATATTGAACTGAGAGATAAGCACCCAGTTGAAACTCAGCCCCCTTGGATGAAACATAATCATCATACTTCGTTTCAATGCCCTATCCCTAAAGATCCTGATTTGATTCTTGCAACGATTAAACGCAAGCAACGTGCTGTCATACGTCATTCACAGAAAAATCAGCTGCAATGGGATAACAGTGCTCAACCCCAGCAATGTTTTAACCTTTATGCAGAAAGTGTCCGCAACTTGGGTACACCGGTTTTTCCTGCTCGATTATTTACGGCACTGCAACAAACATTCAATGAGCGCTGCGAAACATTAATCATACAAGACAAACAACAGCAACCCGTTTCAGGAGTATTAAGTTTTTACTACAAAAATCAAGTATTACCCTACTATGGAGGCGGAAAATATGAAGCAAGAGAACTGAAGAGTAATGATTTCATGTATTTTCAACTGATGCATATTGCGCATAATAAAGGAATGACGCATTTTGATTTTGGCCGGAGCAAACTGCATTCAGGATCCTATAAATATAAAAAACATTGGGGTATGAATGAAGTGCCACTGCACTATCGTATTGCTTTAGTGAGATCTACATCGCCTCCGAACCTTTCTCCCAATAATCCTAAATACAATTTTTTTATCAAAATATGGCAAAAACTCCCGTTGGGTATCAGTCAACAATTAGGTCCTTATCTTTCAAAATATTTAGGATGACATGATGAAAGCACCACTATTATTCTTATGCCACAGAATCCCATTCCCTCCGAATAAAGGGGATAAGATAACGACATTCAATATTTTGAAATTTCTCAGCCAGCATTATGAGATTCACCTTGGCTGCTTTATTGATGATACATTCGACACGCAATATGAGCAGCAAGTCGCCCATTTTTGTACGCGATCTATATTCATACCAATCTCTCTTACCTACAGTAAACTCAAAGGGTTAACCTCGTTATTAAACGGTAATCCTATTACGCTACCCTTCTATCATCGTCAGTCGATGCAGCAATGGGTAGACTCAACAATCCACCGCTATCACATTGATAAAGCCTTCGTTTATTCAGGATGTATGGCGCAATATGTAATTAACCCACCGCGAAAGTTACACACCGTGATGCATTTTGCTGACATCGACTCTGATAAATGGCGACAATATGCAGATAAAACACACGGGATCATGAAATTTATTTATTCCCGTGAATATAAGAAGCTCAGTGAATATGAAAAAACAGTCGCTGACCTGTTGTCTATTAGTTGTTTTGTCACCGAAACGGAAACGAATGCCTTTAAAGCAATGTTACCGCTATCGTTACAAGATAAAATTCATCCTCTCGAAAATGGATTAAACTATAGTTATTTTTCTCCTGATGCCCACTTTATGCTCAATGAAGCATATTCACTAGCTTCCGAGAACTACATTGTTTTTTCCGGCGCGATGGATTACTGGGCTAACGAGGATGCTGTTCTTTGGTTCAGTGAACATGTATGGCCGGCGATCCACCGTTCTCAGCCCGATGCGAAACTGTATCTTGTCGGCAGCTCACCCAGCTCAACCGTTCAAGCGCTTTCTCTTTACCCTGGCATTACAGTCACCGGACGGGTGAAGGATATTCGCCCCTATTTACACTATGCAAAAGCGGCCATTGCCCCAATGCAAATTGCGCGTGGTGTTCAAAATAAAATGCTAGAGGCAATGGCGATGGCTACGCCCATTATCGTTTCATCATTGACCATTGAGGGCATGGACCCGTGTCCTTCTGAAAACCTTATTGTTTCAGATGAGCCCAGTGATATTGCCGATTGGCTTATCGATAAATTAATACAGCAACCGATCAAGGCAATAGAATTGCGTCAATGGATTGAGCAACACTTTTGCTGGGAAGCCAAACTTAACCCACTACTCGCTTACCTTGAACCCTCTGATGTTGACACACAAAGGATCGATAATGGGACAATATAGAAACGCACTTATCTTACTACCGATCATTTGCTGGCTCTTGCTCTATCAATACGCCTTACTAGATATAATATCAGTTTGGCGTTCATCAAAAACCTATGCACATGGTTTTCTTATCATTCCGATCTGCCTGTGGATTGCTTGGCAGCAACGGCAACTTTTTTTACAACAACCGCGCGCCATTGCATGGCAACCTGTCTGCCTGCTACCACTCGTTAACCTATTCTGGCTCATTGGCTATGTGGCTAATATAGCTTTATTTGAACATCTCGCAGCGATTATCAGTTTGCAACTGCTGTTATGGGCATTATTAGGGGCACCTCGTGCTAAAGTGATGTGGTTCCCAATCTGCTATCTCGTTTTTTGTGTACCATTCGGTGAGCAGCTCATCGCCCCCTTGCAAACCGTCACGGCAACATTGGCTATCTTCTTTTTGCATCTATTCAATATTCCTGTTTTTCATGATGGCTTATCTATCACAATTCCTAATGGGCACTTTTTTGTAGCAGAAGCTTGTTCAGGGATCCGGTTTCTCATTTCTAGTATTGCATTAGGTTGCTTATTTGCTTATCTGCAATTTTCTATACCGTGGAAGCGTGTTGCCTTTATTGGCTTTTCGTTTGTATTCCCAATCATTGCAAATGGTATTCGCGTAGCTGGTATTATTCTAACCGGACACCTAACAGACATGACGCATGCAACGGGGGCTGACCATCTCATTTATGGCTGGGCTTTCTTTAGTATGATTATTGTTTGTATTTTTTGGGTGGCAAACTATTTTGCCGATCCTTTATCGCGCCAAGCGGATCTCTCAGTAGCCCGTTCCTCAAGGAATGTTCCGATTACCAAAGCGATTAGCCTGATCTGCATTATTCTACTTAGCTTTGCGGTATGGGGGGGAAATATCACTCGGTACGTTGAGGTGATCCATCATACATCACCGATGGTCAGTGACAGTCACCCCGCAGATAATACTGCGTGGGGAATCACTTTCCCTTACGCATCAAAAACACAATTGGCCATAGAGCCAGAAAGTAACACCTATTTCTATACTGCACGTTATGCATTATGGCAAAAAAACGGCGAACTCATCAGCAGCGAAAACACTCTGTTCGATAAAGAGACTTGGTCAATAAAGCACAATAACTCTCTGGCATTAGATGCAACAACCCAAGCCAGTAGCCTTTCATTAGCCAGTAAAAACGGAACAACAATCCAGCTTTTATACTGGTACTGCATTAATTCATTTTGCAGTAATGATCCTGTGGCGATCAAATTGTTCAAAGCGGGGGTACTGATCCGAGGGGGGCAAGGCTATGCCGATGTCTTCGCCATTACAAGCCCCAGCCCAAAACTCGCCGAGCAAAATGCACGAAAATGGCTGGCTGAAAATACAGCAGGCCAATAGATCATGGTGCCTTATTCTCATCAAATACCATAAAAACCGCTAAAACAGGGAGTTGCAAAATGTGTGGAATATCTGGCGTGTTTAACCTAGACCGGCCTCATACTATTGAGCCTGCGTTGATTCGGAGAATAAACCGCCGACAAAGCCATCGCGGGCCCGATGATGAAGGTTATTACTTCGATACCTATGCAGCTCTTGCTCACCGCCGATTATCAATTATCGATTTATCCGGTGGCCACCAGCCATTGTTCAACGAGGACAAGAGCATTGTCGTGGTATTTAATGGAGAGATCTATAACTACCGAGAAATTGCGGCAGAGCTAACCGCATTGGGTCACCAGTTTCGTACTCTTAGTGATACCGAAGTCATTGTTCATGCTTGGGAGTCATGGGGGGAAGAGTGCGTTAAACGCTTTCGGGGGATGTTCGCTTTTGCTCTTTGGGATACTAATACCCGGACGATGTTTATCTGTCGTGACCGACTGGGTAAAAAACCGTTGTTTTACACCGTGACCCATCACGGGCAGTTCTTATTTGCATCAGAGCTCAAAGTGTTACTCGAGCATCCTGATGTTAACAAGCAACTACGTCCGGAGATGGCTGAAGAATTCTTTATGTACGGTTATATCCCTGATCCCTACAGCGCCTATCAGCACATCTTCAAACTTCAACCAGGGTTCTCTCTCACACTCAAGCCAGGCAGTTGCGTTAACCCTCGTCAGTACTGGGACTTGCAGGTACCAGAACAAGCGCTGAACTGGGAGCAGACGCAACAAACCTTGGTCGAGAAACTCAAAGAAGCGGTGGATATCCGACTGATCGCTGATGTACCACTTGGAGCATTTCTCTCTGGAGGCGTCGATTCCAGTGCCATCGTCTCTCTCATGGCAGAACTGCAAAACGGGCCGGTTAATACCTGTGCTATTGGATTTGATGAGCAAGACTTTGATGAAAGTAGCTATGCTAGGCAAATTGCTGAACGCTACCATACTCAACATTCCCAACATATTGTTAGCCCCAATGACATCAGTTTGATTGATCAGCTTGCTGATATTTACGATGAACCCTTCGCGGACAGCTCTGCTCTTCCCACCTTTAAAGTTTGCCAATTAGCCAGCCAACAAGTGAAAGTCGCGCTTTCTGGCGATGGCGGTGATGAAATTTTTGGCGGATACCGGCGCCATCGTATGCACCTTGCCGAGCAAAAATTACGAGATGCGATTCCTCGCCAAATTCGCAGACCACTGTTTGGTTCACTTGGCCGACTCTACCCGAAGGCTGACTGGGCTCCCCGCCCCTTCAGGGCAAAAACAACCTTTCAGTCATTAGCATTGGATATGGTTGAAGGCTACGCCAATTCAATCTCAAAACTGCGTCAAGATGAACGAAAGCAGTTATTCAGCACCCAATACAGCCAACAGCTTAATGGCTATAACGCTATTGAAATACTTCATCAACATGCCAACCATTTACCCTCAGAGGATCCACTTAAGCAAATCCAGTATCTGGATATCAAGACATGGTTATCTGGTGACATTCTCACCAAAGTAGACCGCGCGAGTATGGCTAACTCACTCGAGGTAAGATCTCCATTGCTTGATCATGAATTTGTTGAATGGGCGTTTCGTATTGATAGCAGGGATAATATCAAGCGAAATGAAGGGAAATACGCCTTTAAAAAGTCTCTCGAATTCCACGTCAGCAATGACATTCTATACCGCCCCAAAATGGGGTTTAGCATGCCTATTTCACACTGGTTTCGCACCAGCTTACAGCCAAGTCTGCACAAACATATTCTGTCTGAATCAATGTGTGATAGCGGTTTTTTCAATGTCGATTGGCTAAAACGCATGGTGCACGATCATCAGCACGGCTACCGTGATCATGGCGCATCTCTCTGGTGTCTATTGATGTTTTCCCAATTTATGGTGAGGCAATAAGCATGAAACTACTAACCATCACCACCCTGTATCCCAATACCACAGATCTCAAGCATGGGGTCTTTATCGAGAACAGATTGCGCCAACTGCAACTACACTACCCAGACGTTGAGTGTACAGTTATTGCCCCTGTACCTTGGTTTCCATTTAACCATTCCATCTTTGGCCACTACAGCCAATACGCATCGGTACCAAGAGTAGAACAACGATACGGGATCACGGCTTACCACCCGCGCTACATTGTCATACCCAAAATCGGGATGCAATTGACCCCTTATACTTTACAACATTGCCTGTACCGCCAAATTCAGACACTGCAACAAGATGGGCTCGAATTTGATTTAATTGATGGCCATTATTTTTTCCCCGATGGTATCGCTATCGCCAAAGTGGCCAAGCAACTAGGGAAACCATTTACAGTAACCGCACGGGGAACAGACATTAATCTGATCCCGCAATATACTCACCCATTGCGCCAAATTCAGCACGTTTTCCAACACAGCAACCATAATCTGGCGGTCTGTGAAGCCCTGCGCCAAGCAATGATCATGCACGGAGCCAACCCAAGCAAGACCACCACGGCGCGTAACGGGGTGGATTTGGACTTATTCCATTTTACCGATGAGGCACGTAAGCTGACTCTCAGAAAGCAGCTAGGCCTACCCAGCCAGGGGCCTATTTTTCTTTCTGTCGGCCTGCTGGTAGAACGTAAAGGCCATCATCTGGTAATAGAAGCCATGAAACACCACCCGGATGCCCACTTACTCATTGCCGGGACCGGACCGGAAGACCACCATCTCAAGCAGCTTGCACATACATTGCACCTCAGCAGACAGATAACGTTTCTTGGCGGACTCAGCCAGCCAGAACTAGCTGATTATTTCGGCGCGAGCGATCTCTCAATTTTAGCCTCTAACCGTGAAGGCTGGGCAAACGTACTGCTTGAATCGATGGCCTGTGGCACTCCGGTTATTGCCACTAATATCTGGGGAACGCCGGAAGTGGTTAGAACCCCAGAAGCAGGTCAATTAGTAGAAAGGAATAGTCAAAGCATTGCTGATGGTATTACCCAACTCCTTGGCAATTTACCCAGCCGACAGGCAACTCGACACTACGCTGAGCAATTTTCATGGGAGGACACATCACATTTGCTCTATCGCCTCTTCTCCCAATTAATTTCCCCACCGAATCATAATGCAAACATGCAGCAGTCGGTCACCGGTAACGACCACAAGGAAAAGCAGCTATGAAAATCCTCTATCATCATCGTGTTGCTTCGCGGGACGGCCAGTACGTCCATATTGAGGCCATCATCAATGCGTTGAAGGCGCAAGGGCACGAGATCATCGTGGTCGCACCAGAAATCAGTAAACAACCTGAATTTGGGGATAATGGCGGGTGGGTATCGACATTACGCCGTTGCTTGCCTGGGGCTATTACCGAATTGATGGAGTTTGGCTACAGCTTTTATGATTTTATCTTGCTGTGTCGAGCAATCAAGAAACACCGTCCAGATGTCATTTACGAGCGCTACAACCTTTTTTTACCGTCCGGGATCTGGGTAAAAATGCTTTACGATTTACCATTAATTCTTGAGGTTAATTCGCCTCTTTACCAAGAGCGCCACGACTACACTGGTATCCACTTCCCCATGTTGGCACGCTGGTCAGAATATTACACGTGGCGTAACGCCGATCATGTGTTGCCTGTCAGCCATGTTTTGGCTGGGTATATTTACGATGCTGGCGTTAACATAGAGCAAGTCACCATTATCCCTAATGGTATCGACACTGGCCATTTCAATCCCCACCAAGACACTAAACGCATGGTGCAATTTCAGGATAAAATAGTGGTCGGTTTCGTGGGTTTTTGCCGAGAATGGCACCGCCTAGATGCCGTTATGGCGAGAATCGCCAACCTGAACAACCCCAATATTCATTTGCTGATCATTGGTGATGGTCCCGTGCTTGATGATCTGAGAGCGACAGCCAAATTACTCCACATAGAAGCACAAACACATATCACCGGGCTGATCCCTCGCGATCAAATGCCAAATTGGCTAGCGCAAATTGATATCGCTCTACAACCCGCCGTTACCCCTTGGTGCTCGCCACTTAAATTAATTGAATACTTAGCCTCGGGGAAAGCCATTGTGGCCCCCGACGCACCAAACGTTAAAGAACTGATCAGCGATAATCACAATGCTTTGCTGTTCAAAAATGGGGATATGGACAGCATGCTCAATACCATTGAACGGCTTATTCATAACGAGGCACTACGAGAACAACTTCAGCATGCCGCCAGTGAAACCATCCATGAGAAACAGTTAACCTGGGAAAGTAATGGCCTAAAAATCATTCAACTCTTCGAGCAGATAAATGGAGATAAACAACTGACTGTAGAACAGAGGTAAGTCATCGTCATGCGTTACTTATATCTCTCACCATACACAACATTTTCGTAATCAGTGCGGAGCAAAGAATGACCCAGTCAATTGTTCATATTGTTCATGGTTTCCACATTGGTGGTTTAGAAAATCTGATTGTTAATTGTATAAACCAAATGGGGAATGGTTATCACCACACCATTATCAGTCTCACCACTGTCGGGGACATCATTGAGCAAATCATCCCCGAAATTACAACGATTTCTCTCAATAAACCACCAGGTAACAGCCTGCGCCTCTACTTCAGCCTGTTTAAGCAACTGCGCCGGTTAAAACCTGACGTGGTTCAAACCTACAACCTCGCCACTATCGAATACCAATGTGTCGCGGCACTGGCTCGCGTCCCTGTCCGTATTCATGCTGAACATGGCCGAGATAGCTACGATCCTGCTGGCACAGTCAAAAAATACCGTTACTTACGTAAGATCAGCGCTATCTGGATACATCAGGTAATAGCAGTATCTGACGATCTATATCAGTGGCTTGCCCAAAATGTAGGGATCCCTCAAGATAAACTTAAATTAATCCGTAATGGGATCAACACCCAGCATTTTCATCCTATAAATAAAACTCTCACATCTGCTGTCTTTACATTTGGCCATGTCGCTCGGCTGCAGAGTATTAAGAATCAGCAACTGCTAATCACTGCCTATCAAGAAGCATGCACCCGCAGTCCATCATTTTTAGAAAACACGCAATTAATACTTGTGGGTGATGGGGATCAACGACCAACATTGGAAAAACTGGCTGCAAAATCTGCTACGTCGAACCATATTCATTTTGCAGGATGTCAGGAAAATATGCGCCAGCAATATGCAACTTTCGATGCTTTTGTGCTGTCATCCATTGCGGAAGGTATCCCTCTCACCTTACTCGAATCGATGTCAATGGGCATTCCCCACATCGTGACCACAGTGGGAGGAGTTAACGAAGTGATCATAGAAGGCCATACTGGCGTAGGGATCCCATCTCAAGATCACCAGGCACTGGCAGATGCCTTACTGCGTTTTTATCAACAAAGAAGTGAATTACCGACCATGGGACAAGCAGCCCGTTCACGCATTGAGCAACACTTTAGTGAAAGTGTAATGGTTAATGAGTATAAAAAAGTCTATGCATATGAGTTGAATACATAAATGTATATCCTCAAAAAAGCCGACTTCATGTCGGCTTTCTTACGTTATTCTTATCACGTTATAATCACAGATTAATGCTCAATAATGTCATGCTGTTTAAAGTATTCGTTGGCCAACATGTAGTCATCAACAATTCCAATATCAATAAAATAGCTGTCTGATATTTGCGCAATAATTTGAATCTGTCGATTTACCGCCTCTTCAAGAAACGCCATTTCAAATGAAAACTTCTCTAAGCTACATGCAGCAAGCATTGTTGCGTCAAGGAGGTAAATGCCAGCATTGATGTACCCCGACTGATTACTGGTTTTTTCTACAAACCCAGTAATATATCCCTCTTTATCAATATGGGCGTTACCATAGCGGCCAGTATCATGAAGATACTTTGTTACCATTACAATATCGGCATCTGGTAGCTGTCTCAGCATGCCATTCAAGTCAAATTCACAATAACTGTCACCATTTACAACCAGTAACGTGCTTTGTTCTAGACCCAGCTGCCTGACTGCATTAACAATCGCTCCCCCCGTCCCCAACGGCATATCTTCAACACTGTACTCAATGGGTATACCGCGATAAGACGAACCAAAATAGCGTTGGATCACCTCTCGCAAATAAGAAACTGCCAATACAATCTTAGAGACCTTTTGCTCTACCAAATTATCCAATACACGCTCTATAAATGGTCGTCCCGCAACATCCATCATAGGTTTAGGCTGATCCTGAGTCATTGCACCAAGCCGGCTACCCAATCCACCACAAAGTACAATAGCTACGACCTCATCATCGGTGATCATGAAAATACTCCTTCTCAACATAACCACAAATCATGTGGCCAATCAGAATATGAGATTCTTGAATTCGAGGGGTATCCGTTGACGGTACGGCAATACAGAGATCACTACAGGTTTGTATATCGCCGCCTTCGCCAGCTAAGCCCACAGCGGTAATACCGTTCTCGCGGGCATAGGCCATTGCATTGATAATATTGGCCGAATTACCTGAGGTCGTAATACCAATGAAAATATCCCCAGGGTTGCCATTAGCCTGCAATTGGCGCTCAAACAGCTTATCAAATCCATAATCATTCCCGATAGCAGTGAGGATTGAGGTATCAGTAGTCAGCGCTATCGACGGCAGGCCCGGCCGATCAAAATGAAAACGGCTAACAAACTCGGCTGCGATATGTTGTGCATCCGCAGCACTACCCCCATTACCCGCTAAAATGATCTTATGCCCGCGCTTGTAAGCAGCTAAACATAGATCAGCGACTTCCGTAATCGTTGCCATGACGTCAGGTGAATCAAGTAAACGCTGCTTCACCGCTATCGATTGAGTAACGCTATTATTAAAATACATTACACCTTCCATGATTGCGTGCCTTCTTGAGTGAATTTGAATGGGTGAATTTCTCCATCGAGATCATCGAGTGCCGCTTCCACAGCAAGGCGTTTAAGAGGATCAACGAATAACATCATGAAGCCACCGCCACCGGCGCCCGAAATCTTGAGTGATTTTGCACCAGCACTCATTGCGCGATCTTCAATTTGTTCAATCAACGGTGTCGAAATTGACGGTGACGTTGCTTTTTTGGCTATCCACGAATCATGAAACAACTGCGACATACCCGGAATATCAGAGTGAAGTAACCGCTCTTTCATCTCAAAAGCCAGCTGCTTAACGTCATGCATCGCCTGAAGGGGTTTCTCAGTATTACCACTGGTGGTTTTAACCTGATCATCAATTATCTTGGCAGATGATCGTGACACCCCCGTAAAATAAAGAAGAAGTTGAGACTCTAATTCATTAAGGATTGAGCGACGTATACGCAGCGGATTAACCAAAACCCTATTCTCATCATAAAACTCCATGAAATTGAAACCGCCAAATGTCGTCGCGTATTGATCCTGTTTACCTCCGGATAACTGACAATCCACCCTCTCTATGTCATAAGCTAGACGTGCGATGTCATATTCACCCAATGGTAGATTCAATAATTTTTGATAAGCACTTATCATCGTCACAACCATCGTTGAAGATGAACCTAACCCACTTCCAGGTGGTGCATCACAATGGGTATAGACTTTCACTGATAATGGTTCACCATTGTTATATTCAGCTATCACTCGGTTATAGACTGCTTTATGAAGACATAAGCTTCCTTCCAACGGCAGCAAGCCAGTCAAGCTTGAATGATACTCTTCATCTAAATCCTGAGCATAAAAAGTAACACCGGATGTTGAGGGCGTCATTTCAATTGTACAGTGTGCATACATATCAATAGTAGCATTCAATATACACCCGCCATATCTATCGCAATATGGTGAAATATCTGTTCCCCCACCTGCTAATCCTAATCGAAGTGGTGATCGCGCTCTCACTATCATCGTAAGTCCCTAATCAACATAATGATTTACCATAAAAAAATCTGTCAGATAAATATACCCTTCTAGACTAACCCTTTATTAATAAATTCCCGTTTGCGTCTCAACGTTCGTCCTCTTTTAATCTCTGCAATATTTTCTCTTACTGATAAATCTAGTGATATAATAATAGCAATTAGAGCCCAAAATATTTCCGCATAAGGTAATGAAAGCGCCGCACCGGCCACAGAAAATACGATCAATGATAGCTTCAACATTCTCGCCAATTGGTATTGCCAATCAAGGCGTTCTATATCTTTTACCTTTCGCATTATATTCATCAACATTAAATATGATGAAACAAGAATTAATAGAAATATCGAAAAACCTATAAATCCATGGTCTCCCAACACTTGAAAATAAATACTATGTGCAGCCCAGCCTTTTTCTCCAGGCTCAGGCGAATCAATAAACGATAGCTTATAAAAATTTTGAGAAACAGAACGCCAAACATACCCAACTTCAACCATCCTAAATCCAGCACCAACAATAGGATGTTCCATTGCCATTAATGTATACATTTTCCAGGATTTAACCCTTATCATAAATGAACTATCTTTATTCGCTGAATCAATGGTTTCCATCCTTTTATACCATTTATCAGTCAAAAATAATGATGAGATCGCTGTGATAATGAGAACACTAATAATAACAATAGTTTTCCGTTTACTCGATATGAAAAAGAAAAATGCAACACAAACCAAACCAATAAATCCACCACGAGAAGCTGTACCCAATATAGCTAAAATACTTAATATAAAAGTAATTATCAGTAATGGTTTGAATTTCGAATTTCGATATTGACATAATAGATATATTATCAAAGGAAGAATCATATCCAAAGCCAAAGCAAAATGATTATTGTCTGATAAAATATTATCATCTGGACCTTTAATATGATGAGAGCCTGCAGATGCAATAAACTTTAACCCCTCAATTGCGCCCATTGCACCTAGAGAGAGTACAAATGTCATCAGAATATAATTAAAATGATTTTTCTTCCTAACTATCAATACAATAAACAACATCAGTAACATTGTTTTAGAAAATTTAAACCATTCAAGCCAAACAACTTCATCAATACCTATTGTATAAATTGACGTGATAGTAAAATGTATATATAAAAGCATTACCATAATGAGAAGAAAATTAACATGAACTTTATTTTTCTTATATATTAAATATGAGAAAAAAGTCACAATCGCAAGGATAGTCTGAAAACTAATGCTGCTTGCAAAACCATACAACCAAGATGCAGGAACAAATAATCCAACCCACAACCACAATGAAACAGAGACATAAGGTCGTTTAAATGCGTAAACAATTAATATTGCAAATGATATAACAAAGACAATATCTCTCATTGAGAATCCTTGTTATCCTCATTTACGGATATTTTTGTATATATAACCAAAGCCACAAGAACGAATAAGAACAATAATGACTCCATCAACCTCTTCCTTCTTTTATTAGTTTTAAGCGATATTTGTCAAAGACAAATACACAACAACTCCAATGATATGGGTAACGTTTCCTACATTGATAAGAAATTAATACAAATGAAAATATGTAGCTAACAGCGCCAATAACTACACCTATAACTAATTGAGCCGTTGTCAAATAAAATAAAGATATTGAATATTCAACAATGTGGTACATAACAAAGCTAGATAATAAAGGTGGTATAAAGATCATAACAATATCATTGTATTTTATTCTAACAACCCATAGCAATAGAGCTATTAACCAAAAAAAATAAATTAACCCTATCCATACTCGGCCATGAGCCAAAAAAAACATATTACTATCATGGTAAGAAATAAAAAACACAATGATGCCAAATAAAAAAATCAAATCCGATAATATTAATAATTTCATTTTTTTCTGTATTGTCATAATCGTATTCAGTAGACCATATACTGACATAACTATCATTAGAGGTGATAATACATAAATCAATTCACTCGCATCATGCCATTCATCACCTAATATCACGTCCGTAAACGGTATTGCGATACTCATCATCCCCAACGAACAAGGAAAAACTATCAACATATTGATACTGAATTGCTGAACGACCTTCTGATAATACTCCGCACTATCATTTTTCACTCTTGATAAAACTGAAAAAAAACCTCGATTAATTGGAATAATTAATTCATTAAACGGTAACCACGAAAACTCAGTTGATACACTATATAAGCCGACATCCCGAGTGTTGACTATATTTCCAAGTAACAGAACATCAATTCGTGATCGTAAATAACCAAAAACAGAACTTACATATAACCATTTCGAAAAACACCATTGTTTATGCCAGTATTGATATGATAATCTTGGACGTCTAGGAAACAAAATATAACCGACAATAGTTTCAACGAAAACAGAGACTATCACTCCAATGATCAATGCCCAATAAGATACTAACATTATAGCAAGTACAATAGATACAACTGCACCTGCGGTTCTTGCTACCATTGTTGTGGCGATAACGCGCTTAAATTTATAATCTTTCTCTGCTTTATCTAAAGCTACATTTCTTAACCCAGATAAAAATGGAATAATAGCAACAGCCTGAATAATATAAACCATCGACATATTATTCACATATATCGCTATCCACTCAGCAGAGAAGTATAAACAAAAAGTCGTCACTGTTTTTATCACTAAACCAAGAGTCCAAATGCTATCAAGCTCGTCTTCAGACATATCATCAGAAGAAATAACAAAATGTGCCACGCCAACATGTGAAAAAGCGACAAACATTGAAACAAAGAATGTTGATAATGCAGCTAAACCAAAATCATCAGGAGAAAGTAATTTGAGCAAGACCAGAGTATTCACAATGCCAATCAGGCGTGAATACCAATTAGCAATAAACGCCCATTTTGCACTATGAAATAAACCTTCATTATTGGTAACAGGCATAACCAAGCACCTACATCATATTCGATATAACTAAGTGAGCAATTTTTTTATACTTCTGATTGTGATACCGATATGTACCCATAAAATGAATCAATGATGCCTCTTCTACAGGTAATTTTGAATGCGGGAAAAGGTATGTCTGATACTTTGGCCACGATAGCATCGTCATACCAGGTGAGAGAGAACACATTACATTCGATGAAACTTGTTCACTCCCCCAAAGATGCCACTTATTACCAATTGCCTTCTCCATCTGCATAGAAAACTGTCGCAATATCGGTAAATAACTTTCAGATGCAGGGAGACCAATAAAAGCCGCACAACCGCGAAAATAATGACTATTCATATCTTTAAATAAAGGCAGACGATCAAAATGCTGCTCTGAAAAACCTTGTATATGGCATGATTTCCATTCCTTCGCTATCTCTGCCATTTCCTGCATTGTAACTGGATTACGCCATTTATCATTACCAAGAATAAAACCATGCTCTTCGACTATAGCTTGTGACACCTCAGACATCTCACCATTAATAACAATATCAGCATCAAGTTGAATGACATAACTCTCTTTTGCTAAACTAAGTAACATCACTAACCGTTCCCAACAGTTACCTTTTGGGAGGTTAGTCATATCTAATTCATCTTTGTAGTGAATAATAATATCAGGTACATGCTGACGTATAATAGCTTCATCTTTATCATCCAAACTACCATCGCTCAGCACATGAACTTCTTTAACATCAACATATAATAAAAATGACTTCACAGCGACAAGATAATCATAAACCACCCGTTTACCGACCATAGATAAAACGACTACATTATGATTTGATGAATAGACAACAGGAGCAGTAAAAGCTACTTTTCTTAAGGTTTTAACACAAGAAAATTGATTAAACTTTGTTATGATCCGCTGCGAAAAAGCATTCATTCTATCTTCCTCAGTCAACACCCTTACCATGGTAATAATAAGACAAATAATTACAATAAAATAATCATGGCACATAATATTAAAATCATCCACCAAGATGTGAAAAAATCACAAGTAATGCCTATACTACTATTTTCTACTTCTTCATAGAAAACACTTCTTATTCATAATTTTGCATCTCTATGAATTAGAAAGAAAAGGATGATGACTTCAATGAAAAAGATACTCTCGTTATACTTACTTATATGTGGATTGGTTGTTAATATATTAATAATGGTAGTGTTTTATTTATTTAATGACCAACTAACTCTACAATCAACTAAAGTAAACCATGCAGTATCAATCATTACTGATAAATTGAACTCCTCTTCAAGAGCATCTCTAGACGAGCTTGACGTATACAGCAAACAACATCACCATGACGAATTCTATAATGGTATATTCCACCCTAAAAACTGGCCGACGGTAGGACCAAGAAAACACTATCAAGCTTTTAATACTGATCGGTATATTTTTGTCGATAATGAAAGCAGCCTTATTCACGCTATAAAAAATGCACAGTCAGGTGATGAAATCATCATTAAAGATGGCTATTATTTACTTGACGGTAAGCGCTTCATAATAAGCGATGCTAAAACGTCATCACTACAGCCTATCGTTATCCGAGCTGAAAACATAGGCGGCGTGAATATCTATCTAGATGCTGTTGAAGGTTTTCTTATTGATCAACCAAACTGGCGAATTGAAGGTATTAACTTTATTGGTCAATGTGATCACCACTCTAGATGTGAGCACGCATTACACATTGTTGGTTATGCCAATAACACAGTAATCCGCAATAATACATTCTATGATTTCAATGCCGCTATAAAAATCAATAAGTTAAAAATGAAATATCCTGATAATGGTATCATTGAGAATAATATCTTTGGTATGAATGCCCCTCGCGATACTAACCATTCAGTCACTCCAATTAACTTAGACCATGGTAGCAATTGGAAGATCCGTAAAAATATAATTCACGATTTCATCAAATTAGGTGGCAATAAAGTCAGTTATGGTGCCTTTATGAAAGGTGGTACTCATGGTGGGATAATGGAACAAAACCTCATTATCTGTAACACTAATCGCGAACGATATCCAGGTAGCCAAGTTGGATTATCATTTGGTGGCGGTGGAATAGATAAAAATCAAAGGCGAGGAAGATCAGACTTTGAAGTTAAAAACTCTGTCATCAGAAATAATATTATTCTACATTGTAATGATGTCGGCATTTATAGTCAGCGTTCATCAAATATAACCATAAACAATAATATAATTTATAATACCCTTGGTGTTGATGTTAGATTTAAAAATTCCACTGCCAATATTTTTAATAATATCATCAATGGCAGAATAAAAGACAGGGATAACGCTAAATCCATAAAATATAATAACTATGTGTCTAATGAGTCATTATTTTCCACTGAATTACCATTATATGAGATTTTTGAAAAACCCAATATTGGTGTATTTCGGATAAAAAAACCAGAAGCTCTGATCAATGTCACACAAGATGCGTCTGTTGTTACTGAACTCATTATCGATTTCTGCAATAACACTGTAAAACCAGGTCAATCATATATCGGAGCTATTTATAATGACAGAGGATGCTTCCACCAATAGTATTGAAACATCCATACAAGAATCTAAATTGGCTTGAACGATATAATGTAACGAGAATATTATTATGCACTTTTACTTATACGAAGATTGCAGGTGTACTTCCGTAAATAATTGCGGCATTCTCTATAAGCTTTCTCACATTCTTCCAACAGTGAAAAATCAATATCGATAGCAAGTGTTTCGCTCTGTTTTTTCACAATAACACCTGAATGTATAAATTCAGAAGAGTCACCATAATAGCGCTCACCTGTTTTATCAAACTTTCTATATGTAGTTGAAAATGGTGTCTGCAAACCGATAAATGATTGAATTTCCGCTAATACTGAATGAGGTTCATCAATGATATCCCTTGCATCATAGTAATAGTAACTTTGTTTATTGCTAACCAAATCTTTTACTATCTCAAAGATGCTATTAACCCGTTCAATATAGTATTTTGCCGCAATTTCTGGTTGCGTAAAATCATCACCTGGATGTTTCAGTTGATATAGTTTTACTATGCTATTAATTGTTTGAAGAGGCTCTCGTAAGCACACCAACGGGATAACATTGTCACGGGCTAGTACGTCAATACTAGTATAATGTTCACTGTGTAGAATTTTATCAAAGTAATACTTAGTTACAGGCTCATCAGGATCACCTTCATGAAAATGTAACTTTTGATTAATCAGACTCTTCCAGCTGTAATAACCAATATGCATTTCATAATAACCAGATATATCGTTATGTGAACCGATTAGGTGGCCGATTAATGTACTATTTGCACGCATATGGCTAAGCAGTAAAATATGTTGACTTGGTGCGATAAGTCGAGTCTTTAAAATAACGTCCTTAACAGATTCCACACTATACTCCTTCTTTTCTTACTATCAATTTTGCTCTTCGGACAAATAGACAACGAAAGCTCAGATACAGCGAGTAAAGTAACCATTTTATGTTAAACCTCACCACTAATCCTTGCCAGGCATATGATGCTGCCTCATAGTATTTACCACGCATGGCAAAATCTTCTGCTATAAATTTCAATTGGTTACTTTTGCCATACCTGCATACTTTCGCTAGCTCTTCATGCTGGCTATAAAGTATCCCCTTTTCATAGAGTCTGAGCTGGTACACTCTTTTCTGCAAAGGATCAGACATCGTTGACAAGTTATTACACTCATTCTGAATTGGAATATTATGATGTGACATCACAATAGGATCATAAAGTATATATTGAGCGCGATCGATTGAACGATAATAAACATCTCGGTCATCCTCATAACGTAGATTTTCATCCATACCATCGATAGTTATAAAATACTCTTTTCTAAATACAAGACAATTTAAATGCGCAAAACCATCACTTCTCAGCAACTGTGACAAACTAATCGGGTAAGCTCTTTGTGAGAGTCTTGGCATAAAATCTAATTTATCAACCAAATCTTCGACCCAGATAACGTCAGAGCATTTTGTCCCATCAGAATAGTAAGCATTTTGGTTAGAAATATAGAGATCTACTGGGTTTTCTTCTTGTCGAATATTTTCATACAAGCGACTTAAATATCCCATGTCTATCCAATAGTCGTCATCATCTAAAAAACAGAGATATTGTCCTTTCGCTATCGATGCACCATGATTCATCGCGTAGCTATGGCCATGTCCTCGGCTTCGCTGGATCAAAGCACTATAACAAACCCTGTTACTGTAATTAGCCATTAGATCTTGATATGCTTGTTGATACTCTGATGTACTACCATCATTAACAACAATGACTTCAAATGCGTTAAAGTCTTGGCCTAGTACCGATTCTAACGCTTTTTTAAATAAAACAGGACGATTACGAGTCGTAATAATAATACTAAAAAAAACCTCAGATAAATTAGACATGCTTATCTCCTAGACTCACAGTATAGGAACTTGATAGCCGCCCTGGTGTATACATTTCCACACTAGGTTGACGCATAAACCATGCTATAAAATCGAGTGTAACGGAATCAAACTGCTGTTTTTGTTCATCAGTCTGTACATAGGGGGTCTTACCTTGTTTTGCTGACGGTGAATGGAAGGACAGAATCATATGCTCATGCCCCACCGCCATCTGATGGCTAGCAGCACAAATCAGCTCATTGAGGTTTGCCCCTTCCGGGGACAAACGATATGTAACGATACCGAATAGCTTCCTGAGAACACGGCTTGCAATATCACAGCCTGAAAAATATGAGGGATTATCTTGTAACCAACGGCTTAACCAGCCCAATCGCGCTATACGACAGCATGTATGCGGTAGGTAAGTGATCCCATCCTCTAAAAATAACGCATTATTATACTGACTAAAATTTGGTCCATCTTGATGAGTAAAATCACTAAATGCACTAATACTGAGATCAACCTTATACCCCAAGACACTCAACACATCACGGGTATTCTCACCAATTCCATATCGCCCCGCTAAATACGTGACAGGCCGGCAACCCGTTACGGCTTCAATTTTATCTGTCAGTACCTTCAATTTTTTGTATTCAAGCGCAGAAGAAAGATTACCAGGATAGGAATATTGGTCAGCAACTTGGTTAAGCAATGCTGGTTCCTCAAAAGGTGGGTTTACCCAAGGATGAAGATGTGCAGCAAACTCTATTTTATCTTTTGCCTGTTTCTTGCAATACCTGATAACCTCTTCCCCACCTTTACTGGTAACAAAAGGGTAATCCATCGCCAGCGTAACATGCGCACCCAAAGCAAGCATGGAGTCAATAAGGCTTATTAATTCCCGATGGTGAGTTACATCTGTATTACTACGAAAAAATCCACCATCCCAATCAAATTCCTCTTCTGCATGTATAACAACCGCAAGTTTACCGCCCATACAGACTGTCCTCACAATAATGAATTAACTGTTGAACTGACATTTCTATTTCTTCGTAACAGAGCTTTACACCTTCAACATCTAAACCATAAGGATCAGTAACCTCATATTTCATTGCCTTATTGACAGGAAGTAAATCGTTAATAAAAAATGCATTTTTTGCATTATAATAAGAAGCTAAACCGGATTTATTTCGTTTATCAAAGAAGAATAGAATATCACTATTACACAGATCGCTCTGTCGAAGGCACCGCGACCTATGCTGCTCAAGACTGTAATTTAATTGTTGTGCCGCTTCGCGTGCAGA
Organism: Photobacterium nomapromontoriensis; assembly: GCF_050336815.1. Lineage (NCBI taxonomy): Bacteria > Pseudomonadati > Pseudomonadota > Gammaproteobacteria > Vibrionales > Vibrionaceae > Photobacterium > Photobacterium nomapromontoriensis. Next base: position 217,829 of record NZ_JAKJSL010000017.1, read on the forward strand.
TGCTGGACTTTCACGATTTTCTGGCGCATGAAAACCATATGACTCTGTTATCATTTTTTGTGATTTATCGTACAGCTGGTTCCTAAGTACCTGCTCTGCAAATGGACTTCTCATAATATTGCCATAGCAAATAAAGATAAAACGCCGGTTTGGATTATCCTTCATCAACGTCTTAAGACGATACCGGGTTATCAAGCTACGTACACGAAACAATACGGGAATTTTTTTGCTGATCGCAACGACAAACTGCCCCATAATCAGCATAACTTCATGCAGAAAGGGCTTAAAATCTGAACGGGAAAAACTATCAATCACTTCCCTTCCACTGATTATACGTCTGTATTGTATAAGCCTCCGTATTATTCTTCGCCATCCACCAGAAACTAGGCGCTCACGACGAATATCATATAAATCAGCGGTTAAGGCACGGGCATAATGATTAACCGGATAATGATGATATATCTCTTTGGGGCATTCTTGAGTTACTAAGTAATCGACATAATATTTGGGGAAATCTATCCCACAGAACAAAGCCAATGGCAACGATCCCCATAAACGGGCATTCACCTCCACCAAAATCCAAGCATTGGATTGCAAATTACGGCGAAATTCAAACATAGCAATACCGGTATATCGCACTTTCTTACATATTCGTTTCACGGCTGCCAATTGTTCTGGATCGGTGGTAATACTATATCGGTAAGAACTTCCCCCACCATTAGACTCGTTATCTCTGCGATGTGAAAATACAGCTTTAATCTCACCGTCTACCGCAAATATAGAGACGCCTTCTCCAACACCTGAAAAATAACGCTCCACCATAATAATACCATCCCCAAACTTACCGTCATCAAAATCAGCGGACTGACGTACGATGGTGACATTCTGACGGCTGTTGAGCTGCTTATGATCAAATGACTGTAGTGGTTTAATTACAAAAATTGCCCCAAACTGGCTCGCGATTTCATCATATGTAACCGTTTTCAAGTTAATTAAGCGCCCTTCAGCGACAGGGATATCACATGATATTGCTAACGTTTTCGTTTTCCACTTATCAAACAAGATGTCCAATGCTTCGTCATTTGCAACGGCAAGCCTCGTATGCTCTGGCAAACGTTGTTTCTCCACCCAAAGCGGATAGATCGCTCGCTCATCACATGGAATAATAACGTCAAACTGATAGCGTTCTATTAATTTAAAAACGGCGTCTTGCCAGCCATCTTGCGTGTAAGCTTGATAATTGTAGAACTTTGCCGTTTTGATATAGCGGCTATACCTCGCTGGACTGTTCCTGTCGTAACAAATAACATGCACTTCGTAGCCAGCACCACCTAAAGAACGAATTGTAGTTAGAAAACTGCGTGTATCCTCACCAATGATTAGTACTCTGGGTTGCGCTCTATTTATGCCCTTGTTCTTCATCAACTTCCCTTGTACATTTCCTCTGCAACATGCATTCTCTTACCAATAACTAAAAAATTGCTGTTTTACATATCGCAATTTATTTTTTAATGCCAGTAATTCTTTTGACTTACGCATTTCATAAACACTAAGTGATGATTTTAAGTTTGCGAAGGTTTCTTTATAACGGGCAATCCCCCCCATAAAATCATAGCTATTAAAACCTTCTTCCATCGCCCTATTGATGAGCAGGAAATGTGAAACCATACCCGGTTTTAAGTGATCACCTGATATCTCGTAATTTAGAGCACTCAGATAAAATGTAATATTACCTTGCCAATGAAAGTTATACATAATGGCAATCAGCTCATTACCAGCCATAACTTTATGCAAATGGATATGCCCCTGTGGTACTCCAGTGCGAATCAGTGCCTCATGAAATTGAATGAAATGGGGATTTCTAAAGCCGCTCTGCCCAAGTTGATCACCCCATCGCTTAACATGCAATGGCGCTGCCAGCGCAAAATAAACCAAAGCTTCCTCTACAGACTCCGCAGTTGAAATTGTCACTTCACCGTACTCCTCATACCGGCGAATACTCCGATTAATTTGATATCTAGCACTCCGAGAGATCATCTGGCACAACATTTTATCTTGGTTTCTTAATTGCTCTAAATCAACCTGATAGGTTAATGTTTCCCATGTTGATTCAACAGCATACTGGTCTGCTGATAGTTGAAGAATATCACTGTGACTTGCACCAATGACAAACTTTCCGTTACCCACAATTTCCGTCATTACCATTGATATCATTTCGTGGCGAATCTCTTGCTCTTGTCCCTCAACCATAAGAAAGTCGTTAAATTCAATCCACGCTTGATCGAGCAATTCATCTCCTACCCGGTGCAGATAGCAAGGTGTCCCTTTCAGATACTGATAATAAGTATCTGTTCTAGGGACAATAATTCCCAAACCGATCACTTCATTTTCTCGTCGCGCTTCAATAACATAAAACTCATCCACAAAGCACTCAAACCAACTTCCTATCCATAGCCATGAGAGAAAAAAATTGGGTTCTGAACGCGCTTCCAATTCAATCCAAGCTCGTTGCAACCAACCAGAGTCTGGGCATAAATACAACTCACATTCTATTGCATTCTTTTGTCTATTCACTAGCACACCAACGAATGTTTCAGATAGGCCACATCAGCACTAACAATAAGCATAGCTGCTATCATATTAAGGTGACAAAGAATAGATAAATTTATACAAAAATCATGAATTATGACTATGCTTTTTATGATGTGTTTTTTGACTCATGCGGAAGGTCTCATACTATATGTTCAACAAAATAATACTTGTAAAAGCAGCTGCAGTGTTTCTCTCTTTTACGTTGCTAGCTTGCAATAGCGAATCGCCTGAGTTTCATATTACTAATGCCAAAAATCACATCGAGAATAAAGACTATAATACTGCCGTTATTGAATTGAAAAATGCGATTAAAAAAGATAAAACAGATCCGGAACCTAGAACTATTTTGGGTGAAATTTATCTCATGCGTGGCGAATATTCTGCTGCAAGAAAAGAACTTTCAATGGCATTAAAATATAGCTCAAACAACATCCAAACAGAGCTCTATTTAGCAAGAGCCCTTTTAGGTGATAATGATATTAAAGCGATTGAAGAATTAGTACATCACTCAGAGACTAAAAGCTTAAATGTTAAATCAGAGCTTTTATCAATTAATGCACTAGCGTTGATAAGGAATAACAAGTTAAATAGAGCGAGATCTATTTTACACGATGCAGAAATGATGGGGTTTAGTGGTGTATATTTTAATTTAGCCCAAGCCCAATTACTTGCGCAAAATAGTAAGTACGATAACGCAGTAGCAATACTAAAAAAAACGCTTACCGTCCACCCGAATAATATTGAAACCTTGCTACTCACTGCACATGTACTTTCAGCACAGTCAGAGCATGAAGAAACAGCAGAAATATACCGTAAAATTCTAGCATCAGCACCTGACAACCCAAACTATCAGCTCTATTTTGCTCAGTCATTAGTTAAGAGCGAAAAATATTCAGAAGCTGAACCGTATGTTAATGATATTCTAAAATTAGTCCCATCACATCTTGTTGCTAACAATCTTAAAGCTTCAATAGAATACTCAAAATCGAATTTTAAAGATGCCAGAAGGCATGCTAATGCAGCAATACGTGAAGGCTCTAATAACATCGGCACATACGTCATAGCTGGAATATGTGCTTATCTCCAGAATGACTATGAGGATGCCTATCTTCATCTTAAAGAAATTGCCCCGTATCTAAAAGAAGATCATTTTCTACAACAGCTTTTTGTTGCATCTCAATTTAAAATCGGAAAAATCAATGAAGCGATAGAAAGTATTAATGATTTTGATTTATCTAACAAAGAATACAATAATTTTGCCACTAGAATGAGTTTAGAGTTTTCATCTATCGGAAGAAGTAGCGATGCTCTAGCGATTGCAAAGAAAGCTGAGCAATTTTCTACACAATCAGGTCAATTACGTATCGGATTATTACGTGCGGCAAATAATGAACAAGATGGCATTAAGCAACTAGAATCTATTTTAAAAGTAAAACCTGATCAGCTAGAGGCAAATATTGGATTGGCTTATTACCACCTATCAAATGGTAATATTAAAAAAGGTGAAGATGTCATAGACAAATGGTTAGAAAGTAACAATAAAGATATTACAGCATTATTACTTAAAGGATACCTATCTCTAAAAAAAGAAAAGTATAACATTGCAGAGTCAATGTTTAATAGAGCATTATCCCTAGATAAGGATAATATCAAAGCAAAGTTATCTTTATTGCAGTTACAATCATTGAATGGTGATACAAAAACCGCATTTGATGAAACATTTCTTCTTGCCAAACAGTATCCTGACAATTTCACTGTCGCGATGTTTCTATATCGATTTGCAGCTCAAACGGATAGAATTGATGATATCATCAGCTTCTATACGACGTTAATAGACGCAGATACAAATAGTATCAAGTACCGTCTGCTCTTAGCTCGAATCTATGCCAGCATTCAACAATCAGATAAAGGTATTGCACTGCTGGAAGAATTACCAAGTATTCAACATTCTGCTGATGTTTGGAGCATTAAAACCTTGCTGTACTTTCAAGCTCTTGACTATCGTAAAGCATTTCAAGCAGCAGAAGAATGGGTTAAATTAGACCGGAGTAATCCAGAAGCTTACTTAAGAGTTATTCAACTAAGCGAATCAACAAAGAATTATAATAAAGGTATTCAATATGCGCTAGATGCAGAGAAATTATTCATCGAACACCCTCACTTTACATTAATGCGCGCGACGTTATTACAGCTAGATCAACAACCAACTCGCAGCCAAGCAGTTCTCGATGCACTACCTGAAAAAGTAAAGCAATCCAGTTACTTCTTAAAGCTGCAGAGTGAAGTCTATCGCGATAGAAAAGACTATAATAAAAGTGTCTTATTCGCTCATCAACGCTATGAAAAATACCCGACATCTATAACTGCGAAAGATCTTGCTTTGGCCTATATTGCAGACGATCAATATCGAAAAGCAACTAATTTATTGAAACAGAGGATAAGTAAAAATCCTGAATCAGAAGGTGCATTACATCTACTTCTCGCTCAAATTCAATATAATGTCGAACCTAATGCTGCAATTGAAACCTATATATCCATTTTAGAAAGAGAACCCCAAAATGTTATCGTTTTAAATAACGTTGCATGGCTGTATATCAATAGCAATGATTTGAGAAATGCCTGCCAATATGCAACAAAAGCTTATAATAACGCACCTAACAATCCAGAAATTCAAGATACGTATGGTTACTGTTTATTAAAATCAGGAAAACATAAAGAGTCAATGATCCCGCTAAAAATGGCTTATGATGGTAGAAATAACAATATCGAAATCAGTTTTCATTATGCAGAAAGCCTTATTCTTAATAATCATTTAGAAAAAGCAAGACGGATTCTAGATAGAGTAAAACCAGAAAATAATGAACATTATAAGCAACACAGACAACTGTACAAACAAACTAAATAAAAGTGAACGAGGTTATTTAGTTCCATTTATTGTTACATTCAGCCTTCGACTACTACGGCTTAACACACAATTACATATATGTGTGCTAATTTTTGTATATAACTACATTTTATCCAACTAATGAATAACTTAATACATCGTATATTCGACAGTCTTTCATTCTATCGAATATTATTTATTTGCTATTTTATCTTAATCTCAATTCTATCACTAAAAACAGGGGCAGAAAAAAACAGTCCATTAGACATGAACAGCTATGGTATTTTATTCCTAGATAAAATGGCTCATACGCTTGCCTATGCTATTTTTGCAGTTCAAGGCTTTATTCAATTGAAAAATAGAAGGCGATACATGATGTTATGTATCGCCATTGCGCTATATGGCATGCTATTGGAACTCATTCAACATGTATTCATACCACAAAGAATGGGGGCAATAGACGATGCTCTTGCCAATATAATCGGTGTCTTTATCGGATATACAGTCTGTATGCACTGGATAAAAAAACACACTAATCAAGATTAACCGTTGAAACTACCCTTCTATCAACTTCATTAACAAATGGCCATCATACATAGCCTGTTTAATCATCGCAGCCCCAGGCATAGTCGCTTGAGTGTAGAAACAACTTTCATCAATAACCAAATCTTGATTATAAACGGGTAGTGATTGTGTGCGGATACAATCCATAATCGCTGGATATAAGATATCTTTTGCGCGATTAAATTCACCACCTATCAGTATTTTTTCTGGATTAAATAAATTAACCATAATGGCAATAGCCTGGCCTAAATTATGACCTAACTCCACAATCACCTGTTTAGCGAGTGTGTCACTGGCCACCGCAGCATCACAAATTTTCTCAATAGTGAGTTCTTGGCCTGTGAGTACCGATGGATGACCCTCTTGTAAACGCTGTTCAACCTGCTCAATGATCGACTTAAGGCTTGCCACTGTTTCTAAACAGCCATGGTTGCCACAAAAGCAGCGCTTACCATAAGGCTTAATTTGAATATGCCCCAACTCACCCACATTGCCGATCCGCCCCTGCAAAACAACATTATCAAGTACGATACCAGCCCCAACCCCATGATGTATTGACACCAAAATAGAATTGGAAACATCTTGAGAGTTACCAAAAAGCTTCTCTGCCAGTGCCCATGAACGCGTATCATTACCTACAAAAACAGACAACCCCGTTGCCTCACTGATCGCAGGGCCTAACTCAAGATGATGCACATCATAATGTGGCATTTGTAGTACCACTCCCGTTTTGGCATTAACCAGTCCCGGCAGCGACACGGCAATCGCGGTAATACGATCTAATTCACCAACATGATTAGCAAAAAAGGTCTGAATCTCCCCAATCAGTTTTCGTAACACCTCTTCTTGCTGTAACACATCAATATCTTGTCGCTCTTCAACAACGATATCTCCCCCTAGCTCATGCAATGCAATTGTCATGTAACCACGACCTAATCGGATAGACATAAACTGCCACCCTTCATTGGCGGGGACTAAGCCAACAGCGGGTCTTCCACGGCTAGATGTCTCTTGGATATCCGTTTCTTTTATGATGTGTGCGTCGATGAGTTCTCGGGTGATTTTAGTGATACTGGCAGGGGCCAGTTGGCTACGCCTAGATAATTCAATACGTGATATTGGGCCATATAAATCAATTAGCTTGTAGACGCTGCCGGCATTGTTTCTTTTGATATGGTCGATATGACCAGGCTGAGCGACATACATGCCTATACTCCCGTTAATTTAGCCAATAAAAATTGCATTTTTAATTTTTTTACTTTGCGAAGTAATTGTGAAGTTGATTATTCGTAGGACGTGACAGGCATCACGAGGTTTCATGTAATTTTGAAGAAAAGCAGCTCCAACTCTCATTTTTCGGTTTCTTTTCTGGCCGTTTTTTTATTCATAAAATTTATCGTTTGCAAGACACCATGATGCATTTTTGCGATAATGTTTGGCTGCAAAAATCATGTTCAACTCACCACGAGGTTAGCGGTGTACAAAATCAATGAAGTCTTTGAAACAATCCAAGGGGAAGGTACTTTCACAGGAGTACCGGCTATTTTTGTCCGGCTTCAAGTATGCCCGGTGGGCTGTTCATGGTGTGATACCAAGCAAACCTGGAATGCTGAGCCACAAGATCACGTGTCGATTAACGACGTGATGGCAAAAACAGCCGACTCTCCGCAATGGGCTGAGCTTGACAGTCAAGGCGTTGTCGATCTACTGATTACCCAGCAATATACCGCCAAACACGTCGTTATCACAGGCGGTGAGCCTTGTATCTATGATTTACGCCCACTCACATCAGCCTTAGAAATTGCAGGTTTTCAGTGTCAAATAGAGACCAGTGGTACCTCTGAGGTTCTTGCAACAGAGCAAACATGGGTTACCGTGTCACCAAAAATCAACATGAAAGCGAAATTACCCGTACTGGCTAGTGCGTTAGAAAGAGCTGATGAAATTAAACACCCAGTGGGTACCCAGAAAGACATTGAGCAATTGGATGCCTTGCTAGCGGGTAAACACCTCAAACCCAATGTATGTATTGCACTTCAGCCGATAAGCCAGAAACCACGGGCGACTGAACTTTGTATTACAACCTGCATTCAACGTAATTGGCGTCTGTCTATTCAGACCCACAAATACCTTGCGATTGCTTAAATACTTCAATTCGATCCTCGCTGCACATCCACTCAAGCGGCTGTCTTATTTATAACACAGCCGCCTAATATCCAAGACGCTTCTCCCTTATTAGCATTGAACATTTTTGCTCTATCTATACTCAGCAGTAAAACAAGATCCTCAAGTTAACGCATGATGCTTAATCGATGTATTACATCTGGCAGCGATAACTTGCAGAGACAAATTGTTCAATCCACGTCGTACTCTTTGGGGAAAGTTTATGCGCCGTTATCTGGGATGTTACCTCTTGGCTGCCTGCAGCCTGATCCTTACTGCTTGCGGTGGAGGCAGTGAAGAAGCTACCGCAATTGCTGGACCAGCCGCACCGACATCAACAACATTTACTGTTTCAGTTGATTTACCCGCCACGATGAGATTGGCTCATAAGCCATCTTTTTCACTCATCAGCAAAGCCTATGCTGATGCTCAAAAAAATCTTTCCGAGCATAATTTTGCTGCTGTATGGCTTGATGATAAAGGGAAAATATTCCAATCTATCGATATTACCCGTTGGGAGTCACTGGGTGACGGCAACTATGTCATTGATGCCGGGACCAAAACCAGAATCAATGCGGTACTACTGGTTGATACCTCCGGCGTACCGGAATTTACCCTTGGTGAACCTCTTCCCGAAGGGTTATATATGACCCCGCTGGCTAATGAACGTTTAGCGATCACACTCGAATCATCACTAACCTACTACGCTTTGGCACAACGCATCGTAAAAAATGAAAATTGGGGGGTATTCACTGAAGTATTCGAAAAAGCCCCACGCGGACGCGTTTTGTTTGCTTGGCAAGATATCAACAACATGGCCATTGATATCCGAGATACCCTCTTCCCCAAACTAGGGTTAGAAGGGCTCACGCTAAAAGATCTCATGACTCTGTCTATTGTCCAGTCGATGACAAATGGCCGGGTCGAGCGTTATTTTACTGAAGAATCGGCTGCCATTGCCGACATTCAGGCAATCCTTAACGACGGGTACTGGCAAGTTGGTAGTTACGAGGGAAATAACGGCAACGGCATATTGGCAGACAGTACTCAGTTTGATGGTTCACAAACTCAGGTGACCGAATACCGCTGGGAAAAATCAGACGATGCCGACATCAACCTCAACGAGTTTTTCACTTACCTCAGTAATTCCACAGCCTTTGGCACCGACGATATCACAGTGCAGATACTGACTAACGATGGCTGGACTGGGCTGTTTAGTTACCTGAAAGTCTTACTTGCGACCCCAAAAACGGCACTGTTAACCGATGCGGCACTGATTAAAGAAGATGAAGCTGGCATTACGCTCAACGCTAACGTTTATTCATTGGCAGGCAAGCGAATGCACGATTTCCTTTCCAGCAAGGAAAATCACTATCTCACCCGTTATCTGCAAGATGATGCCAGCTTCACCGAAGGCGCGTCAGGCTTTTATTTCACCTGGCGTCCGGAAAATGAGGCCTATCTATTGTGTGATAACACCAATGATAAAGACACCTGCCGTATTTATCCCATTCTGACACCGGAGGCGGGTTACACAACCTTGGATGAGGTCATCACCCCACTCATTGACGTAGGCCCGGGTATCGAGAGTGTGAACGGTTTCAAGCTCAGTAATAATATTGTGGTTGAACTGATCGACGATGGGCGTTTCACCATTCGCTTCTGGGGCAATATTGCAGATGATGAATGGGTGATCCAAGACTATGGTGTCTGGGCACCAACCAACGTGGCTGGAAAACCAATATTACGATTTGATGTCCCCGATATTATCAAGCAATTAGCTGACGATTACCGGTTCAATAGCCTTAACCTGTTTTTGGTCGAAGACCGTGGTTTCGTCAATATTGGCGAGTCATTACTCGATAACACCGAATATCACTATTCAGGCTTTGATAATGATGCCAAAGAACAGATATTCTCAGCGACCACCCGGGATAACCTTCCTCCATTTGGTGACTGTATTTTCGGCAATACTGATTTTGCCAATGAAAGCCTATTCCTTAATGCAGTCACAGAGTGCGGGGGGGATGAACGTTTATCGAACCAATCTGTTGATGATTTGGTAGACAAAACTCTGGTCCAGATCACGCCAGCAGGTGAAATAACTGCCCATGTTCTCCGTAGTGATAATAGCTGGGACCACTTCCGTCATACTGATGCAGAACCCGGTTCACGAAGCTGGAGCATCACTGATGATGGTTACTTGAAGCTCTTGCCTGACAACACAAACGAAACTGAATTTGATTACTGGGCGCTGGCTAACCGAGATTATGCGCAGCGACTACTGGCCTTTAAACGCTACAGTAATACCAGTGGCGGCGCTGAAATATCAAATATCATGACACGCGAATACGCCAGTAATACCCTCAGTGCTTGCATTGATAATGACTCGGGCTGGAATCAATCGACAACGCGTCCAGTAACCAAAAAAACGTTATCGGCCTATCAAGATCAAACTCAGCAGTGTAAGCAAATTTGGTTTGGACGTGACCCTATTTTTACCGAGACCTTGCTGATCGGGCAGACCGGCAACCTTTCCGATGACAAAGCTCTCACCTTCGCCAACGATTCATCACGCTACCTTAAGCTTAGTGATAACTTTTCTGGCGAGTATTTTCTGGGTCATTATGTCGACTCCGATGGCTGTGGCTTTAATATTGAGATCCGCTGGAAACTCGAAGACGATGGCACACTCTACTACGAAGCCCTTGATGGCAGCATGAATGAGCGGATCCAGCTAACCGATACCGATGGCCGCAAGCTTGCGATAAAGGCATTTAATCAGCAATCACGCTGGGTTACCGATGAAACAGCCCCCTTTGCCAGTGACGAAGGAGAAATGAGGAGTGATATCGTTACTCTCATCCGTGCCAGTGAGGTACCGAATGTTATTCCTGTTGAACCTCCAGCGCCGACACCACCAGACGAAGGTGAAACCCCACCCGCAGAGGAAGAGCCAGCAGGCCCGCCTGCGGGGACCGTCCTTAACGACGGTCAAATCTGTGCCTTCTTGTAAAGGCTACCACGTTAGGATGATTATTGACCATTAGCCATACAATTTACGTAAATAGTGCATCAATTTCGCCATTCAGGTAATAACAAGGCTTGATGCTGGACGTAAGAAAGGTAATATGGGTCTTTGGACTGTGTCTAAGGGTATTTAGCCCCCATTGAACACAAATGAAAGTGCCTTTACGGAGAATAATTTACACATGACTTACGCGCCTGTAACAGACGTACTTAGCGGTAAGCTAGCGGTTGACAGTGAAGTTACTGTTCGCGGCTGGATTCGCTCACGTCGTGATTCCAAAGCTGGGATCTCTTTCCTTGCCATTTATGACGGCTCTTGTTTCGACCCGATTCAGGCCGTGGTCCCTAATGAGTTAAATAATTACCAGGAAGAAGTACTAAAACTGACCACTGGTTGCTCTGTTGAGGTAACTGGCAAAATCGTCGCGTCACCAGCGAAAGGCCAAGACTTTGAACTGGCGGCAACTGACGTTAAAGTTGTTGGTTGGGTTGAAGATCCTGATACGTACCCAATGGCAAAAACTCGCCACTCAATTGAGTACCTTCGTGAAGTTGCACACCTACGACCTCGTACCAATGTGATTGGTGCTGTTGCTCGCGTTCGTAACTGCCTGTCTCAAGCTATTCACCGCTTCTACCACGAGCAGGGCTTCTTCTGGATGTCAGCGCCACTGATCACAGCATCTGACTGTGAAGGTGCAGGTGAAATGTTCCGCGTATCAACACTTGATATGGTGAACACACCAATGACTGACGCGGGTGAAGTTGACTTCGATAAAGACTTCTTCGGTAAAGAAACCTTCCTGACGGTTTCTGGCCAGTTAAACGCTGAAGCCTATGCCTGTGCACTGAGCAAAGTATACACATTCGGCCCAACATTCCGTGCTGAAAACTCGAACACCAGCCGTCACTTGGCTGAATTCTGGATGGTTGAACCTGAAGTTGCTTTTGCTGAACTTGATGATGTTGCTAAGCTTGCTGAAGATATGCTGAAGTACGTCTTCAAAGCGGTACTTGAAGAGCGTCGTGATGATCTTGAATTCTTTGCTGAGCGTATCAACAAAGATGCCATTACACGTCTAGAGCAGTTTGTAACCTCTGACTTTGCACAAGTTGACTATACCGATGCTATTCAGATCCTAAAAGATTCTGGCCGTGAGTTTGAGTTTGATGTTGAGTGGGGCATTGATATGTCTTCTGAGCACGAGCGCTACCTTGCAGAAGAGCACTTTAAAGCACCGGTTGTTGTTAAAAACTACCCGAAAGACATCAAAGCGTTCTACATGCGTATGAACGAAGACGGTAAGACTGTTGCTGCGATGGATGTTCTTGCACCGGGCATTGGTGAAATCATCGGTGGTTCACAGCGTGAAGAGCGTCTGGACCTACTAGACAAGCGTATGGTAGAAATGGGTATCAACCCTGAGCACATGAACTGGTACCGCGATCTTCGTCGCTACGGTTCTGTTCCACACGCAGGTTTTGGCCTGGGCTTTGAGCGTCTAGTGACTTACGTAACAGGTATGGCCAACATCCGTGATGTGATCCCATTCCCACGTGCACCACGTTCAGCTAACTTCTAATTAGCAGTATCGTACCCAACAAAAAGGCTACCCAAGGGTAGCCTTTTTTATTTCACCACGATAATGATCTGCTATTTACTGATCTTGTGGGCGAAAACGATTTTGGATGCCTAGAAGGAAGTTTCTTAAAATCTGGTCCTTACATTCACGGTAGTGCTTATTGTCTGGTTTACGAGAGAATGCACTCAGTTCGTGACTACTCATATTGAAATCAACTGACTTGAGCACATCAAGTACATCCTCAGCTTTAAAGTTCAATGCAATACGCAGCTTCATGAAAATCATGTTGTTGGTTAAACGAGATTCAGGCTCAGGTTGTGGACCCTCTTTCTTACCGCGTTTGGTATTAATCAAACCATTAAGAAAAATGGCAAGCTCACGATCAGAGCATTTTGTAATAAATGCCGCATCCTCATCTTTCTTCAACCAATCGCAAACTTGCTCTCGTGTTACCTCATAGTCAGCAGCAGCAAAAATACCTACCATTTCTGAATCGTTGAAATCAAAGGTATAGCGAATGCGTCGCAAGATGTCGTTGTTGAGCACAGTAAATCCTAGTAAAAAAAGCAGCGTTGTCGGAATGACATACCGCGAAGTTGTCCCTTATTTTATCAGATATCTCGGCTATTAGTTACAAACTGCAATTTAAAGCTGCTATAGTGCTTACTTATCCAAAACACACGATGAAACAAAATACATGAATACGCAAACCAACAACCCGCTGCACGGTGTGACACTCCAAACCCTACTCGGCGAGCTCGTTGATCATTACGGTTGGGAGGAGCTTGGGCAAATCGTCAAAATCCGTTGTTTCAACAGTGACCCTAGCATTAAATCCAGTCTCAAGTTTCTTCGTCGTACCGAATGGGCCAGAAAAGAAGTTGAACAGCTGTACCTAGATACATTCTTTATTTAATTCTGCTCTTCATCAGATAAAGTACACAATTCAACCTCTGAGACTGTGTACTTATTTTGTCTGTTGTCTCTCTGTCTTCTATTCTTTCATCGAATATGTGGTTGATTTTCTAATATAAGCTATCTTTATCATTAACTGTCGTTTAAAGATCTGAAATGGATGTCGAATGTCACTAAATATCCAAATCTGCATTTTTGCTTATAATTTAGCACCCACTATAGAGAAGACAATTACCAACCTCGTTGAGAGCTGTGCTGAATACACACCAGATATTTACGTCATGATAAATGGGTGTCGGGATAACACCTTATCCAACGTCTCAAAACTGGCAGGAAAACATCCTAATATTCATCCGATTAATATTGAATTAGGAGACAAAGCCAATGCATGGAATACCTTTATTTATCAATATTTTTATCCATCTTCATTAGCAATTTTTGTTGATGGTGATCTGTGTTTTGAAAATAATGCCATAAAAAACCTTATAGACTACTACCTCAATAATCCTCAATTCAGTGCAGTATCTAGCTTCCCATACTTGCAAGGTAGAAGCAGCCGCCAGTGGCGACATGACTTGCTCAGTAAACATCAATTTACTGGTAATTTATATTTACTCTCACCACGATTCATCCATAAAATCATTGAAAAAAATGTAAAACTGCCTGTAGGGCTAATCGGTGACGACAGCATGTTAGGCTACCTTTCTGCGACTGATCTTTGCAGTGGTACTGATTTGCCAAAGCAGCGTATTGGTGTTTGTACCAATGCCGTCTTTATCTATGACTCGTTAAATCCATTTAGCTGGCAGGATTGTAAACTATATCTACGCCGAAGATTGCGCTATTCCCTCCGTTACTTCCAGCAACGCTCCATCGTCAAGCAACTCAAGCGAGATGGTATTCAAGTCATGCCAGATCTCGCCATTGAAGCAACTACCATCCCTTTTAATCAGATTCGCTGGCTCAGTAGTAACCTCATTTTTGATGTGCTCACAAAAATTGCTAACGATTGGCACCATGCGAACGTTAAACGCAGTAAGAGACAACAGTAACACCTTAGAGAACCCACTTAACTGCACTTACTATTTTTCAAAGCACAACTGCATTATTGGTCCATTTTGTCATGTATACCCTGTAGCTTGCTTTAAAAGGGCATTTTTACCGTATTCCCCCCTTCGACTCGGCCTGTTTAGCACATTTAATTGTATTATGATCATTAGCATGAGTAGGATAATACTCTAACTATGCTCGTTGAAATGCACATCATTTCGTACAAAAAAACGCACACCACGATGAGTTTTATGTCGTAATTTTATTGCACTCAATTGTGATGGTTTTTTAATCAAAACAGTAAATAGTGCCTCATGCCTGTAATAATTAAGCGTTATCCATTTTTCTCTGTTGTAATTGTTACAACTTCTTGTCAATTGCAACCATTAGGAGGTATAAAGAATATATTAACCGTTTATTTTTACCCGCATGGATGATGACAATGTTTGAGAAAATTACTGCCGCACCCGCTGACCCAATTCTTGGCCTTACGGATGAGTTCAAGAGTGATACCCGCCCAGAAAAAATCAACTTGGGCGTGGGTATCTATAAAAATGAGTCAGGAAATACTCCAGTATTGGCGACGGTTAAAAAAGCCGAAGCTTTTCTACTGGAAAATGAGACCACAAAATCCTACTTAAGCATTTCTGGTACCATCGAATACGGCCTTGCCGTACAGCAGCTTCTATTCGGGGCTGACTCTCCGCTCATTTCTTCTCAGCGAGCACAAACTGCTCAAGCACCTGGTGGTACAGGCGCACTTCGACTGGCCGCTGAGTTCATCAAGCGCCAGATCGGTGATGTAAAAGTGTGGATCAGTAATCCGACCTGGGCAAACCACAACGGTGTATTCGCTGCTGCTGGCCTTGAAACCGCACAGTATAGCTACTACAACGCTGAAACTAAGAATATGGACTTCGAGGCCGCATTAGCTGATCTCGCTAATGCCAACGCGGGCGATATCGTACTGCTACATGGCTGCTGCCATAACCCAACAGGGATTGACCCAGATGCATCTCAATGGCAAGTACTGGCTGATCTGTGCGTCGAGAAGCAATTGCTACCAATGTTCGATTTTGCTTATCAGGGCTTTGCCAAAGGTGTTGATGAAGATGCTCAAGGCTTACGTATCTTCGCAGATAAATGCCAAGAGCTTCTTATTGCAAGCTCTTTCTCGAAAAACTTCGGTCTATACAATGAGCGAGTTGGTGCGTTTACCTTAGTGGCGAACAATAAAGAGCAAGCGGTTACCGCATTCAGTCAAGTGAAAAGCATTGCCCGAGTAATCTACTCGAATCCACCAGCTCACGGTGCGGCAATTGTCACCACGATCCTGAACGATGCAGCACTGCGTACCGAATGGGAACAAGAAGTCACTGATATGCGCGATCGCATTCAGGAAATGCGTACTCTGTTTGTACAGACGCTGAAAGACTTAGGGGTTGAAGCTGACTTTAGCTTTATTGAAAATCAGAACGGGATGTTCTCATTCTCAGGATTAAGCAAAGAGCAAGTAAACCGACTAAAAGATGAATTTGCCATTTATATTGTAGGTTCAGGGCGAATCAGCGTGGCGGGTATGACTAAATCAAACATGCTGCCATTGTGTAAAGGTATCGCTGCGGTTCTATAATAAACCAAGCCCACCTCTCGCAAACACGTCAACGGGCGCCTAAGGCGTCCGTTTTCGTTCAGATTGAACGCATCATATTAAACCAACGTATTATTCATCCAGATTTATCGAGGGGTAGCACATTACAAAATAAATCCCTCTCGTATTGATGCTCAAGCTGCTCCCGCCAAGGATTCTGCGATACAGGCACCAGATAGAACATTTCTCTACTTGTATCCGTAACAAATGCCATACCATGCTGCATCAGCTCATAATGAATGTCATGAACAAACCCTAATGAAAAACTTTGTCGACCAGTCAACTGATTGATGTCGTTTCGTGTCAAGCAGACACCCCGCTCTTCGTCTGCAAAGCGATTACGCAACCAATCAGAAAACTCCCTAGCACTTATCATTGTCATAAACTCGCCTCCGCGTAACTGCATCCCAGCAAAATTACATGTTAAGAATGAGTACTGAGTCCGTTAATAATAAGTTATAGCAGAGATGAGACATAACGACAGCCAGAAAACGTAATGACAACATTAACTAACAATTTGACGCAGGTTTGAGACAGGTTAAATATTAGGTATCAGTGTTGAGTGAAATAGACTCAAAAGAGGAAATACATAGAGGACAAGATGAAATAACACTCAGAGAGGTTATACCCGCCCCTGCACTAAACAGGAACGGGTCTGGCGACAATAACGCAAGTTTATCGATGGTTAACCTAACACGAAGTCAGATATAGCCAATATAACTTGGTCTTAAAGCGCTTTGTATAGCACTTTATTGCCCGCCAGTTGGATGCGCTCAACCAAGCCTTCTTCAGCCAGCTTCTTCAGCGCACCAGTGGCCCATGAAGCGGCTTTCGCATCTTCTTGACCAGCCTGAAGACCAATACCTTTCGGATTGATGCCTTCAGCATTATTCATAACAATATCCAGCACTTGCTGTTGTTTAGGTGTCAAAGCCACTGTAGACGCAACTGATGCGGCTACTTCAACTGGCTTTGCCTCTTTAGCAACAGGTTTCACCGCTGGAGCAGCTTTTACTGTTTCTGCCGTTGGTGCTTTTTTCACAGCAGGTTTAGCAACTGCTGGTTTTGCTTCAACCACAAGGCCTTTTAGGCGTTTCTGAAGCTTCTGCTGAACTTTACGTTTGTGAGAGATTCTCATTAAATTTCCTACTCCGTTGCACTACTCTCAGTCACCACCATCTATCGAGGCAACCTGTGGGTTTACCCGATACTTCCAGCGGGAAAAAGTAAGCGCGTGTTATACCAAGGATGTCAGAGGATTGCCAGCAAACGGTTATTTTAGCCGCAACAAAAGACGATTTTACTCAAAAATGAGGGGGAAACTCTCATTTCTTACTGTTCCGTGATCAGATAATGTCCCGAAAAAAGATGATATTAACTCACTCTGGGGATAATTTTCTGTATCAGCAACAAACCACTGGATAAATTATCATATGCAAATAAACACTTTCATGACTTATATTTAACGTAGCACGCTAAGAAGAACGGCTAAATCCAGCAACATGAACCATAATTAGTGTTAGCCACCGATATTTGGATGACCCTGATGAATAACGAAGTAAAAACTCGTTATATCAAACCTGCTATTGCTCCCTATTTTAGCCATTATTACATCGGTGGGTTAGTAGGTATCACCATCGCTCTGCTACTTGGCCTGTTATTTCCTGTCATCTCTATCCCCGCCGTCGCTACCATGCTTATTGGTGCCTGTATGATGCTTCTTGTGGGCTATCGATACCATCATGGCCCTGAACTCACCTTTACTCTGACGTTTATGCATATTCAATTTCATTGCCAACATGGCGGATGGGTTGCTCGATGGAAAAACATCGACAAAATTGGTCAGGCTGAGATCGGCGTTGACGGCTGGTATCAACCCATCCCCTGGGTCGGGATCCGCCTCAAAGAATACGAAGAGTTTATCGAAGCCATTTGTCCCCGCGTTGCTAGCAAGCTACTTATTGAGCAGCGAGTCTTGCTGATAATGGCTCATAAAAGCCAGAGGGCAGAGTTTAACCAGCAGATTGAAAATATTTTATTCGACGATAAGCCATTTGTAACCACCTCTGGTCGACGGCTCAAAGGACTACAGGCCATGCTGGCTAATCGAATGCGCTACAATCGCCAATTCCTTGGTTATGACTTCTTCATTTCAGAAGATTTAATGGATCGCCCGGCAGCAGATTTTGCCGGGCTAACACGCCATTATCTCGCCGCGTCATCATAACCCGCGTTTCGTCTCATGACAGGGGTCGCTTGAGCCTTAAGGAAAGGTAATAGCAACAGACCGACAATCCCAGCAGCAGCTGATATTACAGTAAAAAATCCAGTCCAATGGAACTGCTCAACAACTAAAGCCAGCGGGTAACCAGCCATCGCAGCCCCCATATAAGCAAACAACCCAACAAAACCCGTTGCGGCTCCTGCCGAATCCTTATGTGAACATTCCGCGGCAGCCATACCGATAAGCATCTGCGGACCAAATACAAAAAATCCGACTGAAAAAAAACAGCCTCCCAGCAGAACCGCATTATTAACGGGCATCAGCCAAAGAGCAGAAACCGAAAGGAAAATACCAATCGCAAAAATTAGGTTCATCGGGCCACGGTTACCACCAAACAACCTATCCGATCCCCATCCCGCAACTAAGGAGCCAACAAAGCCACCTACTTCAAACAGTGAGAGTGCGAGATTTGCCTGGAGCAAGCTATAACCTTTTTGTTCACTCAAATAGAGGTTACCCCAATCATTTATCGCCGTGCGGACGATGTAAACCAGCACATAGCTAAATGCCAATAACCAAATATATTTATTTCGGAGCACATACTTCTTTAGGATTTCACGGTGACTCAACCCCTGACCTTCTCGTTCTTGGGCCAGCTCCAAGCGATCGTGTCGCCACCGCCCCACTGTCGGTAACCCTAGCGTGACGGGCTTATCACGCAATCGCCAGCACAGAAATATACCAATGACGATAGCAATCGCACCCGGTACGATAAAGCCCAGACGCCAGCTATAGTGAAAGGTCAAATACCCCACCAACAAAGGAATCAATGCGCCGCCAACATTGTGCGCAGTATTCCACAATGACCACCAGCCCCCTCGTTCTGTTCTCGAGTACCAAGTTGTCATCAATTTTGAACAAGGTGGCCAACCCCAGCCCTGAAACCATGCATTAAGCACCCAGAGTCCTATTAACACCCAGAGCGAGTCAGAAAATCCAAACAGGATATTAATAATGCCGGTTGCAATCAGCCCCAGCCCCATGAAATACCGAGGATTTGATCGATCAGAAACCACCCCAGATAAACATTTTGACGCGCCATAAGTAATATAGAACAAAGTCCCCATCATCCCGATGTCTGACTTGTCGAGCCCCAAGTCAACCAACATAGAGGGCATGGCATAATTGAAATTCTTACGGGTAAAATAAAAGACCGCGTAGCCGACATACATGGTAAACATGATATGAAAACGCCAGTAGCGATACCGCGCATCAATGGTGTCAGGATCATTGATTGGCGGAGCCATCTGAGTTGCTGTTAATCGTTGCATCATCGCAATTCTGTCTCTGTCAAATAATTGGTAGTTGAATGAAAATATGTGTTCCTCGTGATTCACCCTGTACCTGACTGGTAATTGAGATAGATCCACCAAGCGCTTCTACCCGCTCCTGCATTCCCTTCAGACCAAACCCTTTACTCGATTTCTGCATGACCTGCTCAGCTTGAAAACCTTGCCCGTCATCATCGATCTGCAAAATCACTGACTCTTTTTCTAATGCAAACACGATATCAAGATGGCTGGCATTCGCATATTTCACCACATTATTGACCGCTTCTTGGCATATTCGATACAAGGTAACACTGAGGGTGTCACTCAATATATCTGGCTGCCAAGCCGTGCACTGCCATTGGATTTGAGCGGAGATTCCCTGCGATTCACACTCAAGATCTCGAATAAGCTGTTCTATCGATGCCACCAGCCCCATATCATCAAGGGACTTTGGTCGCAAACGTGTTAGCAAGCCCTTTGTAGTGTCGTAGATATTCAATGACAACATTTCAATCATTCCCGCACAATTGGCACCCACCGAGCTCATTTCGACGCGTTGGATGATTGATGCCTGAGTACGGATCGCGGTGATATTCTGGCCAATTTCATCATGCAGCTCGCGGGCGATTTCTCGTCTGACCGACTCTTCTGCTCTGATCAACTGTCGCGACAAACTATGATTGCGGCTCAATTGCAGCCGTAACTGCTGATTCAGTTCACGTTGGCGTTGGATCCCCATTCCTAACAATATCCCTGTCAGACTTTGCGCCGACAGTGATAATAGCAAATCGGTAATTTCCAAATCATTGCCCGTTCCTCGCCCCGCAATCAATGCAACACTGTTTAACAATGTGCCCAACAGCGCCCCTTGCCAGCCATAGCGAAAGGCCAGCAATATAATTGGGATCGCCAGACAGAACGGTGCAAAACGGCGCATCCCCTCTGGTAAGCCAAGCTGCAAAGCGATACTCGCAATAAAAAGCACTGCATAAAGAATAATGTGGCGAACCTGAAACTCCACCGGACGAGAAACCAGATCAACAGTCAGAGGGATCCAGGCTTGCTGAAACAAGTAACTCCAAACAAGATAACAACTCGGCACTAACATCAAACCACCGGTAATGCTAACCAGCAGAACCATTAAGCCATACGCACTGAACCCACCAGATAGACTAAGATTGACGAATGCCAGTACCCCTATCACTGCCCCCATTACACACAATCTACGCAATTGCATACCGTAGTATTGACGATGAGCCAGCCAAAGGATCGGAAAACTCAAAAAACTGGTGAGTAAGGCTGAATTCCACAATGGGTGGCCAACCTGCGAGGCTAATACAACGATCAATCCCCACTCCGCCCCATACAAGGCGATCCAATATTTTTTAGGACAGTGCAAAGCTATCCCCGTTCGCAGAGCGAAGGGGAACAAAAAAACAGCCAGTTCCGGATCAAGCGTAAAATATGACGCAATCACCCATAGACAAAACCAGCCACAAGATATGAGTAACCAGCCACATAAGGACGTTACCGCAAAACGTCGCATCAAAATGTCTCAGTAATAAAGTGTCTGGCCAGCTCTACATTGTTTTTTGCGCCCAACTTGTCCATCGCATTTGCACGGTGGACATGAACAGTCTTATGACTCAGTCCCAACTCAGTTGCGACCCCTTTCACATCGAGACCCGATGCAAGCATTTCACTGACCTGTCGCTCTCGCTTTGTCAATGGTGACAAAGAGGAAGGTACTTTTGCTGTTGTGGCCAGTTTTATGGCGATTTCCGGAGTAAGGTAACATCCCCCCGTTACCGCCGTTCTAACCGCCTGCACCAATTCTTCCGGATTGCAACGCTTACTCAGATATCCTCTCGCCCCCGTTTCCAGAGCCTTTTCCACAACCGAAGCTGAATCATGTACACTGAGCATAATACAAGCAATACCTTCCGGTAAGTCAGCCAGCAGTGATAAACCGCTTTCATCCGGCATCGATATATCGAGAATACAAACATTCGCCTGACAGCCAGGCAAGCCAAGACGGGCTTCTTTAGCCGAACCAAACTCTCCCACCACCTCAATATCGGCTTCCAATGCTAACAACTGGGCAAAACCAGAACGAACGATAATGTGATCATCGACCAAGGCTACTTTGATCATATTCTTATCACCATACCAAAAAAGAGGCCTAAACTACCCGCAACGTCCGCATGAAACAAGACTGAAATATAATTAGTCATTATCTATACGATTCAACAACGTCACAATTTAGCGTCCAACATACCCACAGATACAAAAAAACTGCCCGTAGGCAGCTTTTTATTTCATGACGTTACTCGTCTAACGCATTGCTTTGATTACGCAGTTTCCAACATACTCTCTTGCTGCAGACGTTTTTCACGACGAATTTTCTTCTCTTCTGCCACGGCAACAAACAGCAACAACACAATACAGACAACCGCTGAAGTATCCAACGCGGCAAACGTACCTTTCCACCCCGTCAAACCAAAGATAGGTGTACCATCAGCAATCATCCCCAAACCCAGCTTGGCAAAACTGTCACCAATCAAGTAGGCAAACGTGCCTTTTATACCATCTGCGACACTGATCGCTTTCTTTGGTACAAAACCAACTGCTGCAACACCAATCAACAATTGTGGACCAAAGACGAGGAAACCAAGTATAAACAATGCGCCCAGATACATGTATTCATTCGTCGCATGCTGATAAAACTCAAGACCAAAAATAATCAACACCAATGAAACACAAGCAACCAATGCCCGACGACCATTAGCCAAGTCAGACAAATAGCCCCACATTAGCGTCCCCACCAAAGCGCCCACTTCAAACAAAGTAAAGCCTGAAATCGCGATTTCTTTTGATAAACCTAACTCTTGATATGCATAAACGGTTGACCACTGATCAATACCGATACGTACGATATACAAGAAGATATTAGCAAAACACAATAGCCAGATGATCTTGTTCTTCAGTACATATTCCATGAAGATTTCGCGCTTAGTCATCTGGTTTTCTTCAGCGTTGCTATCTTCTTCGCTGATTTCTTCATTAAACAGCTCTTCAGCCGTACCAAGACCATAGGCTTCTGGTGAATCGCTACCAAATCGCAGGCCAATAAAGCCGACAACCAATGCAATGATAGACGGGAAAATAAACATACCAATGACATGGCCATCAAACAGATAATTGGCACCAAATAACGCCACACCAGCGGCGCCTGCACCCCCCACGTTATGTGACATATTCCACAAACCAAGGTAGCTACCGCGTTTATTGCGAGGCGTCCATTTAGTAATAGTCGAATAACTTGAAGGGCCACCTGTACTCTGGAAAAAACCGCTCAGACCATAAAATGCGATCATCAAGAACAGACTGACACTGCCGCCCCCCATGCTGAAGCTAAAACCTAACATCGCAAGACCAGAAAGAATCAACATGAAAGGAAGAAATTGTTTAGTGTTCTTTCCGTCTGCGTAATAGGACACGACGGTTTTACCGATACCGTACGTAATGGAGAAGCCCAAACCAATCAAACCCAGTTCTGTCATCGACAGACCATAGGTCGAAATCATATCGTTTTGTGCAACATTAAAGTTTTTACGGATCAAATACATGGCCATGTAGCCAATAAATACAACCAAATACGATTGTATAAACGGCTTAAACCACATTTTACGACGTTCTTCTACAGGCAGATCCAACGTTGGCATTCTCACCTGATCAAGAAGTTTAAACATAGAAATCCCTTAATCATCTCGCGACTCAGCTTGCAGGGTATCCCTGCAGCACACTGGTCATCATCGGTGTCTGATAATTAATGATGAAGACCATTGAAGGAAATTCTAAAGCGATAGAAGCCAGCTGGCTTGAGAACACGCCCTAGGCAAATTAGGAAGTATTCCTAATTCCATTCAGGAGGGCGAAAAAGCGTGAAAGTAGTCACATCGAGTAGGGTGAGGCGTCGCCGCCTCATCCCTCTCACAGAACCGTACGTACGGACCTCGTATACGGCTCATGTACATTTCCATTCAGCGTAAGTGCTGAACACATGCCCTGTCACAACATGTTCAATATTGACTAAACCAAGTTCATTGAAC
>NZ_JAKJSL010000035.1:0-93027 GCF_050336815.1 Photobacterium nomapromontoriensis
ACCAAGGCATGCCAAGGCATGTTCCCAGGCATTACTCACCCGTCCGCCGCTCGTCAGCAAAGAAAGCAAGCTTTCTCTCTGTTACCGCTCGACTTGCATGTGTTAGGCCTGCCGCCAGCGTTCAATCTGAGCCATGATCAAACTCTTCAATTAAAAGTGTTTGCTGCTATAAATAGCGGCTCAATGAAATACTGTTTATTCATTACCGAAGTAATGAACGAATTGACTGTGCCAAAATAACTTCTCTATAAATAGATACGCCATTTTGTATTGGTCACTCAGTTTCATTGATAATTCTTTTGTTGACTATCATTTCACGAGTGCCCACACAGATTGCATGGTCAAATTGTTAAAGAACAATACTGACTTACGTTACTGGCTAGCGCCGCTGTCCGTGTCAGTGAGGTCGCATTATAGAGCGTTACTCGCTGCTGACAAGATATAAAATCAAAAAAATGGGGACACTCGCACCATTCGATTACTATTTAATCAATAGTGTGTATTTCAGCGCAAAAAACAAAAAGCACCCAATTGGGGTGCTTCATTATTAAGGTGTAATCGATAGTGCTGTTAAGCAACATTAGCCGTTTTTTCAGCGTGACGCTTTCGCTTGCGATCTTTCGGATGCGTAATAGGAATCGCGGACAATAACTTTTTAGTGTAGTCAGCTTGTGGATTTGCGTATATCTCCTGCGCAACCCCCATCTCGACCACCTTTCCAAAATACATCACGACAACAGTGTCAGAGATATGCTTCACTACCGACAAGTCATGGGAAATGAAAATAATGGCAAGGTTCATCTCTTTTTGTAATTGAAGCAGCAAATTGAGGATCTGAGCCTGTACCGATACATCAAGCGCAGAAACCGACTCATCACAGATCAATAATTTTGGTTTCAACGCAATCGCGCGGGCAATACCGATACGCTGACGCTGTCCGCCGGAAAACTCGTGCGGGTAACGATTCACCGCGGTTTCAGGCAGACCGACTTTCACCAGCAACTCTTTAACCCATTTTTTACGCTCTTGTGGCGTACCGATTTTATGAATAACAAAAGGCTCTTCTAAAATCATTCCAATGGTATGGCGCTGGTTTAATGATTCCATCGGATCCTGAAAGACAATTTGCATGTCTTTACGTAGAGGCCGCATCGCTTTGGTCGATAAGTCCGTAATATCCTGCCCTTCGAAGAATATTTTTCCTGCTGTCGGCTCATACAGCTTAAGAATGGTCCGGCCAAGAGTGCTTTTACCACAGCCCGACTCCCCCACCAGCCCCAGCGTTTCACCACGCGATACAGAAAATGACACCCCATCAACCGCTTTTACGGTATAACCTTTTTTGAAAAGCCCCTTACCAGACACAAAATGCTGCTTGAGGTTTTCTATCCTTAATACTTCTGTCATAGCGTCCTCTTTTATGACCTAATTCAGCCTGTGAGCTAACCTTTAAACTCTGGAAATAAGGCGACATCAATAGGCTTAATTTCAATCGGCTGCTTAGGTTCATTATCAAGGCTTGGCATCAACCCCATTAACCGTTCAGTATAAGGGTGCTGCGGGTTGTCAAAGAGATCGAAAATATCTGCATATTCGACTACTTTACCGCCATACATGACGGCAACATCATCACAAATTTCAGCGACCACACCTAAATCATGAGTAATAAAAATCATTGCCATCCCAGTTTCTTCCTGAAGTTCATTCATCAATTCAAGAATAGACGCTTGCACGGTGACATCTAATGCCGTTGTTGGCTCATCACAAATAAGGATGTCCGGTTTACAAGCCAGTGCCATGGCAATCATGACTCTCTGCCGCATTCCTCCCGATAAATTATGCGGATACTCATTCAAGCGCTTTTCTGACATCGGAATTTTGACTTTCTTGAGCATCTCTAACGAATAAGCATTACGTTGTGCCTTATTAAGATCTGGCCGATGTAATTCAAGCACTTCATTAATCTGGCGACCAACGGTATGGACGGGGTTAAGGGCCGTCATTGGGTCTTGAAATATCACCGAAATACGTTCCCCTCGCATCGCATACATCTCAGCGGCGGGTAAATGAACCAAGTCAGTCCCACGATAGAGGATCTGGCCTTTGGTAACTTGACCATAAGGTTTAGGCAGTAGTCCCATAATAGACATCGCCGTTACACTTTTGCCGCATCCCGACTCGCCAACTACCCCCAACGTTCGGCCTTTTCGCACATCAAAATTGACGCCATGGAGGATCTTCACCACGCCGTCATCGGTAATAAATTCTGTTTCCAAGTCTCGAACACTTAAAATGACATCATCTTGCATATCAACTCCCTACTATTCTACTGCTTGTAGGTATCATCAATGACAGTAACCGGGGCAAATTTCTGGCCATTCTTCATTGCAGCCAACGTCTCTTTCTTCACATCTTCATCAATCCAGAACGTTGCCAAATCGACCACAGAGAATAACGCGTTCGTATTCATGGTCATTGCCGGTGTTGGGTATTTCATCCATCGCCAATGCGCCTCTCGGGTATATGGCACCATGTAGCCCGGAACAATCAGGTACTCGTCAGACACAGTCTGCTGGATCTGATGTGATATAGCTTGCTTCTTCGTAGTATCAAATTCAGCATCATATGCTTGTATTTTGGCATCCATGGCTGGAGAACGGTAATTGGTATGATTATTGGTTTGCGACTTAGCATTGACCGAATGCAAATATTGCCAGTAAGCTGGAATTTCACCGCCCCCCATAGTTAGGAAAGCCAGATCATGTTTTTTCTCAAGAATATATTTAAACGCCGATGAGCCGTCGACCAGATTAAGTGTCAATTCCAGTCCAGCTTGCTTCGCCTGCTCTTTAAGGTAAGCAATTCGGGGGGTATGAAACTGATAACCATAAGTGACCGCAAAACTTAAACGCAGCCCCTTCCCATTAGTTCGTACCCCATCGGAACCCACCTTATCGAAACCCGCTTTTTCGAAAAACTCAATGGCCAGCTTAGGGTTAAAAGCCGGTGCTTTATTATCACTTCTATCATAGCCTCCATGACCGAACCCCATACCGTGAGGCATACGGACATAATCACCACGTAGTACATTAGCAATCATGCCATCAAAGTCTGTCGCATAAGTAATGCCTGCACGCACATTACGATCATCCAGCAACGACTGGGCGGTATTCATCCATATTCCTCCCGCGCCCTGTACCACTTGGTTATATCCCCAGAACTTGTGGATATAACCATTCTGATAAGGTTTGGTATCTGCTTTCTCGTGCCATAGGTTTGGCAAAATTAAACCAAAAGCATCTAGGTTGCCTTTTTCAAAATGTTTGCGTGCTATATCGCTATCGCGGATGACTCGGATACGTACTTTATCAACGTTATAGCGATTCTGATAATAAGGGTTGCTATATCCCCACCAGTCATCCCCTACATGCTTGAAGGTCACACTTTTCCCCTTCTTAACTTTATCCATGTAATAAGGTGCCGTCGTTGGCTCACTTTTGAAGTTATAACGGCGAACGAAGTTATCATCGATACCGTCACTATTTTCATCTTTTGATGGTTTGAAGAAATGTTCAGGGCGAGGCTGAAGACCATTGCTCGGTAGGTTGATCTGCAACATGAGCTCTTCATCACTCATTTTTGTTGCCGATTTGATCGCTATACTGTAATCATCAAACTTGGTCACACTTTCAATTTTTCGACCAAAGAAATCGTTATACCAAGGATCAATGATGTCTTTTGAACGGTAATACTTGAGCATAAATAGGTAATCATCAGCCGTAACATCTTCACCATCTGACCACTTCGCTTTTGGATTCAACTTAAAGTATACCGTTTGATTATCATCACCAAACGCCCACGACTCGGCTAGCTGCGGGATCCATTTCCCAGTGTTCGGATGTCGGCTTACCAGCTTTGGCACACCATCCATAAAATAGTGGCGCAAACCCGAATTTGCATCGGGCCCCACACTGCGCAATGTTTGCGGAAAGCTCGCCATGAATGTTCGGTATGTTCCTCCCCGCTTTGCTTCTGGCGAGGCAAATAAGGGCTCATCCATATTAGATATCCACGTTAGGTTACTGAGGAGCTCTGCCGCAAAAACATTTGCACTGAATGTAGCGAAGAATATTCCGACAGCTGTTAAAGGCATTTTATTATTCATTCTATACTTCCTTGTGGGCACCATACCGTTATACATAGCGCGTGAATTTCTTAGGGTCAAAAGCGGCACGAATCGCCTCCCCGATGAAGGTCACCATGACCAATACTAAAACAATAGACGACACCACCGAGGTAACAATCCACGGAGAGTCTAAATTCGACTTACCTTGCTGCAACAATTCCCCCCAGCTAGGGGTTGGTGGCATCAAGCCAAGCCCGAGGTAATCCAATGCGGTCAGTGCTGTGATATTGGCGGCAATAGTAAACGGGGCCAATGTCACTATCATCACCATAGTGTTGGGCAGAATATGGTTGAACAGGATCCGCAGCGTTGACGCGCCAAGGGCTTTCGCCGCCATAACATATTCACGAGCTGACTCTTTATAGGTCATGGTTCGCATATACCACGTCATCCCCATCCAACCGAATAACACATTTATCGCGACAAATAAGCCAAAGGTCGGTTGAGTAATCGACACTAGGATCATGATCACATAGAGAAATGGCACCATTGACCACACCTCTATCAAGCGCTGAACCAACAAATCAAACTTACCGCCAAAGAAGCCCATCGCGCATCCCACCGCGGTGCCAATGGCGTAAGAAATCGCCATCGTCAATAAGGCGAACCCCATCGCAATACGAAATCCATACACTAAGCGAGCTAAAATATCGCGGCCGATCACATCTGTACCCAAATAATGCTTATCTTCAATACTAGGAGGATTAGGAGGATAATGGCCAGAAAAGTCCTGTTCATAAGCATTCCACGGTATCAATGGCATGATGACAAAATTATCGCTCCCCTCTTGCTCAAACGTTGTTTGTAACTGACGGTAGTCCGCCTCACTGGCTTTGTTTTGACCAAACTCGGATCCTAAGCGAACATCTGACATGACAGGAAAACTGTAACTGCCGTTATATTTCACCACCAATGCCTTGCTGTTAATCAGTAACTCCGCAAACAGCGACAGGATCAATAAAAAAGAAAGAATGAGAAACGACCAATAACCACGCTTGATTTCTTTGAATCGCTTGATTTTTTTTAATGTTAATGGATTCAGATTCAACACATTACTCTCCAAACCTCACGCGAGGGTCGACTAATGCCACACACACATCTGATACGATATTACCAATCAATAGCATTACCGCATTAATGGCTACAATCCCCATCACAACCGGATAATCCCGCTCCATAATAGATTCATACCCGAGTAAACCAATGCCATCAATATTGAAAATAACTTCAATTAAAAATGAGCCGGTCATAAAGAACAGTAACGAGTTACCAAAATGGCTGGCGATAGGAATAAGACTATTACGTAAGGCATGTTTACGAACCGCTTGCTTAAATGGCAGCCCTTTGGCGATGGCGGTACGAATATAATCTGAGGACAGATTCTCCATCAGGTTATTCTTCATGGTCATGGTCAGGGTGGCGAAATCACCAATCAGATAACAGACAAGGGGTAGCACCGCATGCCACATAACATCTTTGACCCGCTCATAAAATGTCTCATAATCGTCGAAATCATCACCTACAAAGCCCCCCATCGGGAACCACTCAAGATGATAACTGAATAGTGTGATCAGCAAGACACCGACCACATAGCCGGGCAACGCATAACCAATAAAAATTAAAATGGATGAGCCTGAATCAAACACTGACCCGTGTTTTAAGGCTTTATAATAACCAAGCGGGATAGAGATAAAATAACTGATAAAGAACGTCATGCCACCGTAGAACAAAGAGACAGGTAAGCGCTCCGCTATCATCTCTGATACAGGCTCGTAATAGCGGGTTGATTCGCCTAAATCGAACTTAATCAATCGGCCTAACCATTCGCTATAGGCTTCAAACACTGGCTTATCTAGCCCATAGAACACATTAAGCTCGGCGATTTGATCTTCAGATAACGCAGAATTCCCACCGGCAGAGATCATTGCCGCCCCACCGTCCCCTTGTGCCTGCATATTAGCAAGCATACGTTCAACTGGGCCTCCTGGCACAAAACGAGTTATTGCAAAAATTAAAACAGTAATGCCAAGAAACGTGGGAATAACCAACGCCATACGACGTAAAAGATATGACAACATGCTACATCCACTCCATGTTTATTCGGCTGTTCACGAAGAGAGCTTCTTTTTCTCAACGAGCATCCACCACAACTATGTGTTCATCCTGAACAATTTCACGCTTTTAATATCACAACAGGGCAGTATTTATTTCTAATAATGTCATAAATACAGTGATAAAAACTTATACCGACCTTAATTACAATAAATAACAAACTCCGATTATGGACATAATATTTACAAAATATAATTCAATTAATAAGCCATAACTATATATATTACCAAAAAGAAATAATAATCCGATCACACCCTCATCGTTTTAAAACACGCAGCAGCCACAGCATACACCTGTATACTCAATACGTTATTACGCTCCCCGTAAATCCAGAATATCAGAGATAAAAAAGGCCGCTTTCGCGACCTCTTTACAACAACCAGCGATTGCTAGAATAGCATTATTGTGCCGCTAACCAGGCTGGTACATCGGCAACACTATCAAGCACAACGCTTGCAAGGGCTTCGCCTTCTGCGGTGATTGGCTTGCCAGTACGCACTAAAATTTTAGTGCCGACTTCCGCAGCCTCTGCCGCTTTCATGTCATCGGTTTTATCACCAATCATCACGGAAGCTGCCATGTCGATTTTCAAAAAATCGCGGGCAGAGATAAACATGCCAGGCTTTGGCTTGCGACAATCGCAATCTTGCAAATAATCACCCTGACCTTCTGACGGATGGTGAGGGCAATAATAGATACCATCAAACTCAACACCATTATCAGCAAAATTCCAATCCATCCATTCGGTCAGATTAAGAAACGTATCTTCGCTATACATACCACGGGCAATCCCCGCCTGGTTAGTCACCAGGACAAGCAGATATCCCATATCTTTGAGCTTTTTACACGCTTCAAACACGCCTTCGACATATTCAAAATCATCAACGGTATGCACATAACCATGATCGATGTTGATCACACCGTCACGATCGATAAAAACTGCGGGTTTGGCCAAGTGTCAGCCCTCTGTCTAACTATTCAGTATGAGCTCAAATTATGGCACGGCTCGGGATGGGATTCACCTCTTTATATTCGCTTCGATAACGGTTAATAAAAAACAGTATCAGGACGCCACAAATAGCCACAAAGACATTTAGACGTCCAGACGTAAAAATATCTATTGACTTACATTATGTTAGCCCATAGCATCAAACCCATCGATGTGGTTAATGAGGCGTGAACACACATCATATAAATAACGCCAACACAACAATATACCGGTAGCAGCCAATGATGGGCCTGCTAGTCATCAACTCGGTATAGGATGCAGGATTTAACGATGATAGAAATAAGTAGTGTCAATAAAGTGTTCTATCAAGGAACGACCGCAATCCACGCTCTGCGTGACATAAATCTTACCATTAACCAGGGCACGATTTTCGGTGTCATTGGTGCCTCCGGTGCAGGCAAAAGTACCCTAATCCGCTGTGTTAACCTGCTAGAGCGTCCCACCAACGGCAACGTTATTGTTGATGGTATCGATCTGACTCAATTATCGCACCACGAACTAACCCAAGCCCGCCGTAAAATAGGCATGATATTCCAGCATTTCAACCTGCTGTCATCCCGTACGGTATTCGACAATGTTGCTTTGCCTCTTGAGTTATCCGGGGCAAGTAACGGAGCGATAAAAAACAAGGTCAATGAGCTACTGGCATTGGTTGGCCTGACAGATAAAAGCAACACTTACCCATCCAACTTAAGCGGTGGCCAAAAACAGCGTGTTGCAATTGCACGAGCACTGGCATCTGATCCTAAAGTGCTACTGTGCGACGAAGCCACCAGCGCCCTAGATCCTGCCACAACCCATTCCATTTTGGCACTGCTAAAGAAGATAAACCAAACACTGAACCTGACCATTTTACTCATCACCCACGAGATGGACGTGGTGAAAAAAATTTGTTCTGAAGTCGCAATCATTGGCGACGGTGAATTGGTTGAAAAAGGCCCGGTTGGTGATATTTTTGCCCATCCGAAAACTGAACTGGCCCGCAACTTTATTCGCTCGACACTCGATCTCTCCATTCCCGAAGACTACCGCAACAGGATGGTTGCCCAACGGACTGACAACAACTACCCATTAGTCAGACTGGAATTCACAGGGACTTCGGTCGATGCCCCACTGATTTCCCAAGTGGCCCGCGAATTCAATATTGATGTCAACATCCTCAGCGCGGACATGGACTATGCAGGTGGCGTCAAGTTTGGCCTGATGCTCGCTGAATTATTTGGCACCGAACAAGCGACAGAACAGGCCATTTCCTTCATGCGCGACCATAACGTTAATGTAGAGGTACTTGGCTATGTTGCTTGAATCACTCACCCTTTGGTGGAATGAAAATGACCGTTTGGTACAACTGTTAATTGATGCGCTGGGCCAGACGCTAGTAATGGTGTTTGCTTCCGGTCTGATCGGGTTCCTCATCGGGATCCCTGTCGGGGTGGCGCTCCATCTAACCAAAAATAATGGTTTATTGGCCAACCCTGTTGCGAACCAGATCCTCAGCACCATTACCAACGTGGGTCGATCCATCCCGTTTATTATTCTGCTGGTAGCGATTATCCCGTTTACACGTTTTGTAGTCGGCAGTTCTATTGGTACCGCAGCAGCCATTGTTCCCCTGACAGTTGGTGCAATCCCGTTTATTGCCCGCCTCGTTGAAGGGGCACTACTGGAAGTACCGTCTGGACTGGTTGAAGCCGCTCAGGCAATGGGCGCAACCCCGCGCCAGATCATCAGCAAAGTACTGCTCCCTGAAGCGCTGCCGGGCATAGTCAATGCCATCACCATCACCTTAGTGACGCTGGTGAGCTACTCGGCCATGGCGGGAACGGTCGGTGGTGGCGGTTTGGGTGATGTCGGGATCCGTTATGGCTATCAACGTTTTGACGGTACTGTCATGCTGATCACTGTCATCATGCTGGTCATTTTGGTACAGCTTATTCAATCGGCAGGCGATTATCTGGTGAAACGCTTTGATCATCGTTAACCGCAACTAAAAAACACAACACAACACAACACAACACAACACAATCAAATTTTATGGAAAACCCCAGTTCAAGGAGAAGTAACATGGCGTTTAATTTAAAGAATCTGTTTACCGTCGCAGGCTTGGCTTCAGCATTGCTACTGACAGGCTGTGGCGAGAAGGAAGCAACGGTCGACAACAGTAAAGTCACCATTGGTGTAATGGCTGGGGCCGAAGAGCAAGTCGCGGAAATTGCAGCTAAAGAAGCCAAAGATAAATATGGTCTCGATGTCAAACTGATCACCTTCACTGACTATGTGTCACCGAATGCGGCACTGGAAGAGGGCTCGATTGACGCGAATGCTTTCCAACACAAACCGTATCTTGATCAGCAGATAGCCGATCGTGGTTATAAGTTTGCTATTGCAGGCAATACCTTTGTTTATCCGATTGCCGCCTACTCAAGCAAAATAAAATCCATTGATGAACTAAAAGACGGCGATCAAATTGCAGTGCCGAACGATCCAACCAACCTTGGCCGTGCACTACTACTGCTGCAACAACACGGCCTCCTGACACTGAAAGACGGCGCGGGCCTGACTGCCACTGTACTGGATATTGTTGAGAACCCAAAAAATCTGGAGATTGTAGAGCTAGAAGCGGCACAGTTGCCACGCTCGCTGGATGATGTGCAATTTGCCATTATCAACAACACGTTTGCCAGCAGTATAAACCTGACCCCAGAGCGCGATGGTATCTTTGTCGAAGATAAAGAATCACCATACGTTAACCTGATTGTCGCGCGTGAAGATAACGTGAATGCCCAAAACGTACAGACATTCATTAAAGCGTACCAGTCAGATACCGTGTACAACGCCGCACAAGAAATATTCCAAGGCGGTGTCGTCAAAGGCTGGTAATACACATCCCCTTTCTTTTTCGACAAGGCTGGCATCCGCCAGCCTTTTTTAATGGTGAAAACATAAAGTTCGACAACATAAATCAATTTGCGCGTTACTTTTGCACCGCTTTAAACCGCGGGTTCGATTTGCAGATCACATACAATCGTCCACGGCGTTTCACGATCTGACAATCACGATGGCGCTGCTTGGCACTTTTTATAGAACTGACCACTTTCATATTGTTCTCCTTCAAATAGAATATTAAATCACATAATAATTGTTATGTTATAACATACTATTTGATATTTATTATCAGTAAAGATCAAGCATTGATTTTATGATAAGGTCAGCGCAACCCTGCTTTGAGTCAAAAACCATGTCATACCAGATTGAACCTATCGGTATTATCCGCTCCCCTTATAAAGAAAAGTTTGCTGTTCCTCGCCAACCGGGGCTAGTACCCAGCGCCCGTTCTAAAATTATCTTGCAAGGCGAAGCCAATGCGCTGGAAGCGGTACGCGGGATCGAGCAGTTCAGCCATTTATGGCTGCTGTTTCTCTTTGACCAAAATTTAGAAGCCGGTTGGCGCCCAACGGTCAGGCCACCTCGATTGGGCGGCAATGATCGCATTGGTGTCTTTGCCAGCCGAGCCACTTTCCGGCCCAATGGCATCGGCATGTCCGCGGTTGAGCTCATTGGTGTGCGCCAACAAGGCAGCGACGTGATCATCGAACTGGGTGGGGTGGATCTGGTCGATGGTACCCCCATTATCGATATTAAACCGTATATTCCTTACTCTGATAGTCTGCCCCATGCTATTGGTGGCTTTGCCAGTGAGCAGCCTGACACCCTCCCCGTGGTCTTTACCGAACACGCCGAACGCCAACTACACGGTCAACAACTGGCACGCCAGCGCGCGGTGATCTCTGAAGTACTGGCCCAAGACCCTCGCCCTGCGTATAAAAAAGGAAAAACCGATGAAAAAGAATATGGCGTGCTTCTGTTTGACTACAATGTGAAATTTACCATCAGTGATACTCAAGTCACTGTGCATGCGCTGGAAAAAGCAAGTGCAAAATAGCAAGGCGAAGCGGTTCCCGTTGGAGAACGTTCAATTGGCTGGTAGAATATACGGTTACCGCCTACTGGCGATGGGGCTTCCCCTACACTTATTATTTACCTATCAACAAACGGATACCATCAATGCGTACCAGTAAATATCTTCTTTCTACCCTGAAGGAGACTCCAAACGACGCAGAAGTAGTGAGCCACCAGCTCATGCTACGTGCAGGTATGATCCGTAAGCTGGCTTCAGGTCTATACACCTGGCTACCTACAGGTCTGCGTGTTCTGCGTAAAGTCGAAAACATCGTTCGCCAAGAGATCGACAATGCCGGTGCAATCGAAACCTTGATGCCCGTTGTGCAGCCGTTTGAACTATGGGAAGAGACAGGTCGATCTGAAAAGATGGGCCCTGAACTACTTCGCTTTACTGACCGCCATTTCCGTCCGTTTGTACTTAGCCCGACCGCTGAAGAAGTGATCACCAGCCTTGTACGTAACGAGGTCAGCTCTTACAAACAGCTTCCGCTGAACCTGTATCAAATTCAAACAAAATTCCGTGACGAGCGTCGACCTCGTTTCGGTGTAATGCGTGCACGTGAATTCTGCATGATGGACGCGTACAGCTTCGACATCGACAAAGCAGGCCTAGAGAAATCTTACCAAGCGATGCACGATGCTTACTGTAAAGCGTTCGATCGCATGGGCCTAGAATATCGACCAGTACTGGCGGACTCAGGCGCTATCGGCGGTAACGGCTCTCAAGAGTTCCACGTATTGGCTGAAAGCGGTGAAGATCTGATCGCGTTCTCTACTGAATCAGATTACGCCGCGAACATCGAAAAAGCAGAAGCGGTAGCGCCTGCTGGTGAACGTGCAGAGCCAACTCAAGAGATGACTCTGGTTGACACGCCAAATGCGAAAACTATCGCAGAATTGGTTGAGCAACACGGCCTGCCAATCGAGAAAACCGTCAAGACGCTATTTGTTAAAGCGTCAGATGAAATCGATGCGCCTATCGTTGCACTAATCATTCGTGGTGATCACGAGCTAAACGAAATTAAAGCTGAAAACCTAGCAGAAGTAGCTACTCCACTAGAGATGGCAACTGAAGACGAGATGCGTGAGCTAATCGGTGCAGGTGCTGGCTCTCTTGGTCCTGTCGGCCTTGAGCTTCCATTCATCGTTGACCGTTCTGTCGCCGTAATGAGCGACTTCGGCGCAGGTGCAAACATCGATGGCAAACACTACTTCGGTATTAACTGGGGTCGTGATGTTGAACTGGGTCAAGTGGCAGATCTACGTAACGTAGTAGAAGGCGATCCAAGTCCATGTGGTCAAGGCACCCTGATGCTTAAGCGTGGTATCGAAGTCGGTCATATCTTCCAGTTAGGTAATACCTACTCTGAAAAGATGAACTGTGGCGTACTCGATTCAAACGGTAAGAATGTCATCCTGGAAATGGGTTGTTACGGTATCGGTGTTTCACGTGTTGTGGCATCGGCTATTGAACAGAACAACGATAAATACGGCATCATCTGGCCAGACGCTCTAGCGCCTTTCCAAGTGGCTAT
Organism: Photobacterium nomapromontoriensis; assembly: GCF_050336815.1. Classification (NCBI taxonomy): domain Bacteria; kingdom Pseudomonadati; phylum Pseudomonadota; class Gammaproteobacteria; order Vibrionales; family Vibrionaceae; genus Photobacterium; species Photobacterium nomapromontoriensis. The sequence goes on from NZ_JAKJSL010000035.1 coordinate 12,806, forward strand.
CGTACCAATGAACATGCACAAATCTGAGCGCGTTCAAGAAGCAGCAGAGAAGCTATACGCTGAACTGACTGCCATGGGTATCGAAGTATTGTTTGACGACCGTAAAGAGCGTCCAGGCGTGATGTTCTCAGACATGGAACTGATCGGTATTCCTCATACCATCGTAATTGGTGATCGCAGCCTAGAAAATGGCGAGATGGAATATAAAAACCGTCGTACCGGCACCAAAGAAGCAGTAGCTGAAGCGAATATCGTTGAATTTCTTAAGCAGAAAATCGCTTAATTTAAATCAACATGCCTAATTCAAAAGCCTCCCGCGTGGAGGCTTTTTTATCTCTGGCGCTTTTTTCCCAGTAATGAGAGACTGACAATACTGGCGTAATAAAGGGATTAGCATGGCAAAGGAATCGCCAAAAATCAGTTTACTGCTTACCGGTGGTGGTGCGCGGGCAGCCTATCAAGTGGGAGTGCTCAAGGCCATTGCAGAGTGGTATCCTCGCGTTCATCACAGCCCATTCAGTATCTATTGCGGGACATCAGCTGGCGCTATCAATGCTATCTCTATCGCTAGTTACGCTTCGTGTTTCCGGCTTGGCGTAAAAAAACTCGAATGGATTTGGTCTCGACTTCATAGCCGTAAAATCTTTGCTACTAGCCCACTCGGAATGAGCGGCTATTTGGCCGGTCAATGGTATGCCCGTTTACAGTCATCGCACCACGAGCGCCCGCCTTTTGGCCTACTCAACAACCGACCGCTTCGTCAGCTACTCAATCAAGTCAATAATTACCAACGCTTGGAAAAACAAATTGTCGCAGGAAACTTGCACGGTATCGCCATTACCGCGTCCAGTTACAAAAGTGGCCAATCCGTCAGTTTTTTTCAGGGACAACCCACTGTTGCTGAATGGGATCTTGCCAAATCAAAAGGCCGACGTACCTTGCTCACCACCGATCATCTACTCGCCTCAGCAGCCATTCCCCTGGTCTTTCCTGCCACTCGTATAGGGCAAGCCTATTACGGCGATGGCTCGATTCACCAGCTAGCCCCCCTGCGACCATCACTGAAAATGGGTGCCGATAAGATACTGATCATCGACCTGATCAACCAAAAACAGGAAGAGACTGATTATACCCGAGCCCCAGGCTTAGCCGCCTTGGGGGGGCATTTAATGGACACCATTTTCAGCGACACGCTAGCTGCAGATTTAGAGAACCTGTCACGCACCAATTCTCTGCTCATGGACCTGCCCGCGAGTATCAGAAAAAAAAGAGAACTTCGACATATTGAGCATATTCATTTGTCTCCCAGCCAATCATTCGAACCTCTGGCCCAGCGTTATTACAACCACCTGCCACCAATGACCCGAGCTCTGATGCGGCTGACCGGGATCAGCCCTAAAGATGACTCATCCATTACCAGTTATATTCTTTTTGAGCCTGCTTATATCCAGGCACTGATCCAAATGGGCTATGAAGACACGCAAGAGAAAGAAGTAATCCTTCGCAAATTTTTAAATAAATCATTGCATTATTAATATATCTATTCACGGGCTATTGAAATGAATCAATAATTGCCTATAGTAAGCCTCTTCGCATTTTTTTGACGTTGATATGGATCCTATCCTCTGGAGCAACCTTCTTGCAGAACAAAATACCAAACCAAGAGCCAAGCCTCTTGGGGCTGATCAGCGGCTGCTGATCCTGAAAAAACTCCAAGGTAAGCTGGAACTCAATGTTTTATTTGAAGTTTTTTCCCGGGAAATCGAAAAACAAATTGATGTCAGTCGGTTAGTCTGGGAGCTTGATGATACCGCCATGCTCGTTCGACGTGGACCTGCGACAGATTATCGGCAGAGCTTTCTCTTACGGTTTAATAACAATGAGTTGGGACAGCTAAAATATCACACCCCTTATCCACTTGATAAAGATGAAGTCAACCTGCTCCACACCTACCATCGCTTATTTGCCGGCCCACTGACCAATGCCATTGAGTACCGCCGGGTTAAAAACATGGCACTGCGCGACTACCTTTCTGGCCTGAGTAATCGCAGTTGCTTTGAACAGGATATCAATCATGCGATAGCCATGAGTGAGCGCCGAAATGTCGGCTTGGTACTGGCGATGTTCGATCTGGATAATTTCAAACAGGTCAACGACCGTTTCGGGCATCCGGATGGGGATAAAGTCATCCGCCACTTTTCCCTACTGCTCAAAAAAGCCGTCAGAAACTCAGATCGTTGCTACCGCATTGGAGGAGATGAGTTTGCAGTGATATTACAACCTGCAACCGATCAATCCGCCCAGCACGTCATCAATCGCGTGCAACAACTTATGAGCAGCGATCATCTCTTACGCACCCTTAAAATTGGTTGTTCATGCGGTTTTTCTGAACACCAAAAAGGCGATACAACAGCCACATTGGTCGAGCGAGCTGACCGCCACCTCTATCAACACAAACGAAACAAGTAAATATAAATACGAGATCATGACGATACGAACACGATGTCATTTCTCTGATATTCCAGCCTCTGATATAGTATCCCTCAGTGAATAGACTCTGATCCCGCCAGCTACCATTGCATTCTTTCCCTATGGCCGCTGACGAAATCACTGTTTAAGTAAGGATAATCCATGAAAGTCTATGATTGCAGCGAGCTCACCCGCATGATGTATGCTCAAATTGGCGGTGGTGACCAAGGCTATATCCCTCAAGCAATTCACTGTGCGGTCAAAACGCTCGATGTCATTGCTGCAGATGAAACGTTGCCAAAAGACACCCGCGAGCGCGCCGCTTTTGCAGCCGCTAACCTGCTAATGAGCGATCACGAGGACGCATAATAATGAACTTAAATAATATTGAGAAGATGGATCCTGTAATGCTAATGAGCATCGTCAATATGAAGATCCGTGATGAGTTTGGTGATCTCGATAATCTAGTGAGATTTTATGAGATCGATAAGGCCGCACTCATCAGCAAGCTCGCCGACGCGGGATTTGATTATTTGCCAGAAGCGAAACAATTTCGCTGATATAGATGAAAACAAAAACGGAAGCCAAGTGGCTTCCGTTTTTTTATGCTTTTACTAGCCTTTAAATACGGGCAGCAAATTCGCCATCGCCAATAAATGGAAGGCCGCGGTTAGCACCCCAAATGCAATCACGATATTGATCGTGACATTGCCACCGGGTACCACAAAACCTTGTTGTACGGATTCTCTTTGACGCAGTTTTTTTGCCAATGTGGCAGGGATAATACATGCCCAAATCGTTGCGGCGGCACCCGCTAAACCAATTGCGGTCACAAAGCCAAACGGGGCAATCAATGAGAAGACCAACGGTGGTAAAAATGTCACCGTCCAAGTTTTGAGTCGCCCTGTACGCGTGTCTTCAAAACCAAAGAAATCTGCCAAGTAATCAAACACCCCTAGTCCAACCCCAATGAAAGAAGATATGACGGCGGCAATCGCGAAGATATTCAATGCTTGCTTAATGCTGGTCGAGTCAATCCCGTTAGTCAATGCAGACAACAAGGCATCTACACCGCCTCCGGCACTCACGACTGGGCCAAAGGCTTCGCGCGGTAAGTTACCAAAAATGCAGATCACCCAGACTAAATAGAAGGTAAGAGCAATAACAGTACCAGCTAAAATTGCTTTTTTCGCACGATACTCGTCCTGATAGTAATCACGCATGGTGCTCACCGAATGGTGATAACCAAAAGAGGTTAACGCCACCGGCAGCAGAGCAAATGCATAGGCCGAATACGGCGTATCTGTTTGACTTTCCGCAAATAAAGTCGGCACGCTGATCTGCGAGGCCAATCCTGAAATGCCTAGCACAAAACTGATGATCATAAACAAGATCAACACAATCGAAATACGGTCTACCGCACGGGTCGAGTGCAAGACAAACGCCGAGCAAAATGCAACAAACAAGACAGAAGCCAATTCACTGCTTACCCCTAATATGCCACTGAAAATATCACCTGATGTCGAAATGTAGGCATAAAGCAAAATTCCACCGACGAAATATAACGACAGATTATTAATGGCATTCACAGGCTTACTCAATACGTCTTTTGCCACCGTATTGAATGAGGCTTTAAATTTATAATGCTTCAATGCTTCTAGCAGTAACCAACCCGATAGCGTCATCATGATCATGGTGATAGAAATGGCAAGCATACTCCATAGCGTCCATGCACCCGCTCCAGCACTTGGTAATCCAAGCATGCCAGCTCCAACACAAACACTGGCGATAATGCACGCTCCTCCAAGTGTGGATGGTTTATTCATAACGACTCCTTGATGATATTGATGTTAGCGCCAATGTATCAGCGTGCTAGTACAATAATGTGTTCTGATAATTTAAGCAACAAAAGATAATCCACCTGAGTTAAAAACCACTAAGCAGAACAATAATTCATCAAAAATGATTAAGAGGAATAAAAAGCCGCGGCGAAATATCCGATAAAGGATCTCGCCGCGGCCATTAATCAGTGAGCCGGATCAAACCTTGATGTCGCGTAGTATTACTTCATTTGAGCAAAATAGGCTGCCACATTCGCTATATCAGTATCATTCAACATTGATGCCTGAGGCTGCATCACCATCGCCATTCCTCCCGTACGCTCCTTGTTCTTATACGCTTTCATGGCGTTAATCAGGTATTGCTCATTCTGACCTTTCAGATTCGGATAACCTGGGATCACAGCAATACCATCAACGCCGTGACAGGCAGCACACACCACCGCTTTTGCTTTGCCAGCAGCGGGATCAGCCGCAATAGCCGGCATAGATATCGCTGAAACTAACAGTGTAATGGCTAAAATATTTTTCATTGCATCCTCTTGTTTTTTATATTATCCATTAACAAAGCGTAACACATTCTCAACAATGATGAATATCAGTGGCCACTTTTTAATGTATCCAGTCAACAATATGACGCAACATACCTTATGATGAAGGCAACCACTGTAAGCCACACTCATCCCCGGCAAATTCAGCCACAACAAAGACCCCGGCGACCGCTGCCAGCTGCTCACCATAATAAAGAAGCGGCGTACGACGGCGATTCCAGCTTGGCACGCCATATTCCTGAAACAGTTTCTTCAACTTTCGTTTTCCGGCCCGACCAAGTGGGCACACTTCCAGTCCGGCGGGTTCAAATCGTATAGAGACCGCTTCATCATGCCGGGGCATACGTAAACAGCCTTCTGTTACAGGTACAAGCGATAACCACCCAAGCTTTTGTGGTAACAAGCAGGGGCTACCAAGCTGACAGTCAAGTACGGTATCCGATATATCAGGCCATTGCTCCATCAAGTACAGCCGCTGCTGAAAACGTCGCAATTCAAAACGACTCCAACATACTTTTGGATTCGCATCCGGTTTTGCCTGTACGACCGTCTGCCAAATCTGCGCCATCTGAGCATACGACGGCATCAGTGCCCCCTGCTGTGATAGCCACTGTCGGATCAATGCTTTGCCTTGCCGTTCACTGCCCAGACTGTCAATACATAAACTGCGATCAGGGTGTAAGGCGGCAGCTAACTTATCAGCCAGCAATTCCTGAAGCAGACTTTCCTGCTCGGCACATAATGTGGCACTACGGGCAACCGCTTTACGGATCCCCGGCCAGCGAGCCGTCATCAGCGGGGTGATCTGATGGCGAAGAAAATTTCGATCATAGCGTTCATCACGGTTGCTCTCATCTTCGACCCATTCAAGCTGATGGGCTGTCGCATAGGCTTCGATATCAGCACGCGATACATCCAACAATGGCCGTATATGCCAACCAGCAGCGAATGCCGTACACTTGGGCATCGCGGATAACCCTGCTGGACCGCTACCTCGCTTAAGCGCTAGCAGTAGTGTCTCAAACTGATCATCGGCATGCTGTGCCGTAAGCAAAATATCACTGGGTTGCAGGTGCTTTGCCAGCATCTGATAACGTGCCTCGCGCGCCTGCTGTTCAACACTCAGTCGGCTGCCTAGGGTAAGATCAACAGACTCAACACTGCAGTCAATCCCCTCCTCTTTGGCCCACTGTACACACTGCTGCGCCCAACTATCAGCATGCGGACTCAAACCATGATGGACGTGAACAGCATGGCAGGATAGCGCAGGGTTTAGCTGCATATAGCGTCCCATTAGATGCAATAATACCCGCGAGTCCATTCCCCCACTGAGCGCAAGCACAATGCGGTTTGATGTTGCCGGTGAGGTCTGAAGGCTGGCTTTCAACTTAGCGTAAAGCATTGAGGTCAAATCCGAAAAAAGTACAGAGGAAAGTATATCAGAGGTGAGCGCGCAAAAAAAAAGGCCAACCGAAGGCTGACCCATTTCAATGTGTGCGTTGTCAGTACGAGATACTGACTTAGCAGTAACCGTAATTCATCAGACGCTGATAACGGCGCTCAAGTAATGTTTCAGTATCAAGCTGATCCAACTCTTCCAACGTCGCTAGAATTTGTTTTTTCAATGACTCAGCGATAGCAGGCACATTACGGTGTGCACCACCAAGCGGTTCATCAATGATATTATCAATCAGCTCTAGCTCTTTCAGGCGATTAGCCGTCATCCCCATGGCTTCCGCTGCTTGCGGCGCCTTGTTAGCATCACGCCACAAGATTGACGCGCAGCCTTCTGGTGAAATCACCGCATAGGTCGAGTACTGGAGCATATTGACACAATCGCCAACACCAATCGCCAGTGCACCACCTGAACCGCCTTCACCAACCACGTTACAAATAACCGGCACTGTCAGGCCTGACATCATTTTCAGGTTAGTCGCAATCGCTTCTGACTGGCCGCGCTCTTCCGCACCAACACCAGGATAAGCACCCGCCGTATCGATAAAAGTAATGATTGGCATCTTAAAACGCTCAGCCATTTTCATCAGGCGTAGCGCTTTACGGTATCCCTCTGGCTTTGGCATACCAAAGTTACGCAATACTTTCTCTTTAGTCTCACGGCCTTTCTGGTGACCAATCACCATTACCGGACGACCGTCAAGGCGAGCAATGCCCCCGACTAATGCCTTGTCATCAGCAAACGCACGATCACCCGCCAGTTCGTCAAACTCAGTAAACATGTGCTCAACATAATCAAAGGTATACGGACGCTGTGGATGACGCGCCAACTGGGCAACTTGCCAGGCACCCAGATCACCAAAGATTTTCTTGGTCAACTCCAGGCTCTTCTTTTCAAGCTGCTCAATTTCTTTCTCTAAATCAACCGACGCTGAACCATCGCGACGTGAAACGTCGCGCAATGCTTCAATTTTAGCTTCCAGTTCCGCTATCGGCTGTTCAAACTCAAGGAAGTTCAGGCTCATACCACTTCAATCCTTTTGCTCATCATTATTCACTTATTAAATAACTATGGGCTAATTTAATTAAACTCAAGCTCGACTTGCTTATCACCCAGCAATATTTTGAGATCAGTAATGAGCTGATCTGCTGGGGTGACACGCCATTCTGTCCCCAAGGTCAGTTTGGCGCGGGCATTCGAGCACTGATAATAGACATTGACAGGTACGGTACCTGCCCGGTGTGGTTCCAGCACTTTGCTGAAACGCTCAAAAAACTGTTGATCAATTTGCCTTTCAGTGACCGAGATAGCAAGCCCCCGTAGGTGCTTTTCTCGGGCATCTGAGATATCGAGGACTTCTCTGGCAGACATTTTAAGGCCACCATTGAAATCATCAAAGCTGACCTGTCCTGAAACAACCAAGATTCTATCTTTTTCAAGCAGATCCAGATAACGATCAAGTGCCTCAGTGTACAGCATCACCTCCATCCGTCCAGAGCGATCATCCAATGTCAGCAGACCAATTCGTGTTCCACGCTTGGTGGTCATCACTCTCGCGGCGATCACCAATCCGGCCACTGACACCACCTTATCACGTCCCGTCGGATGCGCATCCTTCAGGCGCCAGGTCGTATAGTGCTTGAGCTCCGGAATATAGGCGTTGATCGGGTGGCCAGTTAGATACAAACCGAGCGTTTCACGCTCCCCTTCCAACCACACTTTCTCTGGCCATTCTGGAATATTGGCATAAGCATGCTCAACTTCTTCCGGTGCGGCAGTTAATACACCAAACATATCCGCTTGCCCAAAAGCTTCTGCTTGATGATGTTGACTAGCGGCACGAATGGCTTCATCCAAAGAGGCCATCATTGCGGCGCGGTTAGGGCCAAGACGATCCATTGCCCCTGACTTGATCAGCTTTTCCAGTACCCGCTTATTGACTTTCTTGGTATCAATACGGGCACAGAAATCAAACAGGTCCTTAAAATGGCCGCCCTTTTCTCGCGCTGAAATGATATTTTCAATCGGGCCTTCACCCACCCCTTTCACCGCGCCTATGCCATACACGATAGCGCCGCTATCATCGACATTAAACCGGTATAAACCCTTGTTAACATCGGGTGGCAGCAGTTTGATTTGCATCCGCAGACACTCATCAACCAAACCGATGATCTTGTCGGTATTATCCATATCTGCGGTCATTACCGCGGCCATGAATTCTGCCGGGTAATGGGCTTTTAACCATAACGTTTGATAAGACACAAGAGCATAGGCGGCAGAGTGCGATTTGTTAAAACCATAACCGGCAAATTTCTCAACCAAGTCGAAGATTTTCATCGCCAACTCGCCATCAACACCGTTATTTATCGCACCGTTTTCGAAGGTGGCACGTTGCTTGGCCATCTCTTCCGGCTTTTTCTTACCCATTGCACGGCGCAGCATATCCGCCCCACCCAAGGTGTAGCCTGATAGCACCTGTGCTATCTGCATAACCTGTTCCTGATACAGGATAATGCCGTAGGTCGGATCCAGAATTTCTTTTAATGATTCATGTTGCCAGGTCGCATCGGGATAAGATATCTCCTCTCGACCATGCTTACGGTCGATAAAGTTATCTACCATGCCTGACTGTAGCGGCCCAGGACGGAACAGAGCCACAAGGGCGATCATATCTTCAAAGCAGTCGGGCTGAAGGCGCTTGATCAGATCTTTCATCCCGCGCGATTCGAGCTGGAAAACAGCGGTCGATTCAGAACGCTGCAACATCGCAAACGATTTAGCATCCGCCATCGGAATGGCAGCAATATTAACCGGAGCTTTCCCTTCAGCTTCTAAGCGGGGATTGATCATCCCTAATGCCCAGTCAATGATGGTCAGGGTACGCAGCCCCAAAAAGTCAAACTTCACCAGACCGGCGGTTTCAACATCATTCTTATCAAACTGGGTGACCGGGTTACCCCCTTCGGCATCACAGTATAACGGGGAAAAGTCGGTAATAGCGGTGGGTGATATCACCACGCCCCCCGCATGCTTACCCGCGTTACGAGTAACGCCTTCCAAGATCCGACACATATCGATCAGATCTTTAACCTCCTCATCAGCCTCATAGACTTGCGGTAACTGAGGTTCAGCTTCAAACGCCTTCGCCAGCGTCATCCCAGGCTCGGCGGGAATCAACTTTGACAGACGATCCACAAAACCGTATGGATGCCCCAATACCCGACCAACATCACGAATAACCGCTTTGGCTGCCATGGTACCAAAGGTAATGATCTGAGATACCGCATCACGACCATACATTTCAGCTACGTGATCGATAACCAGATCACGCTTATCCATACAGAAGTCGATATCAAAATCGGGCATGGATACACGTTCCGGGTTAAGGAAACGTTCAAACAGCAAGTCAAATTCCAGTGGGTCCAAATCAGTTATATCAAGCGCATAGGCTACCAGCGAACCAGCACCTGAGCCTCGACCTGGCCCGACGGGTACACCATTGTCTTTCGACCACTGGATAAATTCCATCACAATCAAGAAGTAACCAGGAAAGCCCATCTGGTTAATCACTTTCAGCTCGATATCCAGACGTTCATCGTATTCAGGCCGACGTTTTAGGCGCTCGTCTTCATCTGGAAATAAGAAGGCTAATCGACGTTCAAGACCCTCTTTAGACGCGTTAACCAAGAAATCTTCAATCGACATATCGCCAGTCGGGAAATTCGGCAAAAAGTATTCGCCAAGGCGTACAGTGACATTACACCGCTTCGCAATCTCAACACTGTTTTCCAGCGCTTCAGGAATATCGGCAAATAATGCACACATTTCCTCTTCGCTACGCAAGTATTGCTGGCTGCTGTAAAGCTTAGGCCGGTTTGGATCGACCATGGTATAACCATCATGGATAGCCACCCGAATTTCATGAGCATCGAACTGATCGGCAGTCAAAAAGCGCACATCATTGGTGGCAACAACAGGCAGATCCGCCTGGTCAGCCAATTCAACCGCAAAATGCAAATAGGCGTCTTCATCCGGACGGCCAGTACGAACCAACTCGAGATAATAGCTATCAGGGAAATGAGTCTGATAAAACTCAACACATTTATCAACCAGCTGCTGATTACCCTTAAGCAGCGCCTTACCGACATCGCCGCTTTTCCCTCCGGAAAGCAGGATCAACCCTTTTGAATGTTCAATCAGCCACTCTTTGTCCATCACCGGCTGGTGCTGAACATGACCTCGCTGATAAGCTTTAGAGATCAGCATGGTCAAGTTATGGTAGCCATCGTTATCGGCTGCCAGCACCGTCAGATCATACAGCTCTTCCCCCATCTCATCGGACTGCACTTTGAAATCAGCCCCAATAATGGGCTTCATGCCTGCGCCATGGGCGGCAAAGTAAAATTTCACCAGACCGCAAAGGTTGGTAAAGTCGGTCAATGCCATGGCGGGCATCCCCATCCCGGCAACGGTTTTAACCAGTGGCGGGACCTTAGAGAGGCCGTCGACCATAGAGAAGTCACTGTGGACATGAAGATGAATAAAACGAGGTTCTGCCATGACTAACCAGAATTGAGATGTTGCAAAACAAGGGGGATGATTATAGCCCAAAGCGCATCGGCTGTTGACCTTAATCGCCAAGATTCGGCGGCTCTAATACACGATTGGTGCAAGAAACCGCCAGTCAAAAAGAACGGGGAGACGTCGCGCTCTATTATTCTAAACCAAGCACACGTTTCACTGGCTTGAAGCTCTTGCGGTGTTGTTCGATGGCGCCATGTTCAGCCAGTGCATCAAAATGGGCTTTAGTTGGGTAGCCTTTGTGCTTAGCAAAACCGTATTGAGGGAATTGCGCATCCAAGACTTCCATTTCCTGATCCCGTGTCACTTTAGCGAGAATAGAAGCGGCACTGATCTCGGCTACACGCAAGTCTCCTTTAACCACCGCTTGAGCGGCCATTGGCAGTTCAGGCACTTTGTTACCGTCGATGAGTACAAAGTCAGGTTGAATAGCCAGACCAGCAACAGCACGCTGCATCGCAACCATGGTTGCTTGTAGGATATTCAGCTGGTCAATTTCTTCAGCTTCACAACGGCCTAATGACCACGCCAGCGCCTTCTCTTTAATCTCATCAAACAGTAAGTTACGCTTTTTCTCGCTAAGTTTTTTTGAGTCGGTCAGGCCTTCTATCGGGTTATTCGGGTCTAAAATCACCGCCGCCGTCACCACAGCGCCCACCAACGGGCCTCGACCCACTTCATCAACCCCAGCAATGCGTTCTGCAACTGGGTACTCAAACGGTTCAAATTCAATAGCCATATTACTTATCTATTAACTTACTTATCGATCAAGGCTAGCACGGCATTGGCAGCCTTGTGGTCAGCGTCACATTTGATCAGCTGATGCAAACGGGTAAACTCAGTCATCAATGCCTGATTCTCGGCTTTGTGATCCTCACAGAGGAAACGATTAACCTCTGCGGCCAGTTTCTCCGGTGTGCAATCATCTTGCAGTAACTCAGGGACCAACTCTCGATCAGCCAAAATATTGGCTAATGAAACATATTTGGTTTTGAGCATTTTCTTGGCCAGCCAAGCAGTCAATGGCTTCACCTTGTAACCCACCACCATAGGCCGCTTCACCAGCATACACTCCAACGCAACCGTGCCTGATGCCAGTAAGACCACATCTGAAGCGGTCATAACATTACGGGCGGTATCATCCACCAGAACAAAATCAAGCTCCGGTGCCGTTACTTGCCACGCCAGCTCAAATTGCGCTCGACGCTTCTGGTTAACCAGCGCCACCACAAAGCCTAAATCTGGGTGTTGCTGCTTGAGCAGCTTACAGGTTTCAATAAACGGCGGTGCCAGTAGCTCCATCTCGCCGCCTCGACTACCCGGCAGTACCGCTAACCAACGCTGAGAGGGATCAAGCCCCAATAACTGCTGCGCGGCCAGTTGATCGGTTTCAAGCGGAATGGCATCGGCCATCGTGTGGCCAATAAACTCACACGGCACATTGAATTTATCGTAAAACGCTTTTTCAAACGGTAGAAACGCCAACACCAAGTTAGTCGCCGCTTCAATTTTAAAAATACGCTTCTGACGCCAAGCCCATACTGACGGGCTGACGTAATGCACGGTTTTGATCCCCGCATCCTTGAGGCTACGCTCAAGGCGGAGATTAAAATCGGGTGCATCAATACCGACAAAGACATCCGGCGGGTTGTCAGTGAAATACTTGACTAGCTCCGCCTTTACTTTAAACAGGCGAGGCAAACGACCAAGGACCTCAACAATCCCCATCACCGCCAGCTCTTCCATATCAAACAGCGTTTCACACCCCTCAGCCTGCATACGCGGACCGGCTATGCCAACAAACTCAGCATCCGGGTACTGCTTTCTGACGGCTTGCATAAAGCCGGCACCTAAAATATCGCCGGAGATTTCCCCGGCGACAATTCCTATTCGAAGTGGCTTCGTCATATTAGCGAATAATACCGCGCTCTGAGTTGTTAATGGCATCCAGTAATAAACCGACCGATGGCCATTCTTCTGCCATTTCAGCCAAGATTGGCTTCACTTCAGCCAGAGTTTTACCAGAACGATACAGTTCTTTATAGGCTCGACGCAGGGCGTGCAACTCTGGCTTTTCAAAGCCATTACGCTGCAATCCCACCAAGTTCAGGCCGAATGGCGAAGCATGGTTACCTTGAGCCAACACGTACGGTGGTACATCCTGCACAACCGCAGAACAACCACCGATGTAACTGTAAGCACCGACGGTACAGAAGGGGTGAATAGCGGATAGTGCCATAACGCCAGCATAATCACCTACCGTAACATGACCACCAAGAATCGAGTTATTGCCGATGTGGGTATGGTTACCGACGGTAACATCATGAGCAATATGGGCATTCACACACAGTAGGTTATCGTTACCGACAATGGTCACACCTTTGTCTTGTGTTGTACCACGGTGGATCTGAACGCTTTCGCGGATCACATTGCGATCACCAATCTCTAATCGAGTCGGCTCACCACCGTATTTTTTGTCTTGGCATTCTTCGCCAACAATCGCAAATGAGAAAATACGATTCTCGTTACCGATCTTGGTCGGACCTTTGATCACAACATGCGACATGATCTCGTTACCGTCACCGATCTCAACATCTTTAGCGATATAGGTAAACGGTCCCACCGTGGTGTTAGCACCAATGGTTACGCCATCCTCAATCACCGCTGATGGATGAATTTGTGCTGTTTCGTGAATCATTAGAATTCTCGTCTTGCGCATTTTAGTTCAGCGGAGCAAACAACTTGATCATCCACTTTTGCCACCCCGTTAAACATCGCAATACCACGACGTTCTTTGAGGAATTCAACTTCAATGATCATCTGATCGCCCGGTACGACAGGCTTACGGAATTTGGCATTATCAATGCTAGCAAAGTAATACAGTTCATTTTCAGCTGGCGCGCCAAAGGTTTTAAATGCTAACAGGCCAGTCGCCTGAGCCATAGCTTCCAGGATCAATACACCCGGAAAAATCGGCATTTGAGGGAAATGACCAGTAAACTGAGGTTCATTCACAGAGACATTTTTAATCGCCGTTAGGGTTTTACCTTCTTCGTAATGCGTCACACGATCAATCAATAAGAACGGGAAACGATGTGGAAGAAGCTCTCGAATTTCTGTGATATTCAGCGTTTTATTTTCGCTAGTCAAAACTGAATTCCTGTTAGTCAATGTATAAATAATAGTGTGCAGTTGAAACGCAAAGCGGCCTACATACTGTAGGCCTACTTAATTATCCTGTTGGCTAGGCGCTACTCGCCCTTGTTCGCCACTTTTTTTTCAACGGCTTTGAGACGTTTATTCATCTCATCAATTTTCATAGTACGTGCCGCCGTTTTACGCCATTCTTTATTCGGCTGCAGCGGGATACCCGATGAGTACATCCCTTTTTCTTCAATACTGCGCATCACCATGCCCATTCCGGTAATGGTAACACCATCGGCGATCTCAATGTGACCATTCAGTACTGATGCGCCACCAATAATACAGTATTTACCAATTTTGGTGCTGCCGGCAACGATAGTACCACCCGCCATCGCACTACCATATCCGATCTGCACGTTATGGGCGATCTGCATTTGGTTATCGATGATGACATTATCTTCAATGATAGTGTCATCCAGCGCACCACGGTCAATGGTGGTACAGGCACCAATCTCAACACGATTGCCGATACGAACAGTGCCCAGCTGAGGAATTTTGACCCATTCGCCTTTATCGTTAGCATAACCGAAACCATCGGCACCAATTACCGTATTAGCCTGAACTAAGCATTGCTCGCCTAACACAACACGGTGGTAGATCGTCACATTAGCCCATAACTTGGTGCCAGCACCGATTAATGCATTTTTACCGATGAAACAGCCTGCGCCAATCTGTACATTGTCTCCAATGCGAGCGCCCGCTTCAATCACGGCATGATGACCAATCGCTACATTAGCGCCGATCTCTGCCGTTGGGTCAATGTAAGCCGATCCTGCAATATTGGTAGCCGCTACCGGGGTTGTATCCAGCAGCTGGGCAACTAATGCATAGCTTAAGTATGGGTCTTTAACGACCAATGCATTGCCTTGGTAATAGTCTGCATCTGCTTCACGTAACATCACTGCTGATGCCTTGCATTCTGCAAGCAGCTTGCGGTATTTACTGTCAGACAGGAATGTGATCTGCCCATTTTCCGCTTTGCCCATGCCGGCAAGAGAATGTACTTCAACAGAACCTTCACCGCGAAGTTCTGCGCCTAGTTTGTCTGCTAGTTCAGCAAGAGTAATTGCAGCCATTATTAACCTTTATTTATCGTTTTCTGTTGGTGCTACCTACACCTACCAACTGGTAATTCTATCCATAATAACCAGAATCTCATTCCACTTGGTAAGACCAGTATGCCAATACAAAACAAGTCGAAAGTATGAAGTTTACCAAAGTAATCCCCATCCTTTCGACTTCTGTTTTACGTTTTGCCATTATCTGAGATAAAAAGCAGAGCGTTACTTAACCGCAGCAATCACTTTTTTAGACAGATCATCTTTCGGATTAGCATACAGTACCGCATTGGCATCAACCACAAGATCATAGCCTTCACGCTTAGCGACATCTTGGATGGCAGTACGAATTTTTTTCACCAGCTTCTGCTCTTCTTCTGCACCACGACGGCGCTGATCTTCCTGCAGGGCTTTCGCCTTCAATTTATAATCTGATTCCAAGGCTGCCATTTCACGTTGCAATTTGGTGCGATCACTGGCGCTCATCAGATCGCCATCACGCTTCATCTTGTCAACTTTGGTCTTCATGCTGTTTTCAATGCTACGCAGTTCGTCAATACGATCTTTAAACTCACTACGCAGTTTCTCAGATACATTGTAACGCTGCGCCAATTGCCCCATGGCTTGGCCTGTCGCCACATAACCCACTTTTTGTGTTGCCTCTGCGGCCTGGGCGTACATCGACGAAGAAAGAATCACCAGGCTCAGACCAGCTGCTTTAATCCACTGTTTCAAAAAGTATCTCCTTAAAAAAATTAGAATGTTCGACCAATGGTGAAGGTAAAGAACTCTTCATCATCACCTTCGTATTTCTTGATTGGCTTAGCAATCGAGAATACAAGCGGCCCCATTGGTGACATCCACTGTAACGCAGCACCATAAGACGCACGAATCATTGAAGGATCAGAATAGTCATGAAGATACTTGCCATCGCTGTTCTTCAGATCATATTCCGTATCCCACACCGTACCAGCATCAACAAACACACTGGTTCGAATTTGGTTACTCACTTCTTCCGACACAAACGGCGTAGGGACAATCAGCTCAACACTACCCAAGACCGTCGCATTACCCCCGGCAGCATCATCGGTGCCAATAAGCTCAGGGTTGTTACCGCCATTGGTATAGTCCAAATACACTGCTTTAGGGCCTACGGTATTCGAACGGAAACCACGCAGTGTCGAAAAACCACCGGCATAATAGTTCTCATAGAACGGTAATAGCTGATCACTGCCATTATCTGTCTTACCGTAACCGTTGCCATAGCCTAATCGACCACGCAATAGTAGGCTGAAATCATGATCTTCCGTTAATGGGAAATACTGACGGACATCATACTGAGCCTTGAAGAATTGCGCATCAGAGCCAGGAACTGTCATCCGGAAGGTGGCACGTTGGTGATTACCGGCCGTCGGGAAATAACCACGGTTAAGGTTATTTCGCGTCCAGGAAATCGACCAATTCACATCATCCAGTTCTATCGCATTATCGCCACGGTTAAAGCCATGAATCGACTTAAACTTCTCGATCTGATAGTACTCTTGAGTATTAGAGATCTTGTTGTGATCATAACCCAGACCAAACTCAAGGAAGTTCATTTCATTAAACGGGAAGCCCCACGTCAGGCTGGCACCGTAACTCTGGTTAGTATAGTCCGAGATGTTGGCGTCAGACGCTTCAAACTCGTTATAGTATACCTTGCCACCCAAACTGATCCCATCAAGGGTAAAGTAAGGGTCACGGTATTCCAAGCTCACATTTTTCTGGTAATCATTAACCATGGCATTGATACCAAAGCGGTTACCGGTTCCCAAAAAGTTATCCTGCTGAATACCGGCCTGGAAGCTGATCCCTGATTCCGTACCATAGCCGACGCCAAAGTTAATATTACCTGCGTTGGCTTCTTTCACCGTGTATTTGAGATCCACTTCATCATCGGTGCCCGGTACACGGACCGTTTGTACATCAACGGTTTCGAAAAATCCGGTTTGGTTCAGACGTGTTTTGCCACGCTCAACCATTTGTGAGTTCAACCAACTGCCTTCCATTTGGCGCATTTCACGTCGCAGTACTTCATCTTTGGTTGAGGTATTGCCAGAGAAAGCAATGTTGCGAACATAAATTCGCTTACCCGGCTGAACATTCACAATCAAGGTGACTTGCTGATTATCATCGTCAAAGTCAGGAATGGTATTCACCTCTGGATAGGCGTAACCACGCTCTCCCAGCTTGCGCTTGATGGCTTCTTCCAGTGCGGTCACTTCTGCACCGTTATAGACATCACCCGCACCAATGGTGACTAATGATTCTAGCTCTGGCTCTTGACCCAATAAATCGCCACGCAACTGAACGTTACTGACTTTATATTGCTTACCTTCATTCACCTTCAGGGTAATATATACCCCTTTCTTATCCGGTGAGATGGCTACTTGGGTCGCGTCGAGGCGGTATTTCAGGTAACCGTTATTCAGATACAAAGAACGTAGCGTTTCTAAATCTCCTGCCAGCACCTGCTTCTGATATTTCTTGTCAGCTAAGAAATTCCACCAGGCAACATCTGCCTGCAAATTAAATTTGTTTCTCAGCTCTTCATCGGTAAACACTTCATTACCAATAAAGTTGATCTGCTGTATTTCCGCCGAGCCACCTTCGGTAAAGACAAATTTCAGATCGGCACGATTACGCGGTAACGGGGTGATAACCGCCTGTACCGATGCGTTATATTTGCCGACACTGTAATAGAAGTCTTCCAACCCTTTTTCAATTTTACTCAGGGTGGTGCGATCTAAAGATTCTCCTACGCGGATCCGCGAGGCATCGAGATTTTCCTTGAGCTGCTCTTCCTTGATGGCCTTGTTACCAGAGAAGGTAATACTCGCAATCGTTGGGCGCTCTTGCACTGCAACCAACAGTGCATTACCGTCACGATACACCTTGACGTCCTCAAAGTTGCCAGAAGCAAAAAGCGACTGGATCACTTCAGAGACATCGCGATCATCAATACTGTCGCCAACCCTGACCGGCATTTTTAACAATGCCGCACCGCGAGTGACACGTTGAAGGCCTTCGAAGCGGATATCGTCAACTACAAATTGATCCGCACTATGCGCAACACTACTGCCAAACAATAGTGATGCAACCAACAGTTTTTTCATCGCCATTACTGTTCTGATTATTCCTTGCTAAATCGCTCTTATTAAAGGCGGGTAAAATCATTGAATAGCGCTACGGCCATTAACGCAACCAAAATGGCTGATCCCACTCTGTAACCTATATCCTGAACACGTTCAGAAACAGGACGACGTGTTACGGCTTCGATGGCGAAGAACATTAAATGCCCTCCATCCAATACCGGAAGCGGTAATAGATTAACGATACCCAAATTGACACTGATCAACGCTAAGAAGCCCAAGAAAGACACTAAACCATAATCGGCGGTCATTCCGGCACCCTTCGCGATCGAAATCGGGCCACTCAAATTCTTCATGGCAACATCACCCGTCACCAGTTTCGTGACCATATCAAAGGTAAGGCTGACTAGCTGCCATGTTTTCTCTGTTGCTTTGCTTATCGCCTCTAATGGGCCATATTGCAAATTGATCCGGTATGACTCGGGCCAAGGTTCCATCGTTGGTGCAAAACCGGCGTAACCAATTTGCTCACCATTGCTGGCCTCTTTGGCTCCTGGCGTCAACGATAGCGACATCATCTCGCCATCACGAATAACGTCCATCGTCATTGCTTGCTGTGGGTGTGAACGCACCGCATCAACAACTTGCTGCCAAGTTGTCACAGGAAGACCATCGATAGCGACAATTTTATCATTTAACCGCAAACCAGCATCAATTGCTGCCCCGCCTTCCACAAGTTGTGAAATCACCAGCGTAATTTGTGGCCTAAATGGCATGATCCCTAGCGTTGTCAGTACTGGCTCACGTTCTGGATCAAATGACCAGTTAGTCAAATCCAGCCTTTTCTGACTATCGTAGTTGGTGTCTGGCGAGGTAACCGTCACCACCATTTCTTCATCACCAATATGGGATATCATGGCCATGTTGACCGATTCCCAATCAGCTGTTTGGATTCCAGATATGGATTTAAGTTCCATGCCTGGTTCAATTCCTGCCTGCGCGGCAATTGACTGAGGCGCAACGTCACCAATAACAGGCTTCACGGCAGGAATACCAATCAGATAAATCACCCAGTAAGCAAAAATAGCAAACACAAAATTGGCTAATGGGCCAGCCGCAACAATCGCACTACGTTGCCACAACGGCTGATTATTAAAAGCCATATGGCGACGCTCAGCAGGCACTTCTTCTACCCGCTCATCCAGCATTTTGACGTAGCCTCCCAATGGGATCATCGCCAACGTATACTCAGTGCCGTCTTTACCAATTTTACGCCAAAGTGACTTACCAAAACCTATCGAAAACTTCTCGACATAAACGCCACAACGTCGTGCCACCCAAAAGTGACCAAATTCATGCACTGCAATCAGGATCCCAAGTGCCAGTAAAAATGCACCTAGATTCCATAGAAATCCTATCATAACGATACCTTACGAATCATTTCCGTTGCCAATATTCGAGCCATTGTATCTAGCTCAATGACGCTGTCCAAATCATGAGGTTCAATCAGCGTTGTACGTTCCAGTACCTGTGCGTTAATGCGAGCAATATCTGTAAAACCCAGACGATTATCAAGGAATGCGCCTACCGCCACTTCATTTGCTGCATTGAGTGTCGTGGTCGCCGCCTGACCGCTATAACACGCATCCATGGCTAACTTCAGGCATGGGTAGCGGGAAAAATCTGGCTTTAAGAAGGTAAATTCGCCAATCTGGCTAAAATCCAACGGCGCGACACCAGCATCGACTCTTTGAGGATAGGCCATTGCACAAGCTATCGGGGTACGCATATCTGGTAGCCCCATCTGGGCAATAACCGAACCATCTTTGTACTGTACCATTGAATGGATCACTGACTGAGGGTGAATGATCACATCCATCTGCTCACGAGAGGCATTAAACAGCCAACGGGCTTCGATATATTCTAGCCCTTTGTTCATCATGGTCGCAGAATCCACTGAAATCTTTGGCCCCATAGACCAGTTAGGATGCGCTATCGCCATTTGTGGAGTCACCTTCGACAGCTCAGCCACATCAGTATAACGAAACGGGCCACCTGAGCCGGTTAGCAAAATTTTACTGACGCCGGCAGCATCAAGGTTGCAATACCCCATGGCACGCTGCACATTGGCAGGCAAACTTTGAAAGATCGCATTATGTTCACTGTCAACGGGCAGCAATTCGGCACCGTATTTACGACACGCATCAATAAACATCTGCCCCGACATGACTAACGCTTCTTTATTGGCCAGTAAGATGCGCTTGCCTGCTTTTACTGCGGCCATGGTCGGCAATAGACCCGCCGCCCCCACAATGGCCGCCATCACAGTATCGACTTCATCTAATGCGGCAACGTGGCACAATCCCTCGTCACCCGCTAAGACTTCAGTCTGGATATCATGTTGTTTCAACAGCCCTGCCAGCTCAGCGGCAGCCGTTACCGATGCCATCGCCGCATATTTCGGTCGCCACTGCTGGCATAGCTCGAACATTTTCTGGCAATTACTGCCCGCAGCCAATGCAACAACATCAAATAATTCGGGGTTCTGGCCAGCAACCGCCAATGTGCTGCTGCCAATAGAACCGGTTGCACCAAGAATCGTTAACTTACGCATACTATCACTTAACAATACAAAATTTCGTCAGGCTAATTGAGCATGGCATCCTAGCCGATGTCAGACAAGTAAGTAATGACTTACCTATCTAATATCGGCCAGATGTCGAGAAAGCTAGATCATACCAGCCATAGATAGAGCAGAGCAAAGACAGGAAGAGCGGCAGTAAGGCTATCAATACGGTCAAGAATACCACCATGACCCGGTAGGATATTACCACTATCTTTAATACCAGCTACCCGTTTGAACATACTTTCAACCAAATCGCCCAACACCGAGGCCACGACCGTCACGACCGCAATCAACAGCAAACTGCCAAGACTTGAGAACGGTATATCCATCACGGCTGCGCCGCCCCAAGTCACCACTACGGCCAACAAAGCACCGCCTACAAGACCTTCAATGGTTTTATTGGGACTGACTGCCGGGGCCATTTTATGCTTACCAAAACGCTTACCTGAGAAGTACGCGCCCGTATCTGCCGCCCACACTAGGAAACATACCAATAGCACTAATTTGGCACCATGATAGGGAGATTCAAGGTAATTAACCGCGCGGAGCATAATGATGCTCCAGAAGAAAGGCAGCAAGGTCAGCAGGCCAAACAGGTACTTCAGAGGGGTGATGGCTGACCATAACTTAGCACTACCGGGGTAGCTCACAGCCAATGCCGAGGCGACTAGCCACCAAATGCCACCGATCAGCAGCATAGCGTGATGTGATGTAGATAACACAGATAATGCACCGGGATCCGTTGGTATCAGTATCAGTGATGCACCCAGTGCAGCCGAGGGGACTAACATCGCAACAAGACGCGATTTAGTCTCAACAAATTGTGTCCACTCCCAAAACCCAATCAGAGTAATTGCAGCAAGGGCAGCAATAAAAGCAGGAAAAGGTAAAAGAAAAATTCCTGCAATAACTAGGGGAGCGAGGATGACTGCGGTAATAATTCGTTGCTTAAGCAAACTGCGTCCTCTCAATTCTTATTCTATCGTAGGCCAGCTCATGAGATGCTGACCAATATGTTGCCACTCCGGACAACCAGTAAAAAAGGCATCGAGCCATTGCCAGATGCCCCAAAATAAACTTGCCCGTCAAAAGCTAAACTGACTGGGTCTTAATTTTCCAGCAAAGCTTGGATCTGCTCACCGGTACAGCCAAAACGCCGCTCACGGTTCACATACCATGCCATCGCTTGTACAAAGCTGGTTTCATCGAAATCAGGCCAATGCTGTTCGGTAAAATACAGTTCAGCATAAGCCGTCTGCCACAACATAAAGTTACTGATCCGACACTCGCCACTGGTGCGAATCAACAAGTCAACATCCGGTAAATTAGCTGTCGTCAAACCTTCAGCCAACATCTCTTCCGTAATATCAGAGACCGTCAATCCTTGCTCTGCGACTTGTTGAGCCAGGCGTTTGGCTGCCTGCAAGATATCCCATTGGCCACCGTAGTTAGCCGCAACATTCAGCACCATGCCGGTATTGCTTGCTGTCAGGGCTTCGGCATCAGCAATTTTTCGCTGCAGACGAGCACTAAATCGGCTGGTATCACCAATAATACATAAACGGATATTGTTCTTGTGCAAACGCTTTACTTCACGACCCAATACAGTCATGAACAGTTCCATCAGCAACGAAACCTCATCCTCGGGACGGCGCCAGTTTTCACTACTGAACGCAAACAAAGTAACAACCTGTACCCCAAGACGATTTGCTGTTGAGACAGTTTCACGTACGGCTTCCACGCCTGCCTTGTGGCCAAACACTCGAGGCTTACCCTTGGCTTTTGCCCACCGGCCGTTACCATCCATAATGATAGCAACATGCTTAGGTAAGCTTTCAATGCCAAGTGCAGAATCGATTGTATGCTCTGCCATACCTCTCCCTCAAAAAAAAACGCTGTGCTGCACGCACAGCGCTCTAAACGATTTCAAGCGTAAAGTTAAGGCGAACCTTATACTTCCATTAGCTCTTTTTCTTTCACTTCAAGGACTGCATCAATGTTCTTCACTGCGGCATCTGTCAGTTTCTGAATTTCATCCTGGCTGCGACGATCATCATCTTCAGAGATTTCTTTGTCTTTTAGAAGACCTTTAATATCTGCGTTTGCATCACGACGAATATTACGAATAGCCACGCGGCCTTGCTCAGCTTCAGCTCGTACGATCTTAACCAGATCACGACGACGCTCTTCGGTTAGTGCTGGCAATGGTACACGGATAACCGTACCTGCTGACATTGGGTTCAGACCCAAATCCGACATCATGATCGCTTTTTCGATTTTAGGCGTTAGCTCTCGGTCAAACACGGTGATCGCGAGTGTACGCGAGTCTTCAGCAACAACGTTAGCAAGTTGCTTAAGTGGCGTGTTAGCACCGTAGTATTCAACATAGATAGTATCAAGCAGGCTTGGGTGAGCTCGACCTGTACGCACTTTTGCCAGTTGACTTTTAAGTGCTTCTACACTTTTACCCATGCGCTCTTGCGCATCTTGTTTAATTGCATCAATCACGATAAATACCCTTAATGATTCGGTAAATGCGGGAGCAAGGCTCCCGTTCAGAGCCCGTGCTAACACACAGACTCAAAAAACTTAGTCGTTAGAGATCAACGTACCTTCCTGCTCCCCCATCACCACGCGGCGAAGAGAACCAGGTTTGTTCATGTTGAATACACGAATTGGCATGCCATGATCACGCGCAAGGGTGAACGCAGCAAGATCCATAACTTTTAGTTCTTGTTCAAGAACATCCTGATAACCAAGCTTATCATAAAGAATGGCGTCTGGGTTTTTAACTGGATCTTCTGTGAATACACCATCAACTTTTGTAGCTTTTAGTACTACGTCCGCTTCAATTTCAATACCACGTAGGCACGCAGCAGAATCTGTGGTGAAGAATGGGTTACCCGTTCCAGCAGAGAAAATCACCACTCGACCTTGACGCAACTGACTAATTGCATCTGCCCAGTTATAATTATCACACACACCATTCAGCGGAATTGCTGACATCACTCGAGCGTTCACATAGGCACGGTGCAGCGCATCACGCATTGCCAACCCGTTCATTACGGTGGCTAGCATGCCCATGTGGTCGCCCACAACTCGGTTCATACCTGCTTCAGCAAGGCCAGCACCGCGGAACAAGTTACCACCACCGATGACAAGGCCAACTTGTACACCCAGTTCAATCAGTTCTTTGATTTCTTGAGCCATACGGTCAAGAACTTGTGCGTCAATACCAAAACCTTCATCGCCCTGCAGTGCTTCCCCACTGAGCTTGAGCAATATACGTTGATAAGTCGGTTTAGGATTTGTGGTCATTAGTGATACCTTCCAGGCTTACATTAAGATATGGAGTTGTAAAAAGACCGCAGCCTAGGCCACGGTCTTCTGAGAGCAAGTTGCGAAGGATTAACCCTTCTGCACCATCGCTACTTCTTCTGCGAAGCTTAGTTCAGCTTTCTTCTCGATGCCTTCGCCTACTTCTAGACGAATGAAGCTAGAAACTGTTGCGCCAGTCTCTTTCAGTACATCAGCAACTGTTTTCTTAGGCTCCATGATGAATGCCTGGCCAGTTAGAGAAACTTCGCCAGTGAACTTCTTCATACGGCCTTCAACCATCTTCTCAGCGATTTCTTTAGGCTTGCCTTCGTTCATCGCGATCTCAACCTGAACTTCACGCTCTTTTGCTACTACATCAGCAGGAACGTCAGTTGGGTTCACGTATTCAGGCTTAGACGCTGCAACGTGCATTGCAATGTGCTTAAGCGTTTCGTCGTCGCCGTTACCAGCAACGACTACTGCGATACGAGCGCCGTGAGTGTAAGCAGACACTTTATCACCAGCGATGTATGCTACGCGACGGATAGAGATGTTCTCACCGATCTTAGCAACAAGAGCAACACGCTGCTCTTCAAATTGTGCTTGAAGCTCTTCAACTGAAGCGTGGCTAGCAAGTGCTGCATCAGCAACTTCGTTAGCAAATGCAAGGAAGCTACCGTCTTTAGCAACGAAGTCAGTCTGGCAGTTTACTTCAACAAGTGCTGCTTTACCGTCAGCATCTTTGATGATGATAGTACCTTCAGCTGCTACGTTACCTGCTTTTTTAGCAGCTTTAGCCGCACCGCTCTTACGCATGTTTTCGATTGCTAGCTCGATGTCAGCGTTAGCTTCTACTAGGGCTTTCTTACAATCCATCATACCTGCGCCAGTACGATCGCGCAGTTCTTTAACTAGGGCAGCTGTAACTGTTGCCATTGTTATATCCTCAGTTTTGAATACTTGGTATAAAAATCAGGGGCCATGATCGGCCCCTGGTAACCATTCTTAGTTTACACAAGGTAACTTAAGATGCTCAAAGGAGCCGGCTATTATTCAGCTTCTACGAAACCGTCTTGCTCAGCTTGAGCAACGATGTCTTGGTTACGTGCTTCAGTAACAGTCTGAGCAACAGCACCAGTGTAAAGCTTGATTGCACGGATTGCGTCATCGTTACCTGGGATAACGAAGTCAACGCCGTCTGGGTTAGAGTTAGTATCTACTACTGCAAATACTGGGATACCCAGGTTGTTAGCTTCTTTGATTGCAATGTGTTCGTGATCAGCATCGATTACGAACATTGCGTCTGGTAGGCCAGCCATGTTCTTGATACCGCCAAGAGACTTCTCAAGCTTTTCCATTTCACGAGTACGCATAAGCGCTTCTTTCTTGGTTAGCTTGTCGAAAGTACCGTCTGTAGACTGTACTTCAAGGTCTTTTAGACGCTTGATTGACTGACGAACAGTTTTCCAGTTAGTCAGCATACCACCCAACCAACGGTTGTTTACGTAGTACTGATCACAGCTAACAGCTGCTTCTTTGATTGATTCGCTGGCTGCACGCTTAGTACCAACGAAAAGAACCTTGCCCTTACGTGCAGCAATCTTGTTGATTTCTGCTAGAGCTTCGTTGAACATTGGAACAGTTTGCTCAAGGTTGATGATGTGTACACGGTTACGAGCACCGAAGATGAATGGCTTCATCTTTGGGTTCCAGTAACGAGTTTGGTGACCAAAGTGTACACCAGCCTGAAGCATGTCGCGCATTGATACAGTTGCCATTGAATATTCCTCTATGGGGTTAGGCGTCCACATATCCCATCTTAAACCGACCCGAATAACGCCTTTGGCGTTACAACCTCGCGAAAAGTTGCCGAGCACCCCGGAAGATGTGCCGATATGTGTGGATGATTAATAAAAGTTTATGTATGACTGAATAACTAAATCGAAATCCAATTACCCAATATACGGCGCGCTTTATACCATATTTTTACCACTAAAATCCAGCCTAAATTATCACTCCCCCCTCGAATCCTAGTTTCCATCCTGCGTCCTCACTGTTACCATATAGAGAAGAGAAAATAGTCCTATGCAGAGATAGATTGAATGAGCATTAAGATCAAAACGGCTGAAGAAATTGAAAAAATGCGTGTTGCCGGTCGTTTGGCAGCAGAAGTGCTGGAAATGATTGAGCCGCACATCAAAGAAGGCGTGACGACGGAAGAGCTAAATAAAATCTGTCATGATTTTACCCTTGAGAAAGGGGCTTACTCCGCACCACTTGATTATCACGGCTTCCCAAAATCTATCTGTACCTCAATCAACCACATCATTTGTCACGGCATTCCCGCTGAACAAGATGAAATGGGCAGTCACGGCTTGATTAAGCCTGCTGTACTGAAGAACGGTGACATCATCAACGTCGACATCACGGTGATCATCCCGAATGATCCAACCGCTGATCTAAACGTACGCCCGGAAGGCTACCACGGTGACACCTCTAAGATGTTCTTCGTGGGCGAGGTTTCTCCCGCTGACAAGCGCCTGTGCCGTGTAACACAAGATGCTTTGTACGAAGGTATGCGTCAGGTGAAACCTGGTGCGACAGTCGGTGACATCGGTACTGCAATTGAAAAATTCATCAAAGCCAACAACAAGAAAAATCCGCTACAGAAATATTCCATCGTGAAAGACTTCTGTGGTCACGGTATTGGCTTTGAGTTCCATGAAGAGCCACAAGTGGTTCACTACCGCAACAGCGACCGCACCAAGCTGCAAGCTGGTATGTGTTTCACCATTGAGCCAATGATCAACGCAGGCCGCTTTGGCTGTACCGTTGATGCGGCTGACGACTGGACAGTCTACACCGCTGATGGTAAGAAATCGGCACAATACGAGCACACGATTGTCGTCACTAACACGGGTTGTGAAGTACTGACCCTGCGTAAAGATGATACGATTCCTCGCTTGATGCACAACTAAACCTAGAGTGCTCGACACCAAACAAAAAAGCCGACAGACGTCGGCTTTTTCATCCCCCCCTATTTCTATCAAAATGCCCCGCAGATTCTATCAAAATGCCCCGCAGACTGATAGCAACTCACCCTTCGATATGAGTATTGAGGTAACTTGGTGATATCCGTGATAATGTTAAAACAGATCCCATAACATGCACGGACAGCTATGACTGACGCTTCAACGACTTCAACCACAGGCAACTTAGCCGCTTTCTCGCCTGATTACCTACGCCAAGTCTTAGACCAATTTGGTGCACACCAGAAACAACAATTTATTGACCATGTTTCCGTCACGACTCTCGTTGAGGCTCGCTCGCATTTTATTGATACTTTGCTTAAGCAGTTATGGCACCATTTTGAACTCTCGAAGCAGCCGCACCTTGCTCTGGTTGCCGTTGGCGGATACGGCCGGGGAGAACTGCACCCTCTGTCAGATGTGGATATTTTAATCTTAAGTCAATCGCCAATTGATGAGGCCATCGGTAATACCATCAGTGCGTTTATTACTCTGCTATGGGATTTAAAATTGGACATTGGCCACAGTGTTCGTAGCGTTGAAGAATGTATTGAAATTGGCCTGTCGGATCTCACGGTGGCCACCAATCTTCAGGAAGCACGTTGGTTATGTGGCAACGAAGATACCTTCCAACAACTCGAAGAGCGGATCAATGATGGTAACTTCTGGCCCAGCGAAGCATTCTACCAAGCCAAGTTGCATGAACAAAAAACCCGCCATGCTCGCTATCACGATACCACCTACAACCTAGAGCCCGATATCAAGTCAAGCCCCGGAGGGTTGCGTGACATCCATACCCTAAGCTGGGTCGCTCGGCGTCATTTCGGGGCCACCAGCCTATTGGAAATGAGTCGATTTGGCTTTTTAACAGATGCCGAATACCGTGAATTGGTCGAGTGTCAGGACTCTCTATGGCGGATCCGCTTTGCGCTGCATAGCGAACTTCGCCGTTATGACAACCGCCTCACATTTGGTCACCAAGCCTCTGTCGCAGAGCTACTTGGGTACCGTGGCGAAGGTAACCGTCCCGTAGAAACGATGATGAAAGATTTCTACCGTACATTACGCCGGGTCGCAGAGCTCAACAAAATGCTGTTACAGTTGTTTGATCAAGCCATTATCTGCAAAGGTGTTTCTTCTGAAGCCATTATGCTTGATGATGATTTCCAACTGAGGGGGTCACTGATTGAGGCGACCAAACCCGCGCTATTTCAAGCTCGACCAGAAACCATTCTTGATATGTTCTTGCATATTGCTCGTAACTCTCAAATAGAAGGAATTGCGGCGCCTACCTTACGCCAGCTACGCACAGCACGACGCCGACTCAATCGCTTTTTGATCGATATCCCCGAAGCGCGGGCAAAATTCATGGAGCTGGTACGCCAGCCCAATTGCTTGCAGCGGGCTTTTCGCTTAATGCATCGTCATGGCGTGCTATCCACCTATTTGCCGCAATGGAGTCAAATTGTCGGTCAGATGCAATTTGACCTGTTCCATGTCTATACCGTGGACGAGCACACTGTTCGTTTACTGAAAAACCTTAATAAATTCAATGATCCTGAAAACCGCCAACGTCACCCTATCTGCTGTGAAGTCTACCCTCGAGTCATGAAAAAAGAGATCCTGCTGCTGGCAGCGATTTTCCATGATATCGCCAAAGGCCGCGGCGGTGACCATTCAGAACTAGGGGGCGTTGATGCCTACGAATTCTGCCTATTACACGGACTGTCCAAGCCTGAAGCCAACCTAGTCAAGTGGCTTGTCAACCAGCACTTACTCATGTCGGTAACGGCACAGCGCCGCGATATCTACGATCCTGAAGTGATCACCACCTTTGCCAAAGAGGTCCGCGATGAGGAACGGCTTGATCACCTGATCTGCCTGACCGTTGCCGATATCTGTGCGACCAATCAGGAACTGTGGAACAGCTGGAAGCGTACCTTGCTCGCCGAGCTTTACTATTCAACTCAAAAAGCCCTGCGCCGCGGACTGGAAAATCCGCCTGATATTCGCGAACGGATCCGCCACAACCAACAGATGGCCTCGGCATTGCTCCGCAGCCTCGGCTTTGCCCCTCGCGAAATAGAAGTTCTATGGCAACGCTTTAAAGCCGATTACTTCCTGCGCCATACCCATCATCAAATCGCCTGGCATGCTGAAGCCATTCTTAATCATGAAGACCATGACAAGCCACTGATCCTACTCAGTAAAAAATCCACTCGCGGTGGAACAGAAGTCTTTGTCTACTGCAAAGATAAAACCAAGCTGTTTGCTATTGTGGTCTCAGAGCTTGATAAGAAAAACCTCAGTGTCCACGATGCACAAGTCATGACCAGCAAAGACGGCTATGCCCTCGATACTTTCATGATCCTTGACCCCTCAGGCAAAGAACTCAGTGAAAGCCGCCATCACTCAGTGCGCCGGGCACTGGTTAACGCCCTGACACACATGAAATCTGATCGAAAGAAAAAGCGTGCCCCTCATAAATTACAGCATTTCAATGTCAAAACTCAGGTCAATTTTCTACCAACCAAGTCTGGCAAGAAAACCATGATGGAGCTGGTTGCACTCGATATGCCGGGCCTGCTGTCTCGAGTCGGTTCAGTTTTTGCTCGCCAGAAAGTCAGTCTTCAAGCAGCTAAAATCACTACCATAGGCGAACGAGCAGAAGACTTCTTCATCGTCACTAATGTCAACGGTGAACAACTGGATAAAACGCAGCAATTACAGCTCAAAAATGCATTAATTACAGCGTTGGAAAAAAGTAAAAACTGACATAAATCCGTAGCGTCGATGACCGGAAATGCGGTAGCTTGGCGATAGACAGAGGAAACAGGATATGTAAAAAAGGCAGCCATCATTCATGGCTGCCTCTTTCACTTGCTTATCGGTAATGTTTATCCGTCAAACGTGTCGCTATCGACTAACCGACTCGACACAGGATCCATTAAAGCAATATCCCAATCCAAAGCACTCATCACCCGTAGCCATGTTTCATCCACCGATGCACGGATATCAAGCGGTGCTTCTGTAACTGGATGCGACAATTGCAAACGTGACGCATGCAACATCAGACGGTGGCACTCAAAATTATCTCGGAACATTCTATTATGACGACCATCACCATGGTTCACATCACCCACAATATGATGACTAAGGTGGTGCATATGACGACGAAGTTGGTGCTTACGACCCGTTTCCGGTTTCATTTCAACCAAACTATATCGGCTCGTGGCATAGCGGCCGACCGGAATAGCGGTTTCCACCTTAGCCAGTGGCGCATAGGCTGTCACTGCTGGTTGGGCTTCTTTATCTTGATCTGCATGCTTATCAGCAATTTTATCCAGCTCCTGCTTGAGTGGATAATCCAGTACAGCCGCTTCTTTCACCCACCCTCGCACCACCGCATGGTAAGTCTTCTTGATATCGCGCCCCGCAAATTTTGGCATCATCAGCGCCGCGATCTCTTTTGATAGTCCAAACAACAACACCCCAGATGTTGGGCGATCAAGACGATGAAGCGGAAATACATGCTGATCAATTTGATCACGCAAGGTTTGCATCACAAATACCGTTTCATGACTATCAAGCCACGAACGATGAACCAGCATTCCAGCAGGCTTATTCACCGCCACTAAGTACTCATCACGATAAAGAATTTCAAGTTCCATACAACTCACTGCTTAAATAACTGATCAATGTCACGGGTAACCGCCAGAATGCGCTGGCCGTTATTCTGCCCAGCCATGGCTTCCTCCACATAAGGCGAAATATCCAAGGCCACGGGTAACGGTAAGTTGGATACCAACAGCTGGCCCAACTTGGGGATAAAAATCCATTGCAGCCACTGAGAACACGTTAGGGTATCAATGGCAAATGGCTGATCACTCAACAACGCACTGCGACTCGGTGCCGTCGTTTCCCATTGCTCGCTCTCACGCAAGACCGCTTCGAGTTTTACCAGTAACTGCTGGCAATCATAATATCGGTCCATCTATCCCCTTTGTGCTTAGTGGCAATCATTCAATTCTATAATGGCGGCGAAGAATACCATCTTGCCTGCGATCCCCCAAGTCAGGGCTTCGCACGGCCATGGCTTCCGTTATATACTTCCTTTTCAGATAAAGGAGCGCAGAGACTGCCCATGGATACATTTCATACCCTTACCCAGCTGTTAGATAATGCCAGCTGCCAGTACAGCATTTTCGATCTCGGCCGCCGCGTCAGCCACATTGACACCGAGCAATTTAAGGCCGTTGAAGATAATCGCCAACCCTATCCATGGCCATTACAACAGCACGCCCACCTGGCTATTTCCTTCTGGCAAGCCGGTAACCCACCTTGGTTCTGGTTCTTACGCTTGCCCCTAGATGAACGCGGGCTGCTGAAACAAGCGGCTGTCGGTGGTTTTATCCAGTATGTCATTGAAGCGATGGGAGCCACTCTCAATAGCACCCCTACCGAAGAAGAGCAAAAGAAACTGGCGGCAAACCCTTTCACCTTTAAGCCCACCGATGACAAGATGGCCATTTTCCATGCGCACCTGCGTCAGCAGCTTACCTTGCCCGCAAGTCAATATTATGAGCATGCCCAGTATTACTTGTCGGGCAAAGCGGGCTGGGAGCAGTGGCAAAGTGTTGGTCTGCAAGGCCTGGCTGATATCTGTGCTCGAATGAGCCAAGAGAATAACGCAACCCTCATTCGCAAGGCGATCAATAACCTACCATTAACGCCGCTGTATGCCTTACTGGGCTGCCTTGAACACTGCTCGCTGCCAGAGGCTCTCACCCTTCGTCTTCATGAGCGGCTGCATGATGAGGTCGCAGTACAAGCACCGGATATCTTCTTGGCGGCGGCACTACTTCGAGCCTTATCTGGTGCGAATGCTGACACGTTAAAACAGAGTTTAGATCAGGTATTTGCTAAACCTGAATTATGCCATCCAGAGGTATTGGTCGCCATTGCGGGACGCTGTTGGAATGGATTAGCCGATACAGCAACCGCCAGTCAGTTTCTGGTCCGCTTGGCAGACACCGAGGATCAGACATTATTCAATCAGCTATTCGCCGATCTAGTCATGCTGCCCGCCTTGCGTGGGATCATGCTGCAAGTTTTGCACAGTCAGGCTAACCCAGAGCTCATTGCGGCGATCACCCGATTGCAGCAACAGACTCGCGGCCAGCACAGCTAACTGTCAGCGATCACTGCGACAACATGCCAGCCACCGATACGCGGCTGGCATATCAAAACAGGACGGGTGTTAAAGAATGGAAAACTTGCTTGGAATTTTACTGCTGGCGCTGGCTGGCTATCTGTTTTGGCAACAGCGGCGTCAAACTGAACTCGCCCAGCACTTTATCAATCAGCGCTGCGAGCATCTGGGGCTGCAGTTGCTGAATACTGCCCGCGGCGGACATAAAGTCAAAGATCCGCAAGGCCGCTGGTATTGGCACACGGTGTATTGGTTTGAGTTTTCAGCAGATGGGCAAGATATCTATCAAGGGCATATGATCATGAGAGGGTTTCAGCCCATCACATTTCATATCCCCCCCCACAGAATGCCAGACTAAAGGAGCAAGGACGAGAGGTTCGAGGTTCGAGGTTCGAGGTTCGAACAGATAATCATGCTCATAAAAGAATGGGCGCAACTTTCGTTGCGCCCTTAGGTCTTACATGCAGCATCCCGCTACTATGTCGCTCCCTGCATCATTCCATTGTCTGCTGCAGTCCGTCCAGCTGATCCTTTATCTACTTCATCCTGAAGAGGTCCATTGGCCATCCTGACCCGTCATTGCATCTTGCGCTGACTCGCATCATCCATCCTGGCGGCGTCCCTTACTTTCATCCTGAAAGGGTTCCTGATAACTTATCCGTAAGAGATCCTTGCTCTATCCTAGAGCACTTCCCTACACCTCAATCCTTAAGGCGGTCCCGGCCTCATCCTGAAGCTGTCCTTCTCATCCTGACCAGTAGCTATCCTGACTACCGACGGCATCCTTTCGTGATCCTAGTCGCTAAGAGCCAACCTACCTGTTAACTCAGCCTCATCCTGAGGTTACAGCATCCTGCTGAATCCCATTTCATCCTTGCCGCTATCCCTGTCGACACCCCCCATATTACTGGCTTCTCTATGCAGAACAATAGGGCGAAAACAATCACTTTCAATTGCGTAATACATCAATAAAAAGCAATAACCATAACAGCTTGTTTATAAATAAATTTATAGCAAATTGAAGGCTATTTTCGGCATCAGAAAGTCATTTCTTCCTACAAGTTTGTAAGAGATCTCTCACACCAAACAGGGACAGAAAAGTAATCGATTTCATGAGGGGAATAAATCTTACAAAATGAATGTGTTATTGGCATATCAGTACGAAAGGATAAAGAGGTGAAATATCGTAGAAAAGCAGAGGAGGACAAGAAAGGTTAAAACATCAAGGATGACATATCGTAGACCCAATAAAAGAGCGGGCGCAACTTGCGTTGCGCCCTTAGGTCTTACTTGCAGCAATCCCGCTACTGTGGTGCTCCCTGCATCATTCCTTTGACTGCTGTAATCCGTCAGCATTGTCCTTTTGACTTCTTCCTGAAGTTGTCCTTTGGCCTTCCTGACCCGTCAGTCTATCCTGTACTGACTCTCATCATCCGTCCTGGAGGTGTCCCTGTCTTCATCCTGAAGAGGTCCATGTGTCATCCTGACGAGTAAACATCCTGCTTACTCTTGTGCCGTTCCTCGGCATTTCCTTCACAATCCATGTTCGACGCACCATCCTAGTACACCGGTCTCATCCTGAGACTGCCATAATCCTTGGCCTTTTCCTGTTCCGTTCCGTCAGTTCCTTCCGACACCGATAAGATTACGCCTTTCAGCCTGGAAAACATCCCACCTCAAACATTCTTTTTTCACCAGTATTTATACCCATCACAAATAAAGATGATATAATGCTTAATTATCAGCAAGATAAACCCATCATGATAGTGTAACGCCCCATGAATTCTCCTTTATTTCCCACACATTTGTAAGAGATCTCGCACACAAGACAGGGAAAGATTGGAAATCCACCTATCAGCTATAATTAAGCCAAACCACCTCACTACGCTGCAGGTAGCCGTTAATATGGCTTTGTCATGGAGTGAACAATGGAAACATTCAATCACAACCTCACCGCCTTATTCAGCCAACTTGGCTTGAATAATTCACATGAGTTCATCGAAACCTTTTTGGTCCAGCACCAACTGGCTCAGCATGAACAATTATCAGAGGCAAGCTTCTGGCAACCCGCCCAAAAACGCTTTATCAAAGAATCACAAGAACAAGATGCTGACTGGTGTGAGGTGATTGACCAACTTGATGCGCTATTACGAAAATAGACTGTCAACCAGATCTAAAAATAACGAAAGATAAGTCACTGGGCAGGCTACGAGAAATCAGCGACAATAGCTGACACCGCCCTAACAAAGGAAATGGCATGTCATCCGATATTACCCAAGTGCTGACTCAGGTGATTGACTCACTGATCGCCGAAGGCAAAGAGCCCTCTGTCGCGCTGATCAAAGCAAGATTGGCCGAACCTCTGCCAATGCCGCTAATTATCAAGGCACTACAAAGCTGGAAAACCAGTGCTCGTGTACCGAAAATTGAAAAGTGTACACCCCAAACAGGCGCCGAAGAACGTATTATTGCGCTGGAGCAGCAAGTTGCCGAATTAATGACTCGGATCGAAAAACTCGAACAGCATAATGCCTGTGGAAAATAGGCGCAGATAGATAATACTGCGCCGGTACAATGAGAGTTCGGTAAATGAGTTTACTGAACGGCTTATTGGTAATCCCACGACAGATTGGAGACAATACGACAAGGGTCGCACATATAGTGAAATATTCCATGTAGCGGCTCCTCAAGCCGCCACTGTCCTCCGCACTTAGGACAGGCTCGATTCAGTTCACTGTCGAGATCCGTACCGCCAACTTGATACTGATAATAATACGTAGGGATCTTTGTAATAAATTCAATTCGCCCTCGCAAGTCCCAACCGCGTCGGAACAAGTCACTATCCACATCTCGGATCTCATGCAATGCCGCGTGCTCGGCCTGACAGCCACCAGCCATCTGAATTTCATCACAGGCCTGCCATTCCGTCTGCCACTTCACCATGGATTTATGATCACCATTGAGCGTCGGCTCCCCCAGACGATACAGCGGGATAGGCATTAACGTTTCACCGCATCGCAGTGGCGAACAGGTATGAACATAAGTGGTATATATCACTTGCCACGATGGCGAGAAGTTTTCAGCGGCAGCTTCTGAATTCAGATCCCGGCCAAGGAGTTTTATTTTCGGGCTCAACAGGCTCGCCTGACTCAGACGGTTAAGCCCCGCTTTCACTTGTTCGCTATGAAAGTTCGAGTGCAGACTATCTTGCTCTGGACATACCGCCCTCACCTTAAAAACCCCCTCATCCATGATGATGGGAAACTCTCGGCCCAATATCTGACCATTGTAACGAAGGGCATCAATCAGACCATTGACCGCGTTATCTACCTCTGCGATCGTGGTGTTGTCAAAACACTCAAACTGCATTTCCACTACGTACATAAATCAACTTACCTTCACAACAGGTTCAAGCGCCTGAATGAAACTCGCCAAATCATCGGCTAATACCTCACGATTATCTTTACCCAAGGTTTCCAATACGACTTGACCGGTAAGGTTACAGACCGATATCACCTGATTTTCTGAATCCATCACACCAATGAATACGGTTGGCTTTAGCTTAAATCGACGCTGAGTAACCAGATGCCCCAGAATGTTTTCCTGTAAACGCAGCACATCATCAGCACTAAAAGCCTGCAACAAATCCAACGCAATATCACCCGTTACGGTCGAAAACCGAGCCGCCATGTCGCCACTGAACTGGTAGCCATAGAACACCGTAATATCATTATGTAAACGCAACTCAATCCCATTTTCTACGCCAGCAAGATCTCCCATCGGGTCTCGGGGCATCGGTTGCCAAGTCACTTCATTGCCATCATCAGCACGAACACATGGCGATGATAGTCCAACCAAATCACCACTGCGGGGAAAACCTTGATCGGCGTCACACCACGCTTGTAAAAAACGGGAAGAAAAGTCAGATAACGCTATCGCGACTGGATGATTCATTCGCAACCTCACAAAAGATTAAGTAAACTTTGCCCATTCTAATCGAAGTGTGTCCAGGACAGTATGAGCAAATATCAAGACGCGAAAGAATTAGCCGGTTTGACCCTTGGTAAAACAACGGAATATAAAGATCAATATGACCCATCTCTGCTCCAGCCTGTCCCTCGCAGCCTGAACCGTGATGATCTCGCCCTTGGCGATACCCTGCCATTTACTGGCTACGATATCTGGACACTCTATGAGCTGTCATGGCTCAATAGCAAAGGCTTGCCTCAAGTCGCCATCGGTGAAGTGCGCTTACCGGTTACCAGCCCTAACCTGATCGAATCCAAGTCATTCAAACTGTACCTCAACAGCTTTAACCAAACCCGTTTTGATAGCTGGCAAGAAATTGCAGATCGACTACAAAAAGATCTCAGCCATTGTGCTGGACAGGACGTTGATGTGACCATTCAACCGCTGGCTGATTTTACTGGTGAAGAGATTGTCACCTTCAGTGGCCACTGCATTGATGACCAAGATATCGAGATCAACGACTATTCCTTCAATCCCGATTACCTTGAAGGAGCGGCAAACGGTGATATCGTGACCGAGGAGCTCAACAGCCATCTACTAAAATCTAACTGCCTGATCACCAGCCAGCCAGATTGGGGCAGTGTCCGTATTTCCTATACCGGTAAGCAAATTAACCGTGAAAAACTACTGCGTTATATCGTGTCGTTCCGTAACCATAACGAATTCCACGAACAGTGTGTGGAGCGTATTTTTACTGACCTGATGAAATACTGCCAACCTGAATTGCTTACCGTTTATGCTCGCTATACGCGTCGCGGGGGACTTGATATCAACCCATATCGTACCAATATGGGCAAAACGCCGAGCAATAACTTCCGACTAGCACGTCAATAACGTGATTATCTGATGATAAGTCCAGCAAATCCTAATACTTTGCTGGACTTGATTTGCCAACTCATTACTATTAGTAATACTGTTTTATTGGGTTATTACTAGTATGTCTTCTTGCCGTTGGCTGATCCGCTTATTGATCATCTTTGTCGCCTCGTTTGAAGCACAGGCCAAAATATATACCACGCCTATTCTGGCGGAAGCCAATGATCTGCTGTACACCAGCCCAGCATTATCGCTGGATATGACTGAGCGCTATCTTGACCAGCGCCGCCTCAGCCCTACAACGGATTCTTCTCGGGTCCACAATAACGACGAAGCTGACCATACCGTACGTACCCCACTCAGTACCATTAACGCATTGCAGATCAAAGCCAAAGCCTACTCACTGCTCAATCAACCCAAACCTGCCATTACCGCTATCCAAGATGCTGTAAATCTGGCCGATAAAGAAACACTGACTTTTAGTGGTCTTGAAAGCAAGCTGATCTTGGCTGAGATCTACTGGAGCAACCAGCACGATAGTAGCAAGGCCATGAAGATGCTCGATCAAATCGACACCGCAATCAGTAACCCTGCTCACTCAATGATGAAATCGCAGATTCAGCGGCTTCAATACCAATCACTGATGCAGCGAGCGATGATTGAGTCAGGTACGAATCATGCTATGCAGGCAACAAAACGCTTTACTCGTGCCAAACGCTATCTGGTTAACCTTGACGACACCCAAGAGCAAATCCACTATCATCTAGTCGTCGGTAAACACTTTCTCGACCATGGCCACTTCGACATGGCACTGGACCGCCTACTCAGCGGCTACTGGCTCGCAGTCGAAAATGATGACAAGGCTCAGACGGCGCTGGCTAACTATGAATTGGCAGTCCTATTTGAAAAACGGAAAGTGTTAGATAAGTCACTAGAACATGCGACTCAAGCCGGAGAGTTCTTCGAGCACTATAATCGAACCCTTCCCTTAGCCAAAACACTGAGTCTGATCGCGGCGATCTATGAACAACAAGGCCGCTATAATCTGGCTTTGGTACACTACTTCAACGCGCTAGATCAAGAGTTACAGCTTAAACGTGATAGCCGCTCAGCCGAGTTACGACTCAATATCGCTCGCGTTTATCTTCACCTGTATAACTATCCAAAAGCTGAGCAATATCTGCAGCATGCACGCTTGCTTGCCACTCAAAGTGGTAATGAAAACACACTGGCTGCCGCACAAATTCTGCAAGGTAAGCTGGAGCTGGCACAAAGCAAGCTGGACGCTGCGGTGTCAACACTCCAGACCGGCCTGATCGCAGCTAATCGCCTTGGCGATCAGGATCTGCAACTAGAAGGCGAAGAACTGCTCTCTCTTGCCTTTGAACAACAAGGTGACTTCTACCACGCGCTGTTAAGCCAGCGTCGCTACGAGCAACTATTTGGCACAAAACGACAAGCTCAGGTAAAAAGTAATGTCGAGGTCTTTAAGCAACAGCAACGTATGCTGGAACGCTCAATTCACCTAGAAGAGCTCGAGCGCCAACAATTTGAAAATGAAAAGAGCCTTTATAAACAAAAAAATAGCATCATTGTTCTGTTCTGTTTGTTGCTGTTGATCTCAGCCATATTGCTACGCCGAAATCATACGGCCAAACAGCTGCAGGCTCGCCTGATGAAACTGCGTAACGACTTTTATACTCACCCTCGCAGTGGTCTGCGTAACCTGAGAATGCTGACCGTCAAGCTACCAAGTTCACTCCAGCAAAGCAGTGCCAACTTTGAACAGTGGCATCTGGGAGAAATCATTAATGAGCCACTGAGTGACCGACTCCGTTTCGCGCTGTTTGAAGTGCCATTTCTTAAGCATATCTATCTCCAGCACGGCTATCAGCAGGGGCTTGATATGGAACGTCAATTTGGCGAATACCTCAATAAACAAGTGTGTGAGCCTGCACGCTTGTACCACTTTTCTGATGCGATGTTCCTCTATATCGAACCGAACTCACGGCTCGATTCAGCGCCAGAACAACTGGCCCACTCTTTACAACAACTCGTCGACCGCTTTGTTGAAAACAAACAACTCGATAATCGAGTACGTATAGGTATGGCGGAATACCCTTTCTTGCCCCGCGCGTATACCGCAATCAATGATCATGAACTACTTGATATTCTGCTGATGGCAACCAACGCCGCACGCGAAGCCAGTAAGCTGGAAACGGGCAGCCAATGGGTTCATTTCAGTGCCATTGATGCAGCTCCCGCAGCAAGCTTTGCCAGCGATAATATTCGCCGAGCCTGTAGCCAGGGCATTGATAATGGTCTTATTAAGGTTCAGAGTTCATCCACATATGATATCCGCTGGAACAATGATCACGTTTCTGATAAAAATGTCATTTAATATCCTGTATTTATCATCACAGGTGTCGATATCAGTGAATTGTATTTACCTTTTTGATAGCATGATTTTTTCAAAAAATAAACCACTGATAATCAACAAGTTTAATATTCAGGATCGTAATGCCACAACGTGAATAACATCAATACCGTCGCTTTAGAGGTGAGTAACTTAAAGCTACGTTTAGACCAAGCTCAGCTTTCCTACCGGGATGCTTCTCTCAAATCACGCCGAGAAATCGTTATTCTAAAACGATTGATCAGCCGGCTTTCTATCGCCTGCCGAGGACTCGATGATGAACTTGATGAAAAGCTCACGGCATTACGCCATGATCTCGAACAGCACAAAGATATCAGTGCGCTAATCCCACGTCTTGCCGTGGTAGAGCGTCTGGTCACCCGATTGGCTAACTTCGCTGAAAAAGAGCATCAGCAACTTAATCAGCAAGTCCATCAAAGCTGTGAAGTATTGCGCCGCTTCCATGGTCTGCCCGCTCAACTCAAACGTGATCTTCGCAATCTTCAAGCCCAGCAAGGCAATTCCCTTGCCGACAGCCATAAACACGCTATCCGGTTAATGACACTCTATGATCGGGCACTAAAGCTTGTTGCCTTATCAAACGTCGAATCCAATCCGGCAGCGATCAACCATGATCTGCAACTCAAGCTGACCAGTGAACTGCAGAACCTGATCTCTGAACTTGATTTTGATGGTGATGCTGGTGACAAATTGCTGTCGATCCGCAATCAACTTCTCCATGGGGTTGAGCCGTCAACATTAATCGAACTGTCTCTCAGCGTGCTCCGGTTAGTACTTGATGGCACCCACCATGAACGCCGGTCATCGCAGCAATTTCTGGAGCAACTCAACAGCGATCTCGCTAAATTGCAAAGAACCACGCAACAAAGTGCCGATCAAAGCAATGTCATTTACGACCATCGCACTGAAATGACCAATGAGTTAGCCAGTCTGGCAGGTTCAATACGAACCGGCCTTCAAGAACAACGCAACCTCGATAACTGGCGCCCAGAACTAACGGAGCTCACCAAAGAACTGTTGGTTCTGGCTGAACGCAATAAAGCTTTGGAAAAAAGAGAAGCAGAGCTACTGGAACAGCTCAACCACAACGAATCCAAAATATTTTCGTTGTATGAGCAGACACAAGATTACCGCCAACGGCTCCATGATCAAGAACGCCGGATGTTTCTTGATAACCTCACCAGTGTCTATAACCGAGCAGCCCTCAATGAACGTCTTGAGCTCGAATACCGCCGCTGGCTGCGTTATCAACATCCATTGTGTGTCGCTATGATTGATATTGATGGGTTCAAAGGGATTAATGAAAATTTCGGCCACTTTGCTGGCGATAAAGTACTTAAAATCATCGCTCGAACGTTAAACAAGAATCTGGAAGATACTGACTTTATCGCCCGTTTTGGCGATGATGAATTTGTACTGATCTTACCCGATGTCACAGAAGAACATCGGAATAAGCGCCTGAGTAACATCCGTGAAGCGGTGACCCAACTGCCATTTAGGTTCCGCGACAAAAATGTCACAATCAGTGTCTCCGTCGGCGCGACCATCTTCGAAGGTAACGATACGCCAACCGATATTATCGAACGTACCGAGAAAGCCCTGTTTAGTGCTCGTAGCACCGGAGTTAATCGCTTGCTATGGATCTCTTAACCGTGATCATTACCCCCTAACTCACTATCAATTTCTGGAAAAATCCTTCACCCCTGTGTATGGTGTAGATATATCAGTCACTTAAATTTAACGATACACCTTTCCGACTGATCCAAGGAGACAGAAAGTACCCTTCGGCGTACCTTCTGCTTTCCTCCGGCTGTATTCACTCTGCTTCCTATAATGAATACACCTTGTGACTACCGCCGGCTCGCCATGACCAGGGAGGTAACTATGATCACACATATCAGCCCAGTAGGTGCAATGGACCTACTTTCTCAGCACGAGGTCGATTTGCTTAAGGCAACAGCCTCCAGTGATATCTACCGCCTGTACCGCAATTGCTCGTTGGCTGTGCTCAATTCTGGCAGCCATAGCGATAACTCCAAAGAATTACTTGAAAAAAACAAAAGTTTTGACGTTAATGTGATGCGCCGCGAACGCGGGATCAAGCTTGAACTGATTAACCCACCAGAACATGCTTTTGTCGATGGCCGGATCATCCGGGGTATTCAAGAACACATGTTTTCCGTGCTGCGTGACATTGTCTATGTCAATATGCATCTTCAGCAGCGTAGAGATATCAACCTAACCAGCTCGCCGCATATCACCAACTTTGTCTTTAGCGTGCTGCGCAATGCCCATATTCTCCGATCCGGCGAAGA
Source organism: Photobacterium nomapromontoriensis (assembly GCF_050336815.1). Taxonomy (NCBI): domain Bacteria; kingdom Pseudomonadati; phylum Pseudomonadota; class Gammaproteobacteria; order Vibrionales; family Vibrionaceae; genus Photobacterium; species Photobacterium nomapromontoriensis. Next base: position 54,876 of record NZ_JAKJSL010000035.1, read on the forward strand.
CCCGAATATTGTTGTCTGTTGGGGGGGACACGCCATCAACCCGGTTGAATACCAATATACCCGGGAAGTGGGTAATGAACTGGGCCTGCGTGAACTCAATGTCTGTACCGGCTGTGGCCCAGGCGCGATGGAGGGGCCGATGAAAGGGGCAGCGATTGGTCATGCCAAGCAACGCTATCAAAATAGCCGCTTTATCGGCCTCACTGAACCCTCAATTATTGCCGCCGAGCCGCCCAATCCGATAGTCAATGAACTGGTTATCATGCCTGATATCGAAAAACGGCTTGAAGCGTTTGTTCGCCTTGGTCACGGAATAGTGATCTTTCCTGGCGGAGCAGGAACAGCCGAAGAGCTGCTCTATATACTGGGAATTCTGATGGATCCCAATAATGCATCACAGCCAATGCCCGTTATATTAACGGGTCCCAAAGAAAGTGAACCTTACTTCCTCACCCTTGACAGTTTTATCCGAGATACCCTCGGCGACGCCGCAACCAAGTACTACCAGATCATCATCGATGATCCGGGAAGTGTTGCCCGAGTCTTGAAGTCAGCCATGCCAATGATCAAAGAGCACCGCTTAGCAACAGGCGATGCCTACAGCTATAACTGGTCACTGACCATTCCCCCTGAATTTCAATTACCGTTTGAGCCAACCCATGAATCCATGGCAAGCCTAGACTTACATATGAATCAGCGACCTGAGCACCTTGCCGCCAACTTACGCCGGGCGTTCTCCGGTATTGTTGCGGGCAATGTGAAAGAAGAAGGGATCCATGAAATCGAACGACGGGGACGCTTTCAGATCAATGGTGATCTCACCTTAATGAAACGAATGGATAAATTACTGAAACAGTTTGTCGAACAGCAGCGAATGAAGTTGCCAGGGACCCAGTACGAACCCTGCTACGATATCGTCATCGCTCATCCCCCAACGGTTAAGTAAACGCGCACCTGAATGCCATAATAAAAATAAACCGACGGTGTCACTTAGTCACAAGTATGCGTACAATAAAGAGCCTTTATCCCCTATATCAGGGAATAAAGGCTCTTTTTTCAAACCCATTTTACGGTTAACGCAATGTCGTCTATCCATCTTGTCATTATTGATGCCCTTAACCTGATCCGTCGTGTCCATGCTGCACAACCGGGTGAACCCGATATAGCCAGCACAGCCAGAGTTTGCTGTCAGGCTCTGGGCAAAATCATCAATATCAGTGAACCCACCCACATTGTAGCCGTGTTTGATCATCACGGTGAAGACCGAGGCTGGCGCGCAAAGTTACTGCCTCACTATAAAGAAGGTCGCAAACCCATGCCCGAAACCCTGCATGCAGGCATGGACAGTCTCCAGGATGCTTTTATGGCAATAGGCGTCGATTCACTCCTGTCTGATGGTGACGAGGCCGATGATCTGGTGGCAACATTAGCCCTCAAAGTCGCCTCCCGAGGCCAGCAGGTTACGATTGTGTCGACCGATAAAGGCTATTGCCAATTGCTACAACCTACCCTGCGCATCCGTGATTATTTCCAGGATCGCTGGCTTGATAGCCCGTTCATTGAGAAAGAATTTGGCGTTAAACCCGAACAACTCACTGACTATTGGGGACTGGCAGGGATCAGCTCTAGCAAAATCCCCGGCATCCCGGGAATCGGTCCGAAAGCAGCAGTAGAACTATTAACCCTTTACCCTAATCTTGAAGCCATTTTGGCGGCCGATGATTTGCCAACCAAGTGGCAGAAAAAAATCGATGAGCATCGAGAAAGCGCTATAGCCAGCAAGCAAGTGTCATCATTAAAAACCGATCTCGAATTGGGTTTTAACCTGCAAGATATTCGCTACCAGTCCAACATATAGCGCGCCAATTCTCGCCAACAAAAATAAAAGCCACTCCAAAGAGTGGCTTCATCATACTGTGTGACTAATAAGGCTTACTGGTTGTAAGGCAGCTCACCGGCATCAGCCAATTGCGTAAATACATCCAGTAATAACTTGGCAAGATGCTGCTCTTTCCAGTTACAAGGGGTCGGTATACAACCGGCAAGATAATTACGTTTTAGCTGATCAGCCATGTAGTGGGAAAAATCATTTAAATCACCACGCTCAATACGGTCCAGCTCGTGATCTGACAAGCCAAACATAGTGCCTCTTTGGTTCACTATTCCGTATGGATTTTGGACCCCTTCTAACTTGCGGAAGTTAGTAAAGCTATTCTCGCCAAGGGTTACATTCAAGAAATCAGCATACTGTTTATCACTTCTGAAAACAGTATTACCAAGTTGCATATCATGACCATAAGTCGCTTTATAGTTCATCAGCTTACGCTTGAACTCTTCACTCGACATCACGTAGCTCATATTGGTAAGCAATTTCATATGACGCTTGGCACTTTCAGCTGTCCAATCCAGTTCCTTCGAATCAAAAATAGTTCGGTCGGTGTACTCGATATCCCAGTTAGCGGTGATCGCCTTCAGCTTCTCAAGCGTTGGGTTATGCGTGGTCGTATAGAAACGAGAGGCGAACACATCTTGCGTCCCCTCATTACCATAGGCGCCAGCGATACCTGCCATGGTTTTCAGCATGTCGGTGTAGTTATACACACCAGTACCTTCAACTGTGTTGAAACGCTTATCTGCATTAAGCATTGTGACTGGCAATACAATGCGTGTATATGCAGGTAATAGATCGAGATTAGCCAAACGTGCCCAGCTGTACTGGTTATTGGCTTTGATATCGAGATCCACATCAGCCAGATCAAACTCGGTAAAGTTCGTGATTTCGACAGTATTCCCGTCTAACAAACGCACATTAACCATAGAAGCAGTATTTGCCGACAACGACAAGATCGCCCCATTAGTGGCATTATCTTGAAGAATGTCGCTGACCACTGCGCCTTGTGGTAAAGCAGAAAACGCCAGCTGTGCTTCAGCCACAGAAATATTCGGGGTAAACGTCACCGCATTCACCGTATGTACATGCGTTGTCACAGAATCGGTCAAAGAAACAAACCCCTTATCTGTCAACAACAAGTCTTTGGCACTGACTCCTTGGCCATCGACCACGTAAACACCCAGTGATGCTTCCTTGAAGGTATAGCCATCAGCAATGAACTTCTCGACGTCGTACATCGCAACACGTTGACTCTGCTTAACAACCAACTGGTTACCCTTCAGATCTATCGACGCAAAGCCAGTTGGCACTTCAACCATAGCATCTAGAGTGTTACCTTCTGACAAAGCCGCTAAGTCATAGACGGTATAAGCGGCACCTGCAACCGCTAGCAATTTATTTCCCACTAACTCCAAGCTATGAGCACCGTTGTTAGCTAAATAAGCAAATGGAGCAACTTGTTTAATTTCGTGCTTTTCTGCCGGTACATTTTGATATACCGCGATACCATTCTCACCCGTGACAAAAATATATCGTTCCGTAACCGCTATTTTGGCACTTCCATCAAGCTTAATACCCAGCGAATATTGATATTCTTTTGTTTCCAAATCAAAAATATCAACACGGTTATGTGCAGAAATGGCTGAAACATATAGCTGTGAACCATGCTGACGAATATCATTTATTGCTTTGTATTGACGACCTTTGCTAATTGCGGTGATTTTATCTGTTTCACCCGTTTGTTCATTATAAAATCCAATCACTGGATTAGCGATTTCACCATACTGAGCACGAGGTGAATGCGCTGCAATTAACTGATTTTTATATTCTTCAATCGCAATAAAGTTAGCGTACTGTGCATGTACTGCAAAATGATGAGGGTTCACACGTTCAGCTTCATATTTCGGACGCTCTCCCATTGAATTGTCGTAACAGGTTTCAAGTTCACGAACAAGGTTATAATCTTTATTGATATATTCGCTAGGAATACGATCAGCCAATGGATAGTATTCTAACAAACACCCATTGCCGTAATCGTAGTTACCAAATTTCTTATTCACGAAAGTGATACCACCTTGGTACCAACTTAGCTCCCAATCGTCGCCTAAGAAACTAAAAAGGTTACGCATAGCACTTTCATCTGACCAATGGCGCATTGGCACTGAAACGGTATTATCCGTGGTAACTGGATAGACAATACCGTTTATCGACAGATACTTACCATTGCTGAATGCGGGAACATGAGAATGAGGAAAATCAACCTCATCAAGAGAGTATAAATAATCATTTGATTGCGCATAGCCATTAATTTCAGCAATACGCGCCTCAATTTTTTTTGCGGTCTCATTCATAATATCAATATATTCAGGCTGACTTTCACCGGCATAGGTAAGTCCTGATGCCATCATTGAAATGGCCAATAATGAAAGTTTACTTACTTTATTTTTTACATTCATTAATACTGTGTCCTTTTGAATAGGGTCGAATTAAATATATAATCCATATCCTATCAACTAGATAAACGGGGATATAACCATGAATAATAATAATCAGTAACGATATATCGCTACTAAGCCAGCAATATTAAATAATATCTCATCATTTTTAACCAGATTTAAATTGACAATAATATCTATAAACGTCACTAGCTGAAAGCATATTAATGCATCCCAATAGCAAAGAGATAATTAAGTTTTTTTGAATTGTGATGTTTATTCATGATATTAAAATGTAAATTTTTTAGTCACATTTTATTGGAAGCAATAACACATTATTAATGAGTGAATCTTGGCGCTATTGCCAATTTTTTGACTTTATTATCGATGAGATAATAAAAAGGCCCCTATGGGCCTTTTTTAGATATTATCTAGATATAAATGTATCTAGAATTCACATTGTCATTGTTGTTCAATAGGCAGAACGACTATCCAAGCGTTGGATATGTACCGTAATTTCTTCACGATCATGGTACAAATGCTTAGCCTGTAGCTTGAATTTCACCCCATTTTGGATCAAGTAGACTTTCAGGTTTTCAATATCCTGCAGCACCTCATCGTAACGGCCTTTCATTGGCAGCTTCAGGTTGAAAATGGCTTCTTTCGCCCATGCCTTGATCAACCAGTCACCCATCAGGTGAGCAACACGTGCAGGTTTCTCGATCATGTCACACACGATCCACGTCACGTTCTTACGTGGCGGCTCAAATTTAAAACCATCCACTTCATGATGTTTAACCTGGCCGGTATTCATCAGACTCTCTGCCATCTGACCGTTATCAATGGCATGGACAAACATCGAGCGCTTAACCAGCTGATAAGTCCAACCACCCGGGCACGCCCCCAAGTCAACGCCCCACATTCCCGGCGCTAAACGCTCATCCCACTCTTCACGCGGAATAAAGACATGGAATGCTTCTTCTAGCTTCAGCGTCGAACGACTCGGTGCGTCAGACGGGAACTTCAGACGAGGGATACCCATGAAGAAGTTAGAGTTATTGTGGCTGTATGAATAGCCCACATAGCAGCAACCCGGTGCGATAAAGCATAAGTGCAGCACAGGCTTCTTCGGGTTGTCTTTGGTATAGAGTACATCTTGCTTACGCATCGCTTGACGCAACGGCACTGTAAATTTACGGCAGAACTTCAATAGCTCTTTTGCTTCGTTAGTATCAGGCGTTTCCACGCGCAGATCACCACAACGCGGAAAATCAGCCACAGCGGCGAGGATCGGCGAAATGCGATCGTCCGATGGCAGATTATCAAGCAACGGCATTACCGTCATCATTTGGCGGGCAAAGATCAACTCAGCAAAAGGCTGCAGCTGAATAAATTTATCGGCATCTCCCGGCGTGTAGAATTCAAACACCACGTAACCGGTATTATTCTTTACCCGAGGAAAGCCAAACAACTCCAGTTTATTTGCTTTGTCTTGAACTTCACCGGCACATTCTTTTTCGAAACCGGGACGGCAGTACAACAGAACTTGATTCACTTTCAACCCTCAAGTTGATCGCCAGGCAGCAACAGCAAGCATCACCCAGCCAATAATAAAACAGATACCTCCCATCGGCGTGATGGGGCCAAACCACTTTATGCCCGTCAACGCCAGGGCATAAAGGCTGCCGCTGAAGAACACAATACCCGCTGCAAAAAACAGGGCCGCGTATAATACCGCTTTTGACGCAAGAATGCGTGCCAATATTACACAGCCAATCATTGCCAGACTGTGCCATGCCTGATACTGCACTCCGGTCTCAAACACCCCGAGCAAATACGGTGACAAATGCAGCTTCAAGCCATGCGCGGCAAAGGCCCCGAGCGAGACGGTCACAGCCCCGCTCAGTGCCGCAAAAACCAACAGGCTACGACTGAGTGAGCGAATAATCGAATTATCCATCGATACATACCTCTTTGATAAAGGTAGCCAATTGTTCAATTGCCAACGCGATATTGCCAGCTTCGGTATAACCAGACGCCTTACGTGGCTTAAAACCATGATCACCATCGGGCAGGAATGCGATGCTCACGCAATCGGCATAATCCCAATTTTCCACTTCAGCACGGGTCCCAAAGGTATCGCGCTCACCTTGCAAAATCAGTGTCGGGACACCAATAGTCCGCAGATGATCACCTCGAAAATTGTCAGGCTTCCCCGGCGGATGGAACGGAAAACCCAGGCAAGCCACCCCTTGCACCAGATGTTGACAATTTTCAACCTCGGGTAACTCAGCAGCAATATCAGTGACCATTAAGCTGGCCATCCGCCCGCCCATGGATTTGCCGCCAATCACCAGCGTTCCCTCAGACGCAAACGCCGTAATATGCTGTTGAAAATCGAGCAACAACTTAGGCTGGCGATCCGGAGGGCGCTTTTTGCCATCTTCGCGGCGCTTAACCATATACGGAAAATCAAACCGAACGACCCGGATCCCATACGCAGTCAATCCCTGCGCAACAGTCGTCATAAAGGAATGACCCATCCCCGCACCAGCACCATGGGCAAACAAAAAAGTAGCCTGATAATCGCCCTTCTCGGGGACATCAATGAGGTATTCCACGGTGGTCTCCTTACTTTGTCAATATCCGTTAATCTTCAAGATCGGGTAGATCTTCTTGCTCGCGGGCAGCCTTAGCCAGCACCCAATCACGGAATATTTTGATCCGCCCCGTGTCGGCCTGACGTTCTTGGCACACCACATAAAACGCATTTTTACTCATCAGCACTTCATCAAACGGACACACCAAACGCCCGGCTTCAAGTTCTGGTTGTGCCAGCACATTGTTCCCCAGTGCGATCCCCTGACCATGTGCTGCAGCCTGTAATACCATGGTTGAATGGCTAAAAATCGGCCCCTGATTCACATTGGTACCTTCAATATCATGGTGACGAACGTAGTTCTTCCATTCTTTACGCGAGGTATCATGCAACAAAGTGTGTAATTTGAGATCCGCCAGCGTGCGCAACGGCTTAGGGCCAGTCAGCAACATAGGCGAACAAACGGGGAGCAAGAATTCCTGATAAAGTTTGTCAGCACGCAATCCCGGCCAATTACCCCGACCATAGTAAATCGCGACGTCAACATCTTCGGTTAAAGACCCTTCATCCAGATCAACCGCTTTAATGCGCACATCAACATCTGGATGTTGCTCATTGAAATCCGCCAATCGGGGCACCAGCCACTGGATAGCAAAACTAGGAGGTAAACTAATGGTTAACGCCCCTTTTGCTCCCCGCTCTAAGACCTTATCGGTAGCATCAGAAATGGCACTAAAGATGTCTTTGATATCGAGAAAGTAGCTTTGACCTTCTTCCGTTAGCAATAGCGAACGATTCCGGCGACGAAATAATTTCAGCCCCAAAAACTCTTCAAGTGCCTTTATTTGGTGGCTTACTGCTGCTTGTGTGACAAATAATTCTTCAGCGGCACGGGTAAAACTGAGGTGGCGGGCGGCAGCCTCGAACACTTTAAGTGAATTTAACGGTGGAAGACGTCTAGACATACCAATCCTGCATTAGTTTTTTTTATGAGAAACATTATAAAATGTCCCTTGTTCAAGTACCACATAAAACCTATTATTTGCACCGCAACGGTGAGGAAGGCCAAGTTTTTCTGCCCTCTGGCACATTGGCCTTACGCGTTGTTGCGATGTTGTGTTTGCATATTATCCGGGTTGTGCCGGATAGGTAGTCAATCTACCACTTTTACTTCCTGTATTTTTGACCTGTCTGTCAAAATTTATTCTTAGCACTACGCAGCCGCGCAGTGCTTTTTTTTATCTTCAATTTAGCCCATTCCCAGCAAACACGAGATAAACAAGATAACTCCCCATCATACCTATCCTTCGGTATACAATAAAAGCATCAGGAGAAACACTTGCCCTTAACCGGATTTAACCGCATGATCTCTCCCCTTTGTTAATTAGCAATGTGACTCACCATGACTGCCCAATTTGATATCAATCGCATTCGCCAGCAGTTCCCTGCTCTGGCGCAAGACTGCAATGGCCACCCCTTGGTTTACCTTGACAGTGCGGCGACAACCCAGAAACCTAACATTGTTATCGAATCTATCCAACAGTACTACAGTGGTCATAATGCTAACGTTCACCGCGGTAGCCACCAGCTCACCGCGACCGCAACGGCTCGGTTCGAGCACGCCCGCAGCACCGTACGCACATTCATCAATGCCAACGACAGTAAAGAAATCATTTGGACCCGAGGTGCTACAGAGGCACTCAACCTGATTGCCCAGACCTACGCCCGCAGCACACTCCTGCCTGGCGATGAAATCCTCGTCAGTGAACTGGAGCACCACGCCAATATCGTGCCGTGGCAAATCGTCGCTGAACAGACTGGTGCCAAAGTGGTTAAGATTCCGATGAATGATAACTGCACCCTTGATATCGTCGCTTATCACCAATTACTCAGCGCCAAAACCAAAATTGTCGCCGTTGCTCATATCACCAACGTGACGGGTACCCGCAACCCAATTGAAGCGATGATCACAGCGGCCCATGACGTTGGCGCGATAGCGGTTATTGATGGTGCTCAGGCGGTGGCTCACGAAGTGGTTGATGTGCAGGGCTTAGACGCTGATTTTTATGTATTCTCCGGCCATAAGATCTACGCTCCGGCAGGGATCGGGGTGCTCTATGGCAAACAAGCATTACTTGAGGCGATGCCACCTTGGCATGGCGGCGGCAAGATGGTCGAGAAAGTGACGTTTGAAGGCACCACGTTTTCGCAGCTACCAGGTAAATTTGAAGCCGGTACCCCGAATGTCGCAGGAAGCCTTGCACTTGAAGCCGCTATTCTCTGGTTACAATCGATTGATCGACAAGCTGCAGAACAACATATTCACACCTTACGCCAGCAAGCACTAGACGGCATTAAGGATATTGACGATCTGCGTATCATCGGCCTGCAGCCAGATGCCAGTCTGTTTTCTTTTGTCGTTGATGGGGTTCATCATCAAGATATTGCCACCCTACTTGATCAGCAGGGCATTGCCCTGCGTGCGGGCCATCACTGTGCCCACCCCATGATGGATGCCCTTCATATCAATGGCACCTTACGGGTTTCACTGGCCCTGTATAACACTGAACTCGACATTGAACGCTTTATCGCGGCGCTGCACAAAGCCTGCAGCCTGCTTTAGGAGAACACCATGACTTTGCCTACTCATCCATTTGGCCACGAAATTACCAGTGACATGATTGTCGCGCAAATGGCGGCTGCCAGCGGCTGGGAAGACCGCTACCGTACGGTGATCCAGCTTGGCAAGCAACTTCCAGTACTACCCGATTCACTCAAGCAAGATCAGCTCAAAATCAGCGGCTGTGAAAGCCAAGTCTGGCTGGCCCACCAGCAGGACAAGGGGATTTTTCACTTTATCGCGGACTCTGATGCCCGCATCGTTCGTGGTCTGATCACCCTAGTACTTGCCGCTTACGACGGAAAAGATGCCGAACAAATTCGCGCCTTTGATATTGATGGCTACTTTGACAGCCTAGGCTTGATGGCCCACCTGAGCCCATCACGAGGTAACGGATTAAAAGCCATCGTCGAACAAATAAAGGTGTTGGCTAACGCGTAACAGTCCCCCGTTAATATACAAACGCGAGCCGAACAGACAAAAAAAGCGAGAGCCTAGGCTCTCGCTTTTTATTATCGGTTGTTATGTCCGATGTCGATTCTACTCAGCAGGCTTAGTGGCTCTTCATGTAAGATTCCGCACTTGCGTTTCTCGAACCCGCTCTTCCTCGACACTCGTCACTACGACTTATACTTTTCAACCAGCTTTTGAATAATGCGTGATACTGCGACAAAACCAAACGTCGCGGTCACCATGGTTGCCGCGCCAAAGCCGCTGGCACAATCCATCCGTTTAGGTCCTTCAGCTGTCGCTTTGACATTACATACCGAACCATCCGCCTGTGGATATTTCAACTGCTCAGTCGAAAACACACAGTCAATACCAAACTTACGTTTGGGGTTCTTCGGGAAGTTATGGTGGCGACGTAAAGTATCACGCAGTTTCTTCGCCAGTGGGTCTTGGATGGTCTTGGTCAGATCGGTAATTTGGATCTGAGTTGGATCCATCTGGCCGCCAGCACCACCGGTAGTGATCACTTTAAGCTTGTTACTCTTACAATATGCCAGCAATGCCGCTTTTGGCTTCATGCTATCAATCGCATCCAAGATGTAATCATAGCGACTGTCGATATATTCAGGGATATTGTTAGGGGTGATAAAATCATCAATCAGGTTTACCTGACAGTCCGGATTGATCAGCTTGATCCGCTCAGCCATCACTTCAATTTTGCTCTGGCCCACCGTGCCTGTCATGGCATGGATCTGACGATTGATATTGGTCACGCACACATCATCCATATCAATCAGGGTCAATTCTCCCACGCCCGATCGCGCCAATGCTTCCGCCGCCCACGAGCCGACCCCACCAATGCCAATCACGCAAACATGCGCCGCACGCAAGATCTCGACTTCGCTGTTGCCATAAAGACGACGGGTACCGCCAAAACGCTGGTTGTAATTGTCTGATGCTGGGGTATCTAATTCTCGCATGATTTTTCCGCGCTGTGTGTCAAACATTCATAAAGAAAGAGTGCGATTTATACGCACTCTTAATAAAATTGTCCAGTCACGCTAGCAGGGTTTCTCCCTGTACTATTTCTCTGGCGCAGACAGCTCAGTCATCGAGCCTTCTAGCCCCAGCTTCCATACTCGGCCAAAATGCTTGTAATGACCCGCATCAATCCCCGCCTGTGTACCCATACCATGATATAAGTCGAGATGGTTTTTCTTCACCGCACCACCAGTATCCAGCGCCATTAATAATTTCAGCACATGCTGCCCGTTCCAGTTACCGGCCGCATCCAACTGGGGCACTTCTGCCAACAGTACACTCCCCATCGGTAGGTATTTCCGATCCGCCGCTACCGATGCATGGGCTTGTAACGGGATCCCTGCGGTTCCCATCACATCAAGACTGTCTTGCGGCTTGAAGAAGACAAAAGACGGATTTTGCTCCAGCAATTCACGCACCGTCGCCTCATCCTGCTTCTGGACCCACTCATCAATAGCCTGCAATGACATCTTTTCTTTCGGCACTTCACCGCGCTCAATCAAAACCTTACCAATACTGACATAACGCTGTCCGTTTTTGCCATTGTAAGCGAAATACTGTAGTTGATTATTATCTTCATAGTGAACAAAGCCGCTGCCCTGTACTTCCATCATGAAAATATCCAGCATCGAGTCACTGTAACCGAGCTCTAATCCTTGGCCGTCAAGCGCCCCGGCATAAATCTCAGCCCGACTTGGACACTGCTCGCCACAGTTGGGCATCGCATAGACGGGGTAACGATAAGTGTCATCGGGTTGGTGTCGAAGCTCAATCACAGGCGAAAAATAACCAGTAAACATCACGTTTCCGTAGCCATCACCGCCACCCATTTGCTCAAGCTGAATACCATAATTAGCCAAATCACTCGGTTTGCCACTCTGCGCCGCCCAATTTTCCACTTGACGGTATAAAGCTTGGTATTTCGCTGCCATCGACGGTGAACGTTCAATCACCTTATCGGCCTGCTGCTTGAACTGGCTATAATCACGACTTTTATCCGATACCAATTCAGATACCGGATTCAAAACATGATCAAAGCTGCCATCCAGATACTGTTGTCCACGATCCGTTGGTCTGGCACACCCAGCCAAACCCAAAATAAAAAACGCTATCGTTGCTTTACGAAACACCGCACACCTATGAATAATTATCTAGCCAAGGAAATTGAATAAAAGTGTAACTAACTCGAGGATAAGGCCCAAGAGTAATCACACCATAGTGACATTTTTACTTATCGATTAATATGTGATGTCAGCGCCATGTATTAATTGGCTGTGATCTCACAATTACCGCCAGATGCATTGCTGATGATTGAGTCATACAGGGCCTATTTCTGTCCCTCTAATACCTGAGATAAGTGTTTCAGCGAGAAAATGATGAAATGTAATGAGCAGGTCGCTGGCGGATCAGCTGATTAGACGCAAACGAATAAGAGTAGAGTTGATCCCCCAAACGGTATTCTAGTTTATGACCATCCCATTGGTACTGACTATTGACCTGACGTCCATCAACAAATACCCCTGTTGGACGAATTTCAAACCGATCAGCCATGTATGGCGCGACGTCCTGCTCGACCCACACACCTGAGATATCAGGAAGTAACTCGGAAGCAGGCCCCCCACCAAGCTTACCCATTGTCCATAGCCCTAATGTAACCGCATAGATTGCGACGACAACAATAAATCCATACGTTAACCGGACTGGCAACGTTGTTTTTTTCTTCTGTTTAGACATAGCTCATACAACATAATCAAGCACTGCTATAAATATACCTGAAAACCCTGCCAGCACCGTGGTGCATTCACCGATTTACTGTCATAACGAGATCTGCTGTCCAAAACAAAGGTTTCAAATAAAGGCATTCCCCAAGCAAAAACAGAATTTTTATTGACTTAAAATGCATAATCATTAATAACATTATATATGGATGGTGCCTTTAACGCCCAGTATTGCACTGGCGGCACGTATGGCTCAGTGACAAGGATGTTAACCGTGAAATTCAGAAGTACTGCACTGGTAAAAGGGTTCCGCCAATCAGCCCCCTACCTCAATGCCCATATTGGTAAAACCATTGTGATTATGCTCGGAGGGGAGGCAATCGCCCACCGTAACTTCTCCCATATTGTTAATGATATAGCTCTGTTAAATAGCCTCGGGTTACGTATTGTTCTGGTCTACGGTGCTCGCCCGCAAATCTCCAACCTCACCGAGCTGGCTGGCTATCCGACGCCTTATCATAAAGGGATCCGGGTTACCGATGGAAAAGCTTTAGAGCTGGCCAAACAGGCCGCAGGACAATTGCAGCTCGATATCACCGCACGTTTTTCGATGGGATTAAACAACACCCCAATGGCTGGCGCGCAGATCAATGTCGTCAGCGGTAATTTCATCATTGCCCAGCCACTCGGTGTCGATGATGGCGTTGACTACGCCCATACCGGAAAGATCAGGCGTATCGATTTTGCCGGGATCCACCGTCAGCTCGATCAACGCGCCATAGTCTTACTTGGCCCGATCGCCAGCTCGGTCACTGGTGAATGTTTCAACCTGACCTCAGAAGAAATTGCCACCCAGCTCGCGATCAAGCTAAAAGCTGATAAGCTCATTGGGTTCTGCTCTGAACAAGGGGTGTTGGACGAAAATGGCAATGTATTCACTGAAATACTCCCTCGTGAAGCGGAACAAGCCCTGTTGCGGCTAACAGAACAACAAGCCGCTGACAGCGGTACCGGCCGTTTCCTGCGTGGTGCAATCAACGCCTGCCGAGCTGGCGTTCCTCGCAGTCATTTGCTCAGCTATAAAGACGACGGCGCCCTCATCCAAGAGCTGTTCTCGTTTGAAGGTATTGGTACTCAGGTCGTGATGGAAAGTGCGGAACAAGTCAGACAGGCAACCATTAATGATATTGGAGGGATACTTGAACTGATCCGCCCATTGGAACTAGAAGGGATCTTGGTGCGTCGTTCGCGCGAACAGCTTGAACAAGAAATCGAACAATTTACTGTCATTGACCGTGACGGATTGATCATCGGCTGCGCGGCGCTCTACCCATTTCCTGATGAATCGATGGCCGAAATGGCGTGCGTGGCGGTACACCCTGATTTTCGTGATGGTGATCGTGGCGTGGTATTGCTGAGTCACCTACGTCAGCGAGCCAGAGAACAAGGGCTCGGATCCATCTTCGTCTTGACCACCCGCAGCCTGCACTGGTTCCGAGAACAAGGGTTTATTGAATGCTGCGTCGATCAGCTGCCGATGGCTAAAAAGGCATTATATAACTTTCAGCGCTGCTCCAAGATCTTAATGCTCGGCCTCTAAGGCCGAGCATTAACACGATTCAGCAATTCACGGCGCAGGTTAACGCAATAAGTGAGCCAAACCACTGGCCCGCTCGGTGCGTAACTGCACAGCCCGTTTAATCACTGCAGGCTGAGCAAACAGGTATAAGCGGGTTTTAGCTCGGGTGACCCCAGTGTAGATCAGCTCACGGGTCAGTATAGGAGTAAAATCGGTCGGGAGCACCATCACGGTATCAGCAAACTCAGAGCCTTGTGATTTATGAATCGTCATTGCATACACGGTTTCATGATCCGGTAAACGGCTCGGCAGTACGCTTCGGATGGTGCCATCTGGCATGTCGAAAAAGACCCGTAAATGCGGCTGTGCCGGATTGGCTGTTTCATCCATCATCGCGATACCGATATCCCCGTTATACAACCCCAAACCGTGGTCATTACGGGTGATCATCACGGGCCGCCCGACATACCAGGTATCATCCGTCTGACTAATTTTACCCGCTTTCACTAACTCGCGTTCGATGCGGTGATTCAGTCCTGCAACACCAAAATCCCCCTCTCGCAGCGCACACAGTAATCGCACCGATGCAAATGCATCCAGAACGGTTTTGGGGGACTGCTTTTGCTCAATCGCCTCCAAATAATTACGATAGAACATAACGGTCATCGTGATCATCTGCTGGTAACTGTCCGTACTTAACCCATAATGCTTAATATCTTGATAGCCGTGCTGGCATACCGTATCGACCTGATGAGGGTTGCCGTTATTGATCGCTTTAGCCAACTGACCAATGCCCGACTCGGCATGAAAACGGTAGCTTTTCCTCAGCATACACAAGCTATCAGCCACGGGACTCATCGCCACATCATTATTGGCATTACCCACTAACTGGAAGCCTGTAAGCTGACTCAACACCTGTGCTTGCTGCGAGCTGTAACCCTGATAAGAAAACGCACAAATGTCGCCAAGCACGGCTCCGGCCTCAACCGACGCAAGCTGATCGCGGTCACCGAGTAAAATTAATTTGGCATGCGATGGCAACGCATCTAACAAGCGCGCCATCATCGAGAGATCGACCATCGAGGCTTCGTCCACTACCAACACATCCACGTGCAGCGGATTATCTTTATGATGTCGAAAATCAACCTGGTTCGGTACCGACCCCAATAAGCGGTGCAACGTGCTGGACTGGGTAGGGATCCGCTCTCTGACCTCGGGCGAGACGGGCAACGACTGTATCGCCGAACCAATGGATTCGGTCAGACGAGCCGCCGCTTTACCCGTTGGAGCGACCAGTTTGATCGTCGGTATCGCATCGTCATCGCCACGACTTAAGTGATCCGCCTGCATCACCAATGCCGCCAGCAATTTTGCTACCGTGGTCGTTTTACCTGTACCCGGCCCTCCCGAAATCACCGAAAACTGACGGGTAAGTGCCATCGCTGCCGCGACCTTTTGCCAGTTAAGGCATGCAACTGACGGTACTAGCGCATCTAATTCACTGAGCTCCTCGGCACGTATAGCACGAGTTGCGACCGCATCAATTTTGGCCCAATCAAGCCGATCAGGCTGTACTACATCCAGCTTGTCACACACCTCGCGTTGACGCTGCTGCAGTGTATTAATCTGCTCTGTACTGGCGGCTTCATCTCTTTTTAACTGCTGCAAGGCCATAAATAAATAGGTATAGCTACGAGGAAACAGCCTATCCAGTACCTCAGCCATCATCGCCGTGTCGGATGACGCTAACACATTGGGTTGCGCGGCGGACTGGAGTTTATTGGCAACCAGCCGCTCAAAATGCCAATAGCGGTGTAGATATAAACGGCCATTTTGCAAGATTAATGGCGTCGCTTGAGGCTTCTCTTGGGCTCCTTGTCCTGACATATCCGTCACGACAGGCAAACGACGTAAATACGCGATCCATTCATCCGGCTCGACGATTCCATCCAGTAACTGCACCGACACCGCCGATGGCAAACCAAACAATGACTGTGCCGAAACATGACCCAAAGCTAAACACACATGCCCCTTACCGAGTTCATGGCTGGTTAATGCCGCCACTAAGGCGACAAGTGGTGCATCGGCTTCCGTGCTACGTTGTGCGACAAACTTGGCAAACTGATAATCAAGCTGACGTAAAATCCCTTGCTGCGTCAGGGTGTGTAATCGCTTAAGCATCAATCTGCTCTCCATCAATCAAGCGTTCTAAATCAGACAATAACGCTGCACTCGGCCGCGCATGGAAAATACCGCTATCACTGCCCGCAGCCATCCCGCGTAAAAACAAGTAATATACCCCACCAAAATGGCGCTCATAGTCATAATCGGGAATCCGACTGCGTAAGAACCGCTGCAATGCCAATGCATAAATCTGGTACTGCAAGTCATAGCGGTGATCACGCATCGCCGCGATCAATTGTTCACCGCGGTATACGCTCGGATCATCACCTAAGTGATTCGACTTCCAGTCCAGCACGTAATATTTACCCTGATGTTCAAATACCAAGTCGATAAAACCTTTCAGCATACCGCTGACGGTGGCAAAACCGAGTTCACCCGCTTTGGCTGAGACCGTATCATGCCGAGCAATCACTTTATTTAGTACCGCAGACTGCAACAGCTCTATCGGCAATAGGAATTCCATCTCGGTCAGGCGCTGCGCCGGAGTTTTATCCACCAATCGCATCGACTGCTCATCCAGCACACAGTGCAACACATCGTGGATCAACTGCTGCAACACTGGGAGCCACTCCAGCTCATAATGTTCCTTTTGTAACAAGTCTGTCAGAATGGCGACGGTTTCAGGGCTATCAACAGGCGCTGTAAATTCAATCTCTTCAAATACAGTGTGCAAAAAGGTGCCCGGACGCGCCCCCCGCGGGAAGGTATAAATTGAGCGTACCGGTTCAAGATCAATGACCCCATCCTCCCCTCCCGTTAACGACTCCGCCGCCGATTCAATATCGAACCCCGGTAGATCGAGGCTACTGTCATGGTAGGCCTGATGCCCCTGCTTAACCAAGCTGGAGTAGCTGGTCATCCACCAATTGCGCTCTAACGATGCGGTAAAAACATTCGGTGCCAATATGGGAGCCTCTTCGGCTAATGGCTGCCAAGGATGATCAGCCAGTTGCGGGGGAGCAACAACGCGAATAGCCGACTGGCTTTCGGCCAGTTTGGCCAACGCCAGTTCCAACTCGGCAATCCCACCGGCTTGACCATTTTGCACCAGATACCCCATCGCAGACTGATGTAACCCGGTCGGCTCTTTAGTGCTACGGCCATTACGGATCGGTGCCATACCCACGTAACAGCCATACACCGCCCGTGTCAGAGCAACGTAGATAAGACGAAGATCCTCTGCCAACCGTTCTTTATCCGCCTTTTCAATCGAATCCGCTTGTTTAGCGATATCCAATATGGTGATGTTGTCAGCGTCATCGTGATACTTCACTTCACCTTTGCTGTCGACTTCGCGGTAGCTGCACACAAACGGCATAAATACCACGTCATATTCCAAGCCTTTTGATTTGTGAATAGTGACAATCTGGACCAAATTGCGTTCCGACTCTAACCGCACCACCTGATCGTCGGCATTGCCGTTTGGCTCGGCGATATTCTCCGCCAGCCAGCGCAGCAAGCCATAATCACTGTCTAATGTCTGGCTGGCTGCTTGCAGCAACTCTCCGATATGGAGCAAATCAGTCAGGCGGCGCTCCCCCCCCTCATCCGCTAACAAACGTTCCGCAATTTGATGTTGCGCCATCACGCTGCGCAACATCGGCATCACGCCACGACTAAGCCACTGCTTACGGAATCCTTTGAAGCTGTTAATCGCCACTTCCCACGCAGTTTCACTGTTATTCAGCTCATCTAGCTCAACGGCGGTCAGGGCAAACAAACGGGATGCCAGCGCCGCCCGTAATGCCCGCTCATCTTCAGGGGTCAGTACCGCTTGTAATAGCCGTTGCACGTCTGCCGCTTCTGCACTGGAAAAAACACTGTCACGGTTCGACAGATAGACACTGGCGATCCCCTGATCTGACAATGCTTTCTTGATCATCCGCCCTTCATTACCCGTCCGAACCAGCACGGCAATATTGCCCGCTTCAATCGCATGCTGATGGTCTTTCTCGCTAAAGTAGGCGGCTTTCTGCTGAGACTGAGTCAGCAAATATTGGATCTGTGCCGCAGTCGCCGCCGCCATGATCTCTTGGTAACTGCCTTTGGTCACCGGTTTGCCCGCGTTACTCTCTTGCAGCCAGAACGTCAGCGCAGGTTGGCGCTCACCGTCCAGCCACCAGCTACGATCCGCGGCTTTCGGACTGTGTTTCACCGATAAGAACTGAATATCTTGATCGTAAATAAAGGGGCTATCCGGCTGCTGAAACACCGCATTCACCGCACCAACCATATCAGCCGTTGAACGCCAGTTTGTCTCCAGTGTGTAGTGATCCTGAACCTGACGGCGGGCCTGAATATAGGTAAAAATATCAGCGCCTCGGAAGGCATAAATCGCCTGCTTCGGATCCCCGATCATAAACAGTCCGCACTGAGGTTGGTGACGATAAATTGTGCTGAAAATATTATATTGCAGTGGATCAGTATCTTGGAATTCGTCGATCATCGCCACCGGATATTGGGTGCGAATACGCCCCGTCAGGCAATCACCATGATCGTTTTCAATTGCGGCAGACAGCTGGGTCAGCAAATCATCGAACGATAACCAGCCTTTACGCGCCTTCGCCTGTGCCAATAGCGCCCGACAATGCTCAATCGCGTGCGCCATCAGTGGATCACGCAAATTAGCTGGGGTATCCAATAGGGCTGCGACGGCAGCAAAAACCGGGTGCTCAGGTGGCTCACCTTTGGCCGTTTTCTCAATCAAGGTTTGCTGATGAAAACGCTCAAGTTTATCGGGCAGTTCATAACTGTCCGTCGGCAGCGCTGCCCACTGGCTCACTTGTGCCAGCCAAGCCGGTAAACTTTTTTTGGTATAACTGCGTTTATTGATCCCAGAATTGGCTATCAACGCCTCAAAGTCAGCTTCATGCTCACGCCATTGAGCCTTAATCTTGTCGATACGCTGCATATTTTCCCGATGCAGATCCGCAAGGGAATCACTCATGGCAGCAACAGATAACTTAACGGGGGCCCCTGTCAGGCTATTACCAATATCTCTCAACAACGCGGCAGGGGATGACCAGATGCTACGCACCTCACTCGCCAATGGTGTGGCTAAGTGATAAAAATTACGCCGCCAGTAATCAGCAACCACGAGACTTTTTAGCTGGCTTTCATCAGTGACAAATTCATTGTTAAACCGGCTACCTGACTCGAAGGCATTCTGAGTCAGCATCCGCTGACAAAAACCATGGATAGTATAAATCGCAGCTTCATCCATCTGCCGTTCGGCATTAAGCAAAATCTCCGCCGCCGCTTTATGATCATGGATTTCCGCAAGCAATGGCGCGATGACCGGATCATGGCTAACACCGCGACTAAAAGCTAACCGGGCATCGTGGATTCGGGCACGAATACGATCCCGCAGCTCGGCGGTGGCCGCTTCCGTAAACGTCACAACCAAAATTTCCGTTACCGTGAGTTCATTACCATGACGCGTTTCTACCGAACCATGACCAAGCAGCAATCGCAGATAAAGACTGGCAATGGTGAAGGTTTTCCCCGTACCAGCTGAAGCTTCGATTAAACGCGCCCCATGCAAGGGGAAGGTCATTGGTTGTAATGTGTTGGCAACGCTTGCGTTATCCATGGATTGTCGTTCCAAATTCTATGATCTTAGTTAAGCCACCAGGCGACCCCAGCAACCTCGCAGGTTTATTTTTGGCGTGACACTGGTCACATTGCCAATGTGATCAAGTACTTATAATGAGTTTAAATATCTTAACCACGATAGTTATCCCCTTGTTGTGAGAACTCACTCACGGTTTAGCCAATAGGGTTTGGTTAGTATCGCCAGCAGAAACTTGGTCTACCTCTGCACCAGTGGTCGTACAGCAGACACCCTACAACTAACAATGATTTGCTGACGGCCACACTACTCCCATCTCGCTTTATCCCCGTTATCGCACCATGCAGCCTCATCACAACATCTCTACCGATTCACTGCCCAATATTGCCGCTTGCAGTACTCGTGCAGCTAATTGAGATGCCTCTTGCGCCAGTTCATCGGTCCACAATGGCCATACTCGAGCGATATAGGTATCAGCGCCTTCACCCGCAAACAGATAACCATCATTGAAACATTCAGCCATCTTATTCATGGCTTTTTCACGTGTTTCATCATCATCTTTCCAGCTTCCATCACGACCAATACAGGCCTGAATACCCGCTAGTGCCGTTTTCGGGAAATAGGCCAGCGGCTGATTCAACCCCTCAAAATACAGTTCAAGTACTTCTTGCAGATACGCCCTCGCCTGATCAGGCTCAACGGTGTGCAGCAACAAATGCTTATCGGTGCCGATCAGGTGGGTCTCTTGTCCTTTGCCACTGGCGGCTAAGCAAAGGTGATCAAACCAGGCCGCAAGGTGGTCTTGCGCGCGGATCTTACCACTGCGATAACGCAGTAAACCGGACGAATAACGCTGTTTCAGCCAGCCCTGCAATTGAACGGTCTCTCCCTCAATGATGAAACTCAGATCAACTTCATGATCGTCCAGTGGGCGCTGTACAAAAGGCTCAACTTCCGCAACCAACGCCAATACATCAAGTCGGGTGGCACCCAGATCCAATTCACCAAAAGCCGCAACCGGAAGATTACCTGCCGCCTTCTGCTCTGCAGCAAACACCTGATACACCTCATCCTCATTGCGACCTTCTACTCTGGCATCAAGTAGCAAGTCGAGCAGTTCATCACGAAGCTGGTAGCTTTCTAACCCATTTAAGACAAACGGCTCATCATCTTCCATTACCCCCATTGGCGGTTCAAAAAAGACTTTCAGGCGGCGGTTGAAGAAATAACGGACCGGTAAACGCCAGAAACGTTGTAACTCTGCCAGCTCTAACACCATCATTGAGCCATCATGGAGTGGATCAGCACTCAAGGCTGCCAGTTGGAATGCCTGACTGGCGGTACCAGTACGGGCTGCGGCAGGCAACCATTCTGCGGCGAAACTAGCCTGCTCACCGCTAAAGGCGGTTGGACTGAAAGGTACCAAAGAATGATGGTGAATCAGCGCGGCTTTAATCTTGGCTGCCGACTGATCAACGGGTAAATCATGATCACCGTCCAAGCAATACCCTTGCTGGCAGTATTCCACCAGCTCGCTGACCAATACCGATGGCATCCTCTCGGCGTTATCTTGGATCGAGCGGCCAACATAACTGATATACAAAATTTCCTGAGCCGATTGAATGGCCTCTAAAAACAGGTAACGGTCATCATCACGACGGGAACGATCACCCGCCCGGGTCCGGCCATTCATTAAATCAAACCCTTCCGGGGCGATGTTACGCGGATAGGCACCGTCGTTCATGCCGAGCAGACACACCACCCGAAACGGGATCGAACGCATCGGCATCAGAGTACAGAAGTTAACCTGACCGGCTAAGAAACGCTGGCTCACCCGCTCACCGGAGAGTTTGTCGTGCAGATACTGATTCAACACTTCAGGCGTGATCTCGGCATCGAAGCCGGCATCGCCCAACTGCTCATGTAAGCGATGCAGGTGATCGCGGATCGATTTCAGGACCAATTCTCCATCAAGATCAACGCTCAGGAAATCATCAAGCAGGGAATTGAGAATATCAGTCCAACCGGCAACCGGATGCGGTTGCGCCAACAAGTGACGGTAACCAACCAAACAATCAATAAATCCCGCCAGCTGCCCCGCCAGTTCCGCATCGAGACCCTGCACCTGCTCGTAGGCTGAGATGCCATCAAACAAGCCTGCATCGTGAGGCATAGCATAACCTAACAACATCCGCTGGATACCAAATAGCCAGGTATTCTGGGTTTGTGCAGGCAAGTCAAACTGGCTGGCGGTTTGTTCGTCCAGTCCCCAGCGAACACCTGCCTCTTCTATCCAGCGCTTAATTTTTTCGAAGCTCTCGCTATCAAAACCAAACTTGCTCATCACCGCCGGTACTTCTAGCAGCTCCAGCAGCTCAGAGGCATGACAGCGGCTTTCAGGCAGCGACAATAGGCGTAAAAAGGCCAACAGGATCGGGTTTTCTTGCTCGGCAGTCCGGTCTGATATCGAGAAGGGAATATAACGCTGGCCCGGAGCATTACCAAAGACCGCTTGGATCGCTGGGCTGTAGGCATTGATATCAGCCACCATCACGATCACATCGCGTGGCTTAAGACTCGGATCCATGTCAAACATCGACAGTAACTTATCATGCAAGACTTCAACTTCTCGCATTGGGCTATGGCAGGCATGGATCGCCAGCGAGCTATCATCGAGGCTGATCGGGAATTTATGCAGGCTGTTATCAAGGATCGTGTCGTTCTGGCGATCTTCCAGATTCAAAATATCTGCCTGAATCGCATGCAGTAACGAATCCGGCTCAATATCGACAAAACCGGCATCCACTTCATTGACCTGCATTTCTGACAATAAGTACAGATTATCACGCCCCAGCTTGCCCATTGAAGCCAGCAGGCTATTGCCCACGACATCATTATGCATGTCGGCATCGTAATGATTTTCATCACTGTCTTTGAGTTGCTCAATATGATCGTTCAGTGCTTGCTCGTCGTTCACCGTCCGTAACATGATCCGCTTATTGGCCGCGAGACGGGCCAAATGCTTACGGTCACGAATGTCCCCCCAGTAGTAACGGCACGGGTTGGTAAACATCAGATGAACATCAATGTGATTGCCCAGTGCCGCAAGGGCATCAAGATAGCGCGGCGGGAGAGAAGAAATACCAAACACAAACAGCCGCTTGGGTAGATGGTCTGGCACGGTGCCACTGCTGGCGTAGTTTTCCAGTGTATCAATGAAGTGTTCGTAGAGGTTGGCACGGTGATACGGCGACTGGCCCAGCGCAAGAGTATGATCATACAGGGCTTGCCATAACATCGGCTGCCAGGGGTGCTCACCGTCGAGTTCCATAACCTCATCACCCGCTTCCCATTGCTGGATCCATTCAGGCCGGTAGACCAGATACTGGTCAAAGATATCGGCAATTTTCTCGGCTAATTGATAGAGTTTGAGATCACTTTCATCATCTTCTAAATAGCGCTTCAATGGCTCAAACTCAGGCAGTTCAAGCTGCTGTGGCAGCACCTGCATCAATTTCCAGGTCATCGATTCTTTATTGAAAGCACTGCGCTCTGGCACATCGGCCAATACCTGGGTAAACATTTTCCAGATATAAGTTGCCGGTAACGGAAACTCAATATTGGCGGCAACCCCAAACGATTTTGCCAGCTCCATCTTCAGCCATTGCGACATCCCCGGACTTTGCACCAGGATTTGCTCCTCCTCAAACGGATTCTCTAAAGGTCGAAAACGAATAAGCTCAACAAGCAGCGACTTGAGTAAGTCCAGCTGATTGGAGTGATAGACAGTAAACACGCAGGTGCCTCACCAGCAGGGGAAATTACTGTGATTGTCTACTATCGACTTGTTAGCTGCAAACCAAAATTATGCAATAAAAAAGCCCGGGATCGCTTTCGACCACCGGGCTTATCACTACACATTCATCTCAAGATAGCGGGATACGAGCCTGCTATTATGCGTGCCGTATGGCTGGTTTAACCAGACGTGACATTGGGCGATAGAATGCGAGGTAACGTAAAGCGACATATCCCACCACTGCCGTCGCAACATATAGCTCAATATGTGCCAAGGTTGAAACCTGCTGAACATATTCTGGCGCATAACCACTTGCTACCATCCATGCTGCCATCTTGAACAGTGCCGTCGCACCGATCACCATCGGGAAGGTAAACGCCGCGTAGCCTGGGCTGAATGTCAGACGAAGCAGACGGAAGAAAGCAATATAAATCACGAATGTCATCAGCACCGCAATTCCGCCCAACAAACCAATGATCACCGGTGATGGATGCTGCGTTACGGTTAAGTAACCAGCCAACGATAGGCTTGCTGGCGCGGCCATAATGGCAATCGTCGGTTTGGCGGCATCAGGAATTTCATGGCTGAAAATCAAACGGTAAATCATCATTGGTAGCATTACCGCATAAATGCTCATCCCAAAAAGTTGTAGCCCCTCAGCCAGCGGGCGCAACGCCCCTCCCGGAAAGGCCACATCCGCCACAATGATCCCAATCGGTGGCACAAACCAACTTGGCACCATGTGGTGAAGCTCAAATTCTGAGGCGCGATGATAAGTAAATAGGGCCAAAAAGATCAGATGTAGGATCACTGCAAACAACCATAATGCCTGACCAGCAACAGCAAAATACATCCCCAGAGCCTTTGATACCACCATGGTCGCCATGGCAAACGTCGGAACTACACTGCCCACGACTGGATGACTTAAATCAGTCCATAACGATTTCGGATGCCACAGGAACTTCACCAGTAGCACGAGCAGTAAGACACTGGCAATTGCGGCACCCGTCATTTGGCCAACGCCATGCAGATCAGCGGCATTTTCCCAACACCAGCCCAAACTAGCGATACCCAATGCTAATCCTGCCATTGGCGTTGGCGCGCCTAATACTTTTTTCTTCGTTGCCTGAATCATAAACTACTCTACTCGGCTCTCTTGCCGTCGCTTCTTAACACACCAATAGTGTATAAAATTTGAATGATTTATGATAATTGAATATATTTAATGGTAAGTTAAATATTACTGAACACTTTGTTTGCATGAATATCGCCCTGCGCCAACTGAAGATTTTTGTTAGTGTCGCTCAAGAGCTCACTATCACCGCTGCTGCGGACAAATTATTTCTGTCAAAGCCCGCCGTTAGCATGGCGTTGTCTGAACTTGAAAAGCAACTTGGTCACAAGTTATTTGACCGGAATAACAACCGCTTGCTAATCAATGAACAGGGGAAACGACTACTGCCTCTGGCCGATGAACTACTGGCCCGCAGCCAGGATATCGAGCAGCTTTTCAGTCAGGAAGGGCCGATCACTGGCAAGCTGAAAATAGGCTCCAGCGATACAGTCGGTAATCAAGTGACCCCATTCCTGCTGCGTGATTTTCGCCAAGAATCAGGACACAGTGATCAATCGCTGTTTATTTCCAATACGGCTCAGATCTGCCACATGCTGGCAGAGTTCGAACTCGATGTCGGACTGGTAGAAGGTAAAGTCCAAGAAGACCACTTAGCGGTATTACCATGGCTTAAAGATAAGATGGTGGTGGCTTGCCATCCGGATCATCCCCTGACTCACAATAAACAACTCAGCCTCGCAGATTTAGAGCATTGCCAGTGGATTTTACGGGAACCCGGATCCGGTACCCGTGAATTTTTCCTCAGCCGGCTCGCACCACGTCTGGAACACTGGCAGCAGGCATTTGAACTCAATAACACCGAGGCTATCATCAACTGTACCGCTGCCGGGTTAGGGATCACCTGCCTGTCACGCCGGGCGGTCAGTCATGCAGTCAAAGATAAGCGGTTGGTGACCCTTGATCTGCCGCTCGATATGCAGCGCCAATACTGGCTACTGTATCATCGCGAAAAATACCAAAGCCCGCTGCTCAAACTGTTTCTGGCTTTTTGCCAGCAATGGCAAGATACCTCAAATGACGACACGGATGATTAAATATGATTATCACCACAACTGAAGGCGATGATCTGGCTAATCTGACATAACGGCCGCCCTGATTCCTGCTGCCACTCATTAAACGTTTTTTGAGTCGCAGTAAGGGATTTCTGAGTATCACGCCCGCCATCGATGATCCCGCACTGACGTAAATACGCTTCGGTATCTTGACTGAGAATAAAAGTATCTTTACCCATAATACGTAACGTATAAGGGCCAGTATTGCCACCTAAGCGTGCGCCGTGTTTTTTCAAGTAGCACCATAGTCCGGTAATATCATCGCCGGGCCAGTTGGCAACAAAATCTGCAAAAGATCCGTGTTGTAATGCCACATCATGAATCATTTGTGCGTTAGCCGGAATCGTCATCACCTTGCCTAAATGACGAATAATGGCGGGATCAGTTGCTTTACGCTCCCACATTTCGATCGGCATCAGTAGCATTTTTTCGATATCAAACCCAAAAAATACCGATTCAAAATTTGGCCACTTTTTCCGCACTACCTGCCAACTCATTCCTGACTGAAACACCTTCTGGCTGAATGCCGCCAACCAGCGGTCATCACCAATCGTCTTTAGTTGTTCCACGGTTAAGGGGGTAACCAATCGCTTTTCAAGTTCAGCCACTCCGCCCTTGCGCTCCGCTGCACGGGCGTAAATTTGTTCAAATTTTTCTCTTGCCATCACATTAACACGCTTATCACTGGACATGGCCTGTTATGCTACTGTATAAACAGCCAGTAAATCAATTTCAGGAGAGGGTGACCATGGCTGTTATCGTCAAATATGTGGTTGAGCGCAACGGAGAAGAAAAGATGACTTTCACCTCTAAATCCGAAGCTGACGCATACGACAAAATGCTGGATATGGCTGACGATATGTTTGCTTTACTAAGCGAAAGTGAACTGTTCGATGACGAATCAAAGCAAGAGGAACTGTCTATGTTCCTTGCGCAGAAACGTGAAGAAGTGCTGGTTGCTCTTGGCGCAAAAAAAGCACCAAAGAAAAAAGCGACTAAACCAGAAATCGTTACAGAGCAATCTACTGACGAAGCAGCATAATTTTTTATTGCTGGCATCTTTATAAAAAAACCTCCTGTCTGGAGGTTTTTTTATACCTATTACTCACAATATCGGCCTCCTTCTCAGCATAATGCCAACCATCATCGTGACCATCAAACACTGGAAAGAATGCTGTCATTTTTACTGATCGCTCGGTTAGCCCTTCAATATCCGGCCAAGTATCTTTATGATGGTTTCAACTTAGTATAAAGATAAGCCCCCAAAAGGGAGACTGCCAATTGTGCAGTGCTTAATCATATCAATATGGAGAATGAACAATAATGGCCAGCTTTTCACTTGCCCTCGGTACTGCGACTAAAAACCGCGACAATAAAATTATCGAGGCTTTCTTCCCAACCCCAATCTTGAACCCAGCTGATGAGCTTGTTACTGCCATTGCCGCTATTGTTGATTACAAAGAAGGCAACCAAGCACTGGACGTTACACCTGCACAATGTGCAGATCTAGCCAGTGCATTTAGCGCTGCTGGCGAAGAGAAAAGTGCGCAGTTTGCAGCGAAAGCGGCACACTCATCTCAACCTCTGGTTATTGTTATTCTAGCAACCGACGAAGCACCTATTTCTGTGGCTGAAGGCTTCCTGAAACTGCAATTGATATCACACCGCCTAGTTCAGCCTCACGGCTTAGTATTAGATGGTATCTTTGGTCTGCTGCACAATATTGCATGGACTAACCAAGGCGCAATCGACCTCCCTGAATTGGCAGAACGCCAGATGGAAGCACGCCTAAACGGCGAAACCCTAACGGTTGATTGTGTTGATAAATTCCCGAAAATGGTCGACTACGTGGTACCAACAGGGGTACGTATTGCCGATACCTCACGCGTGCGTCTTGGCGCTCACGTCGGGGAAGGCACCACGGTGATGCACGAAGGTTTCATCAACTTCAACGCAGGTACAACCGGTGTAAGCATGGTTGAAGGTCGAATTTCTGCGGGGGTTGTCGTGGGTAACGGTTCAGACATCGGCGGTGGTGCTTCCATCATGGGTACTCTATCTGGCGGCGGTAAAGTAGTGGTATCGATTGGTGAAAACAGCCTGCTTGGCGCAAACGCAGGCCTTGGCTTCCCAATGGGTGATCGCTGTACCATTGAATCTGGCCTGTATGTAACCGCTGGTTCCAAAGTGCGTTTGCTAGACAACAACGGTCAAGAAGCAGGTGTTGCCAAAGCACGTGATTTAGCGGGCAAACCTGATCTGCTATTCCGTCGTAACTCTATGACCGGTGTGATTGAGTGCTTAACTAACAAAGCGGCTATCGAGCTAAACAGCGAGCTGCACAGCAATAACTAATTGCACTTTTTACGATAAAAAAAGGCTGCCAAGCAGCCTTTTTTTATTTATTCAGTGACCCATTCCGCTTAGTACCCTCGGTCAGCTAACGCTGAGCGAGTCTCTTTATCATTACAATCATCAGGATAGGCAGGGTTAACCACTGTATTAATCTCACGTTTACCCCGGCAATAGTCAAACCGTCCCTGCAAATAACCCGCGCGATATTTTTCATAATCGATTTCCGATAACGCGCCACGCCGGATCAAGTCCTGTTCACTCCACTCACTGTATCCTTGCTCACCATGGTAAGTGCCCAGCTTTGCCCACTCTTTACCTTTTGCCAAGTTATCTTCATAAGGACTGATACACGCAGCCATCACAACCACGGCGCCCACAATAAGCAATGATACGCCCCACCTCACCATAACCTGTCCTCAACCAAAGCACTGCGTTAAGTATGGATTATCCGCTCAAACTCGCCACTGCTCGACGACCGCTTTCACTCTGGCTGCCCAACACAGCCAGTAATAAACCAACGCCAGCACCTACCACAATCACCCCGCCTAAATGCCAAGCCTGACTAATCCCTAACTTCAGTAGGCTATTACTGAGTAAGGAAGCAAATACCATCTGACATGCACCGGATAATGCCGCAACAGTGCCCGCCTTATCAGCATAGGGGATCAGCAGCAATGATTGGGCACAAGGAAAGGCCATGCCGTTAGCCATCGCCAATAAAAAGTGTCCGACACTCATCCATTCCGGCTTCAAAGAAGCGGCGATCAATACCGAACCAGCAACAAAATGCAGTAAAGGAGCCAACAACAATATGCGTGCCGTTCCTAATTTTGGCCGCAATCGCTGGCAAACCATACCACCAGAAAGTAAACCAAATGCAGGAACCATCGCCCATAAGGCATATTGCTCTGAAGACAAGCCGATCTGTACCTGCATGATGAATGGCATCAAAGAGATCGATATCACTACCAGCGAAAAGTTGATCCAACCGATGGCGGCAAAAGACAAAAAATGTCTTTCACGCAATAATGAGAAATAGGAACCGACCAAGGATCTTACGGTTTGTCGGCGAGTGCTTACCGCCAACGTTTCTTTAAATAACAACAGCAATATTAACCATACGCTTGCGATATAACCCAGCAGCAAGATAAAAACCGCTAGCCATCCCGAATAATGGTTCACCATGGCCCCCACCACCGGAGCAACAATCGGCGTAAATGCCGCTACAATCGCCAGCCACGTCATCGCTTTAACAAAATCATGGTTCTGATAACTATCTCGGATAGAGGCTCGGGCAAGCACAGCAACACTTCCGGCTCCTAGGCCTTGGATGACTCGCCCCGCCAACAGCATGGCAAAATTATCACCATGACTCACGGCAAGCATTAAACCAGACAGCGCGACAATTAATCCGCCCAGCAATACCGGGCGGCGACCATACACATCAGACAGAGGCCCGTACACCAATTGAGAGGGGCCAAAGCCAAGCAGGTAACCTGAAACGAGTAATTGAACCTGCCCGGAGCTAAGGTGGAGATCTGCCGCGATCCACGGCAAAGTAGGGAAAATCAATCCCAAACTTAATTGCCCGATACTGACAATTAAGCAGGCCAATAACAACGGCTTCCAGTTAAACGCTACCATTTGTGATCCTCAATAAACTGACGCTATTATGCGCCGCTATTGAGTGGAATATAATCAGCGAGGTATCAAGAGAGCCTGTCCCCGTGGGAAAGAAATAGACGACTATTTTACAATGGTATAGGTAAATGGATTGGCAACAGAAAACTTACTGCCTGATGTTGTAACCTTCCCCTGCTTCATCGCGACAATGACTTCTTTCTGTACTTTGATCAAAGAGAAAAATCGAATCACCATAAACACGATAAAAATAGGCATGATTATCTGGGCAATCGCCACAGACTGTAGAACAAAATCATTGAACAACCAACAGCCCAGCATGAGAAACATCAGATATAAAGAATGCGGCTTCAGCACAATGGTAATCGTGCTCGACGTTTCGGTACGTTCAAAAAAATACTTCATCTAAGGACTCACCTTTATCTCAACACGCAGTAACGCCTAGCCTCTCACAGCCAATCAGAGCAACGCAAGCCATCACCGATTCGCGCTCCCATCAACATTGTAAGATTTTATTCATGGGTAGCTGCCATTAAAAGATAAATGCTGGGTTGCAAGGCCTTTTTTAAGCTTAAATTTAGACTTTAATTATGATAATGACTTGTGATATTGGCTAA
Organism: Photobacterium nomapromontoriensis; assembly: GCF_050336815.1. Lineage (NCBI taxonomy): Bacteria > Pseudomonadati > Pseudomonadota > Gammaproteobacteria > Vibrionales > Vibrionaceae > Photobacterium > Photobacterium nomapromontoriensis. Next base: position 85,560 of record NZ_JAKJSL010000035.1, read on the forward strand.
AAATTTTCAATCATTCCTCTCATTTTTTGCTCTTTATATCCATAATATTTTGCATTATCCCCCACTAATCAGTGGCGTCGCTTATCGCTCCAAGCTATGCGCAGCAAGGGTTACCAGCCAAAGTCCTAAAATCACCTCCACAAATACACACAAGCATAAACTTCTGATTTATCATGATTTTTACGTATGATGTACTCAATAAATGCACAATACGAACCCTTTTTAAACAATCAATATTGCAAAGTAACATATTGCATTGGTACGTTTCTTTATAATAAAACACTGTTATTTTAATAAACGACAGCAAGTTACTGCTATAGAGCATGCTGCGAATTATCATTGTAATAGCCTACGATTTTAATCAAACATAGACTATTTCTTTGGTGACTAGGTGTAATGATCACTTAAGGGCTTAAGAAATGAAAACATATGAGCAAAACTGGGATATAGAGAATAACATTACAAATGATGCAAGCAATTGGGCAAAATATCGTAAAGATATGCTCAGTGCTTTTCCTGCTTACCAAAATGAAGAATCAGACCCGCTCGTTACTGCCATCGACAAAGCAGTAAAAGCCATAGATCAACTTCGTCCAGATGCTGAAGGTCCAGCCTACTTAGGTAAAAACCCAAAACTAACTATAGATTTTGATCATATTAAACATATCAGTATGCCAAGCCAAATGAGCACTACTGACAAAGTGATTGATGATACTGTCGCATTGTTTGAGGGATTACCAAACTGGGGCCACCCTTTGACAATGTGTAATGTTATTCCGCAGGCAAACACTGCATCTATTGTTGCAGCGGTTTTATCAGAGATATTCTCACCTAACATCCTTGAAGGCGAATATTCATGGAACGTACACCGTGCTGAATTAGAAAGTGCAGGTATGTTAGGTAATTTATTTGGATGGAATCCTGAAAACACAGGGTGTCTATATACGTACGGTGGTTCTGGCTGTTGGACTTACCATGTAAAATATGCACTAAGCCGCGTATTGAGAGACTCTCGTCAAAAAGGTGTCCGTACGGATGCAAAAGTAATTTGTTCTCACCAAGCTCACTATACCATGCTCAATAGCACTGACTGGATGGGCCTTGGTATGGATAATATTATTAAAGTTCGTACTGATGTTCATACTAATGCAATGGATTTGGCACATTTAGAAGAAATTCTTAAAGACTGCCATGAAAAAGATATCCCTGTTGCTTCTGTCGTTTGTACTATGGGTACAACAGATGCTAACGCATTTGACCCGGTAGAAGGTGTTCGTAAGCTGCTCGACCAATATCCAAATAACACTGAAAAATATGGTAAAGCATTACTGTATTGCGATTCAGTTGTTGGTTGGGCTTGGGCTACATTTAAAGAATATGACTTTGATGTTAACCCACTTCAATTCTCCAAAGAAATAATCCCTTCACTAAAAGCAAATGCGAAAGCATTGTCTGGCGTGCAATACGCTGATGCCGTTGGTGTGGACTTCCATAAAGTAGGTTGGTCTCCATATGCAAGTAGCTGTTTTGTTTATAAAAATAGTGAAGAGTTCGAAACATTACTAAAACGTCCTGGTTCTGCATATTTACAACCTCGTTCGCCATATAACCCACTCGACTACACGCTTGAAGTCTCTCGAGCTGCAACAGGGTCATTGGCTGGTTGGGCAACAATGAAATATTTTGGCTACGAAGGCTTCCAAGCAATCCTAGGCGGTATTTTAGAAGACCAATATTTCCTACGAAATGTAATTGCTTCTCATACAGAAACAGTATGCGTGAACTCAGAAGATCATGGCTTAGTGACATTATTCCGTGCATACCCTGATGGTGTAATGGCTGAAGAGCAATACCGAAAAGAGCTGACTGACCCTGCTTATAAAGAGCAACTAGTCAAAAATAACATGCTAACAAAAGCCATCGGTGACAAATTATATCACTGGTTCCGTGATGGTAAGAAAATTAATGGTCGTTATACTCCTTATATAAGCTTCAGTACAGGTTTCCGTGTTGCTGAATATAATGGAAACGACACAGACCCTGACGCGTATATATTTGCATTGAAAATATTTCCAATGAACGTTCATATCACGCCAGAAATCATGCGCTATGCAATTGATTGTGTTCTGCTAGCAAGAGATGAAGTTTTATCTGAAAACTAATTCCATCATCTTATAAAACACCGGTGACTAACACCGGTGTTTTTCATGACCATGATTTGTTATCTATGGGGTTGACACATGTCTGATACTATATTGGCGAATAAAGGCGCATCAAAAACAAAATTAACTGTCGCTACATTAGCAATAATGAATATAACGACAGTGGTTAGTTTACGAGGTTTATCAGCTGAAGCTGAATACGGTACAACTGCCGCTTTCTATTATATTTTTGCGGCAGTTGTTTTTCTCATTCCAGTGGCCTTATGCGCAGCAGAATTGGCAACCGGTTGGCCACAAAAAGGGGGGGTCTTTAACTGGGTAAGTAAAGCCTTTGGTCATAGATTAGGATTTTTAGCCATTTATCTTCAATGGCTAGCAACGACAATTTGGTTCCCAACCGTTCTTATTTTTGCCGGTGTTGCGTTAGCATTTATAGGTCCCGATCAAACGTTTGACCAAGCTTTAGCTGCTAACCGTTTCTATAGTGGCATTGTCGTACTGGTTGTTTATTGGTTTGCAACATTTATCAGTTTGAAGGGCTTAAAAACAGCATCAAAAATCAGCTCTCTAGCTGGATTAATTGGTACCATTATCCCTGGTATTATTTTAGTTACTTTAGCAATTATTTATATTGCAAATGGTAATCCTATTCATTTTGATCTTTCAATGAAAGGATTTGTACCTGATTTTAGCAATTTCAATAATCTGGTTCTTGCCGCAAGCATATTCCTATTCTTCGCAGGTATGGAAATTAATGCAGTTCACGTAACAGAGGTTGAAAACCCTTCAAAAGGTTATCCTCTAGCTATTATTTATGCCACCGTATTTACAGTTATTATATTTATTTTTGGAACATTATCCATCGCCACAATAATCCCTAAAAATGATATTAACTTAGTTCAGAGCTTATTAGTCGCTTACGATAAACTATTTGCTCACTTTGGATTAGGATGGCTCGGTAACGTGACTGCTGCTGCAATTTCATTAGGTGTACTTGGTCAAATAATTGCCATAATTTCAGGGCCATCTGCAGGGATATTACAAGTTGGACGAAAAGGATATTTACCGCTTATATTACAAAAAACAAACACAAATGGCGTACAAAAAAACATACTAATGTGCCAAGGCGCTATTGTGACAGCGCTTGTCATTATCATGACATTATTGCCATCCGTACAAGCAGCATATCAGATGATCAGTCAATTGGCTGTTATCCTGTATTTAGCCATGTATATTATGCTATTCCTTTCTGTTATTTATTTGCGATATAAAGAACCAGATACCCCTCGCCCATATAAATTACCCGGTGGAATGTTCGGATTGTGGCTTATTGCTGGGATCGGTTTATTTGGTTCAATATTAGCGTTTGTTCTAAGCTTTATTCCACCGTCACAAATATCTATTGGTTCACCATCAACCTACATCGGTATTCTTGTTATAGGTACAATTGCTTTCACTGTTATACCTTTCATCATCTATGCTTGCCGAAAACCAAGCTGGACAACATCAACTAATGATTAATTAGATAATATATAGTAGGCAATATAATATATTCGCCTACTATATTTAAGTGAGTAGGTATGAATGTACAAGTAAAAAAAAACACACAAAAAATAATGAAAATTAGTGTACTTACTTTTGCCGTTATGAACATAACAACAGTATTAAGTACAAGAGGATTAGCGCCTGAAGCAGAATATGGTCTCACTTCGATTTTTTATTATTTATTTGCTGCCGTTTGCTTTCTTATCCCTGTATCTTTAGTCGCCGCTGAATTAGCGACTGGCTGGCCACAAAAAGGAGGAGTATTTAATTGGATTAGTGCAGCATTTGGTAAAAGAGTAGGATTCATCTCTATCTACTTACAATGGCTAGCAACAACTATTTGTTTTCCTACCATGCTTATTTTTATTGCTGTTTCAATAGCATTTATTGATACTAACCATGCTAAAGAAATTGCCGCAAATAAAGAGTTTATACTTACTGTTGTTTTGGGTATTTATTGGTTTTCAACATATACGACATCAAAAGGAATAAAATCAGCAGCTAGAATAAGTGCTGCAGCAGGTATAATAGGAACAATTTTACCATTAACAATTTTATTCATTAGTGGAATTTGTTATATTTACTCAAAGGGAAGTGTTGAATTTCCAGTATCAACTAATGAATTACTCCCAGACTTTCATCAATTTCATAATCTAGTATTAGCATCAAGTGTTTTTCTTTTTTACTCAGGTATGGAAATAAACGCAGTCCATGTTCAAAACATGGATAATCCATCAAAAAATTACCCTATTGCAATTGCTATTGCATCAAGCATGACGGTATTATTTTTAGTTATAGGTACATTGATTATCAGTGCTGTCGTTCCACATGATAAAATTAACCTTGTTGAAAGCTTATTTATCACATACGATACTATTTTTAAACATTTCCATATTGAGTGGATGAGCCAAGTCATTACAGCTGCTATAGCTATTGGTGTTTTTGGTCAAATAACCGTTATTGTTGCCGGCCCATCAACGGGTTTATATCAAGTAGGCCAAGAAGGGTATCTACCTACAATCCTACAAGGTAGTAATCGTAATGGTGTACAAATGCCAATACTCTATGTACAAGGAGTAATTGTAACCATACTATCAATGATGCTTGTAATTTTGCCTTCTGTCCAGTCCGCCTTCCAAATATTAGGGCAGCTTGCATCTATACTCTATTTAATCATGTACCTATTATTATTCTCCAGTGCCATATATTTACGTTATAAATCACCTGATGTAAACCGGCCTTATAAAATACCGTTTGGAAATATAGGCATTTGGATTGTCGGTTCACTTGGCTTTATTTCAAGTTTTATTGCATTAAGCTTAAGTTTTATCCCTCCATCTCAAATTAATACCGGAAGTTCATTTTCATATATTGCTATTCTTGTCGCATTAACAATAATATTCTTACTTATTCCTATTCTTATTTATCAAAACCGTAAGCCATCTTGGCTATCAAATTAGTACCATTCAATAACTTAAACACAGAATACGTTTTGTGTTTAGGTTGTTGCGATTTAATCAAAACAAACCATATCCATCATTTATACAATATTTGACATTTAATAACTTATGATTTTTGTTTTTACTCATGCATTATTGCCCCATCAATAAATATCATTAAAGCTGTACAGAGTGATACAAACATAATAACAGTGACGAAATTAGTAATACTCTCTATATTAATTACTACTAATGCTAACCCTGCAAAAACCATCTGTAATGCTCCCGATAATGCACTCACTGTTCCTAAATAATTGCCATATGGAACCATTAATAATGCTTGAGCACATGGAAATATAAGCCCTTGTAGAAAACCAATTATAAAAAAACAAACCGTTATAAAAAAAATTTCATGTGGATACAACATAAGGCATAAACCAGATAGAAATTGAATAATAGGACAAACCATTAATATTGAAGAGGTGCTATATGAATGTCGAAAATGAAAACTCCACCAAGAGGATAAAAATAAAGCTATAGCAGGAATAACAGACCAAAATGCATATTGCTCAGAACTAAATTGAAATTCACTTTCTAAAACAAAAGGAACCCATGCCATTAAAAATATGATTAATGCCCCATTTAATGATGAGATAATTGAATAATGAATAAAATAACGATCTTTAATCAACTGGCGATACGTTCTGATCGGCTCTGGTAACGAAAAATTTGTATCCTTTTTTATCACTGTTTCTGGTAAAAATATGATGAGTAAAATATAAACGATGACGACATAGATAAAAAGACAGCAAAGGACACTATACCAACCATAATGATGATTAATAATTCCACCTATAATTGGAGAACAAACAGGTACACAAGCAGAAAAAATGGCTAAGCCTGTTGTCGCAGTCAGAAAATACTTACTTTTATAGCTATCATGAATAATCGCTCTTGCTAGAACAGATTCGCATCCGCCACCGAGCCCCTGGATAAACCGTCCCAATACGATATAGAAAAAACTATCCGTATTGAAAATAACTATCGTAAAACCAATGATTGAAATCAGTATCCCAAATAAGACTACAGGTCTTCGACCATACCGATAAGAAAGAGGGCCATATAAAAGCTGAGAAGGTCCATAACCCAATAAGTAACTAATGATTATCCATTGTATAGTTTGACTTGATAGGTGTAATTCTTCAGCGATCCATGGCAGTAAGGGGAATATCAAACTTAAACATAATTGCCCTAGACTTAAAATGAGACAAGAAAGAAAAAAGATATGTTTTTTTTGTTGAATAACATCTTTTACTCTTTTACTCAATGGCATATCAACTGGCATAACCATAATAATAAGCCCTTTATTTACTAAAAGATCTTCAATCTTAGTCTTTATGCTCGTTAACCATAGCAGCAGTTATGTAAAATCAAGTTGTTTGATTAGCAATTGCGATCGTTCAAAAATACTATACCGAGCATCTACGCGCGCCGCGCATCTACTCATTTTTCAACAGATGTAAAAAAGCCAAGTCATCAGACTCGGGCTTAGTATAGTGGCGGAGCGGACGGGACTTTCTATCAACCTTGAGAACAGCGCATCCCCCTACGTGACAGGCCGCTGCCTTCAAGGTAAATAAGCTAACCAACTGAACTATCGCGCCGCAGCATCTATTCATTTTTCAACAGATGTAAAAAAGCCCAAGTCATCAGACTCGGGCTTAGTATAGTGGCGGAGCGGACGGGACTTTCTATCAACCTTGAGAACAGCGCGTCCCCCGACGTAACAGGCCGCTGCCTTCAAGGTAAATAAGCTAACCAACTGAACTATCGCGCCGCAGCGTCTATTCATTTTTCAACAGATGGAAAAAAGCCCAAGTCATCAGACTCGGGCTTAGTATAGTGGCGGAGCTGACGGGACTTTCTATCAACCTTGAGAACAGCGCATCCCCCTGCGTGACAGGCCGCTGCCTTCAAGGTAAAGAGGCTAACCAACTGAACTATCGCGCCGCGCGTCTACTCATTTTTCAACAGATGTAAAAAGCCCAAGTCATCAGACTCGGGCTTAGTATAGTGGCGGAGCGGACGGGACTCGAACCCGCGACCCCCGGCGTGACAGGCCGGTATTCTAACCAACTGAACTACCGCTCCGCAGCGTCTATTCAGCATTTAAGCAATTTAGCACTTAGCAATGTCCTACTCTCACATGGGGAGGCCCCACACTACCATCGGCGCTACAACGTTTCACTTCTGAGTTCGGCATGGGATCAGGTGGTACCGCTGCGCTATGGTCGCTAAGTAAATTCTTTTACTGTTTATGTG